>DATDGI010000177.1:0-4327 GCA_036522155.1 Streptosporangiaceae bacterium
TGTACTGATCGGGGACGTTGGTCAACCTGGACATTGGCGGTGACCGTCCGATCGCGGTGTGGGGCCGGTGGTGGTTGTAGTCGTGGAGCCATGCTGGCAGGGCGGCGCGGCGGGCGGACTCGCTGGAGTAGAACTTCCTGAATGCCCAGCCGTCGGCGAGGGTCCGGTGGAAGCGTTCCAGCTTGCCGTTTGTCTGGGGCCGGTAGGGCCGGGTGCGCTTGGGGGTGATGCCGAGCTCGGTGCAGGTGTCACGCCAAAGGTGGCTGCGGTAGCAGCTGCCGTTGTCGGAGGGCACGCGGTCGGCTCTCACGCCGCGTGCCGCGAACCAGGTGACGGCGTTGCGGAGCACGGCGGCAGCGGTCTCCTTGGTCTCGTCGCCGCGGATCTCGGCGCAGGCGACGCGGGAGTGGTCGTCCAGAACGGTGTGGATGAACGCGGTCCCGGTCAGGGGATGGCGGCAGGCCGGGTTGCGCTGGCCGGTGCGATGGGCGGTCAGCTTGCGGTTCTGCCCGCCCTGGGCGCGGCCTGCGCAGCGCCATCCGCCGCCGCCGGGCACGTTGCCGAGTTTCTTCACGTCGACGTGGATCAGTGAGCCGGGGTGGTCGTGCCCGTAGCGGCGGATCGGTTCCCCGGTCACCCGGTCGATGTGGGAGAGCCGGCTGATCCGGCACCGGACCAGTATTTTGTGGACCGTTGAGGGGGCGGCGCCGGCCTGCGCGGCGATCTGGACCGGCCCCAGGCGCTGCTTCCAGCGCAGGTGGACGATCTTGCGGACCACGGGCTGCGGCGTCCTGCCCGGCGAGTGCCGGGGGCGCGAGGAGGCATCACCCATCCCGTCCGGCCCGAGCCGGCGGTAGCGGTCAGCCCACCGCCTGGCGGTGGGCCACGACACGTCGTAACGCTCTGCAGCCCGGGCGATCGGCCAGCCCTGGCCGGCGACCAGCCGGGCGAGCCGCAAACGGGCCCGCGGAGTCAGGGCAGCGTTAGCGTGGGACACGAAGACCTCCTGGGCGCTGGAGCCGGTTCTCAGACAGCCCCACTCCACGCCCGGAGGTCTTCGCCTTCCAAGCTCATTCAGATCGTGTCGTCACACGACCTCGACCAACGTGCCCGGACAGTACACCTAGCGCAGCCCCAGGCCCGTCTGGCCATCGAGAAGCTCGCGGGCGATGGGCGTTGCCAGCCACAGCTCGAACCGGTCTTCGAGCGCGTAATAGACGGGCTTCCAGTACACCCCGGTCGCCTCCATCGCGACCAGGGCTACCCCGTGTTCAGCCAGCCGCCGGCCAGCACCGCCCGCCCGCCGGTGGTGGTCTTGACGACCCACCGGGGAGGACCTGGCAATAACCGAAGCTGGGGTTCGTGCTCGTAGCGACAATCCCAGGTCCCGCGTGCCCTGCACCAAACCTGTCGCGGACTCTCAGGGGCTCCATTCTCGATACGGCGACCGCGCCCGGCGGGCCGCGGTGAGCATTTCATCCCTCCGGGGTGGCCGCCAGGGCATGCACACGTGTCTGTCTTGGACCGACCGTGGCACGTGCCTCACATCCCGGGCCTTGGTTAGCGTGTAAGAACCGCCGCTGCATGGTGACACGACTGTGATTTACTCCACAGCCGTCCACAGACTGTGGGTAACTTTGCCCCGGCACTGCATGAAATGCATTGCTGTGTCCACACCCTCTGTGGGGATGCTTGTTCGTGGGTGGTGACGGGCGGGCGGTGATCTTGGGCCGGTGGTCAGCTGGTGCGTTCTGGCGACGGCTGGCCAGCACGCGCAGGCGTCCTGCCGCCACTATGGCAAGGGGCTGTCCAGTGTGCGCTGGTTTCTGGGGGACGCCCGGGAGCGGCGAACGCCGCTCCCGGGCACCGCGCCCCAAGGTGTGGCCGCCGCGCGAGGCCCGGCGGGCTCGAATGCCCTGGCCACCGCCGGCTGGCCGCCGGGTCCGGTCGCATCCGCCGCCAGCAAGCCCGGCGACCGCCTGCCGTAAGGCCGTAGATACTGTAATACTGCGCCACTGCAGCTTCAGCATCACCCGGTCAGCCTCCAGCCGGGGCGGAACCAGGCCCAAGGAGGCGCGGCGCCTTCCGTAGCCCACAGTTCCGGTGTGTGCACCGCCCGCCAGCATGGCCGGGACTGTCTACCGTTATGCCGGATGCGCTGCGATAATGCCGAGATGACGGGGCTGAGCATCGCCCTGGCCAACCTCAAGCCGGGCACGGGCAAGACCACATCGGCGGTCTGGCTGGCACACGTCTTCGCCCAGGCCGGGAACAGTGTGCTGCTGGTGGACGCCGATCCTTCCGGCAGTGCCCTGGAATGGTCCGACCTCGCGGCCATGGACCCGGTGCTGCCCCCGCAGGCGGCGTTCCCGTTCCGGATCGTGGCCCTGCCGTCCCGCGAACTGCACCGCCGCCTGCCCGAGATCGCCCGCACCGATGACGTGGTGATCATCGACGCGCCCCAGCTAGAGGACCACGCCAGCATCGCCCTGTCGGCGCTGCGGTACGCCGACGAGATCTTGATCCCCTGCGCGCCGAGTCCCATCGAGATCAACCGCACCACACCGGTGCGGGACGAGATAAGCGAGGTCGAATCGGTGCGTGACAGGCCCGTCCGCTCGGCCATCCTGCTGAACCGCTGCATTGCGCGCGCGCATTCCACCGCCGACGCCCGAGAGGCGCTGGAGCGCCTCGGTTACGACGTGCTGGGGACCGCTGTGCCGCGGCTAGAGGTCTACGCCCAAAGCTTCGGCCTGCCCATCAAGCGCGCCGGCCGTGATGTGTGGCGTCACGTGGCCCACGACCTCATCGAGCGATGCCTTCCCCTCTGTTCGGTACGGTCATGACCACGCAGCGGGAACAACGGAAAGCGCAAATGGCCGCCGCCGCGGCAAGGCGCACAGAACCCGATGCGCCCCCGCCAGGCCAGACCGCGCTCCGGTCCAAACCGGTCAGGATCACCCTCGACCTGAGCCCCGAACTCTACCGCCAACTCACCCAGTGGGCCGATTCGGCCGCGATAGCACTCGATGTGCCGCGCGTCGCCCTCGCGGACGCGATGCGGGCGATGATCCGGGTCACCACCGAGAATCCCAGCGAAGTCCTCGAGCGGCTACGCCGCGATCGGGACCACTAACGCCACACCCTCCATCGCCGGACGCGAGCGGATGGGCATCGGTTCACCGGCGTCAGCCGCTGAGGGCGGACTGCAGGGCGTCTTTGGCATGGTTGCCGGCCATCAGGAGGTGGCCCTCCCCGGGCACGAAGTGTGTGGTGGCACCCGGGAGGGCGCCGGCCAGGATGCGGCTCGCCTGTGGGGGCACGAGACGGTCGTCTTCGCCGTGCCAGATCTCGATGGGCACCTGGATCTGGCCGAGCGGCACACCCCATGGCCGGGCTTCGAGCGTGTAGTCGTGTGCCAGCCCACGTCCTCCCTGCCGGAATGCCTCGGCCACGTTCCTGCAGAACATCTGCCGGAAGTCCTCGCGCCCCAGGATTTCCTGGTCGGCCGGCCCGAGGCTCTTCATCATGGGGAAAATCGCCGTAGGGTCGCGCCTGACGTCGTGAATGAACTTTGCAAACATGAGGCGAAGCAGCCATGGCGCCCTGCTGGCGAGGGGGTACACGAGCCGGTCATCCTTGCTCCAGGTTGCCTTGGCTCCCGGCAGATCGAATGAACAGGTCGACGATGCGAGGACGGCCCGCGTCACCCGGTTAGGGAGAGCCCACGCGCACGCACACGCGTACTTGCCGCCGCTGGAAACGCCAGTGACGGCGAACCGCTTAAGTCCCAGCGCATCAGCGAAGCCCTGTACCAGCTGCGGGTATCCTCTGATGGAGAAACGGTAGAACGGCGACAGGCCCACCCCGGGCCGGTCGAGGCCAATGAGCCGGACGCCAAGATCTTCAGCTGCCCGCCGGGCTGCCGGGATGCTCACGTCCAGCCGGGAACCCGGGGTCCCATGCATGTGCAGCACTGGGTGCCCATCAGGATCGCCGGCCTCGGCGTACCCGACATCCGTGCCGTCGGCCAACCGGACGCGAAGATCAGCTCGCATCATCGCCTCGTCATTCCGCCACCCATCCACCGAACCCGCGCTGCCCACCGGACTCTAGGCCCGTGGTGACATTAGCGACAGGGGCGCTCGCGCACAGATCGGCCAGTTCTGGTTCCCGGCGGGGACCTGCTGGACTGCCCGGGCAATGTCGGGGGCACGTCCCAGCTGTGCGGGGCGGACAAGGCCGGGCTTCATGACCCGCCCTCACCACGCCCGGCGCCGGCTGCGCCCTCGGCGGCGGCCAGCCGTACGGGGTCGAGGTCGGCGAC
>DATDGI010000178.1:0-14921 GCA_036522155.1 Streptosporangiaceae bacterium
CGGGCCGCGTGAGTCACGCGGGCCCCGCGGCCCGCCGAACCTGACCATGGCCGCGCCGAGCGGCGAGGCCGCCATGCACACCGGCCGGCCGAGCGCCCGCCAGGTGGCCCGGAGCCGGGCGGCCGAGAACGAGCAGACGCAGACCCGGTCCCAGGCGTTGGTGCGCCGGATCACCTGCACCAGCGGCGCGATCACCGGGCCGTCCTTGATGTCAATGTTGAAGCGCACGTCCGGCCAGGCGGCCAGCAGATCCTCCAGTACCGGGATGGGCTCGGTGCCGCCGATCCGGGCGGTGGCGATGTCGGCCAGCGGCAGCCGGGAAACCCGGCCCGGCCGGCCGGTGACCCGGTCCAGCGTGCGGTCGTGGAAGGCGATGAGCACCCCGTCCGCGGTGGCCTGGGCGTCGGTCTCCAGGTACCGGTAGCCGAGACCGACCGCGTGCTCGAACGCACGCCAGGAGTTCTCGGGAGCATGGGCCGGGCCGCCCCGGTGCGCGAAGGCCAGTGGCCCGGGGTGGTCCAGGAACGCGGTGCGCATGATGTGAGTATGCGCTATGGCTGTGACCAGGGTGGAAACAGCGGGTGCCGGTGCGGCGAACGCCGCGGGCACCGCTCAGGAGGCGGCGGCCGCGGGCGGCGGCTCGGGCAGGGCGGCCAGCGCCGGGTCGATGTAGCGGTGGCTGATCCGGCGCTCGACGATGAAGGTCATCACCGGCACGGTCCCGGCCAGCAGCAGCGCCACCGTCGGCGCCGGGGAGAGCCGCAGCCGCCGGCTCAGCGGGAACGCGACCAGCAGGTAGATGATGTACAGGCCGCCGTGCACGGTGCCGACCGTGTTCACCAGCCCGCCGTCGTTGGTGAACGCCTGCATGATGGCCAGCACGCACAGGACGATGAGCACCACACCGGTCACGTAGGCCATCACCCGGTACAAGATGACGTTCAGGCGCACCGGCCTGACCTCCTTTGTGCGCTGACGGGCCGGGGCGGCGGGCAGGCTACCTGAGCCCGTGCCACCGGCCGTGGCCCTTGACTTCCTTGGAAAGCCGGGCGAGGTAGGCGTTGTAGGCGGCGAGTTCGTCATCCTCAGGCCCGGTCGGCTCGCCGTCGGCCAGCCCGGCCCCGCCCGGCGCCTGGCGGGCGCCAGCCGGCAGGCTGACCTCGGGGGCCGGCCCGGCCTCCTCTTCCGGATGGGCCTCGTCCCGGATTGTCTTGATCCAGAAGAACACCGCGAAGATCGCGAAGAGGGGCCACTCGAAGGTGTAAGCCCAGCTGAGCGCGTTTCCTGACTCGGCCCGGCGCAGCTGCCAGTCGCCCAGCCAGAGCATGCCGATCACACTGGCGATGACGAGGAAGTGCCAGCCCAGCCATCTGGGGGTGAACAGGAACCGCCACCGGCGGAATGCCTGCGTGCCGGACATGCGCCGAGTCTAGCCGGACCGGCGGGCTGTCCCCGCGAGTCCCTGCGCGGGCACGTCCTGGCGTTCGGCGATAATCGGAGCATGCCTTTGACAGATCTGCTCCTGCCTGGGCGATCGGCCCGGGCCGGGCGGCTGCCTGCCAGCCTGGAAGAGCTGCACGGGCCGGCCCAGGGTGTCGTGGTCCTGCCACGTCACCTGGCCTGGCCGGGCCTGCGCGAGTTCGACCTGTCCGACGACCGGGTGCGCCGCAGCCTGTACGGCATCGTGATCACCCAGGGACGGCGCAACGACATGGCGCGGTTCGTCAATGCCCGGCTGCTGCGGGAAGACTGGCCGATGCTGCGGGACTCGCTCGACCCAAAGGTCCGCAGGAGCTGCGAACGCCGGCTGCGGCTGGACGGCTGACGGCCGGCCCAGCCTGGTGCCCCCGCCCCCCGCACCACAGGAGGACCTGCATGACCGTCACCGCAAACGGGCTCGACGAGCTCAAGGCCCTGGCCGGGGCCGACCTGGGCCACACCGGCTGGCTGGAGATCACCCAGGACCGGGTCAACGCCTTCGCCGACGCGACCGACGACCACCAGTGGATCCACGTGGACACGCAGAAGGCAGCGGCGGGGCCGTTCGGCGGCACGATCGCCCACGGCTACCTGACCCTGTCCCTGGTCGTCCACCTGTTCAGCGAGCTAGCCGAGGTCCGGGGGGTGAGCATGGGAATCAACTACGGGCTGAACAAGGTCCGGTTCCCCGCTCCGGTGCCCGTGGGCTCGAAGGTCAGGCTGGCCGCTCGGGTCGGGGCGGTCGAGGACGCCGGCGTCAACGCCGTGCAGGCGGTCATGGATTGCACCATCGAGCTTGAGAGCAGCGAGAAGCCGGCCTGCGTGGCCCAGGCGGTCTTCCGCTACTACGCCTGAGCGGGAGCCGGGGCCAGCCGGATGACGGCGGGAGCGGGCGCAGTCCCGTTGCGTATCTATCTGGAGGAAGGCAAGCGGTGGGTGTTCGCCTGCGCGCTGGACTGGACGGGCTGGTGCCGCCGCGGCCGGTCGGCCGAACTGGCGATGGAGACCCTGGCCGCCTACGCGCCGCGCTACGCGGTGGCGGTCCGGAGGGCCGGGCTTCCGGCCGGGCCCGGGGCACCGGAGGAGTTCACCGTCACCGAGCGGCTCACCAGCCGGTACGGCGCTGACTTCGGCGCGCCGATGGAAATCCCCGCCAGCGACTACGCGCCGGTGGACGAGGCGACCGCGGGCCTGATGACCGCGCTCGTCCGGGCCTCCTGGGAGGTCTTCGATCAGGTTGCCGCGGGTGCACCCGAGGAGCTGCGGAAGGGACCGCGCGGCGGCGGCCGGGACCGGGACAAGATGGCCGCGCATGTGCACGGCGCGGACCACGCGTACGCCCGCAAGCTGGGGGTCCGGCACCGCCAGCCCGCCGCTGGCGACGCCGCCGCGGTCGCCGCGCTGCGAGCGGGCATCTGCGAGGTGCTGGCCCGGCCGGGCGACGGCCAGCCGCAGGTGGCAGGCGGCTGGCCGCCCCGTTACGCCGCCCGGCGGATCGCCTGGCATGCGCTCGACCACGCCTGGGAGATCGAGGACCGGAGCCAGGACCTGCCTGATCCGGCCGGCTGAGGGCCGGGTATGCGAGGGTTGGCGGTATGCGGAAATACGTCATCATGGGCGTCCAGGGCAGCGGCAAGGGCACCCAGGCCGCGCTGCTCTGCGCCGGCCTGGACCTGGTGCACATCAGCGTCGGCGACATCTTCCGCTGGCACGTGCAGCAGCACACCAAGGTCGGGGCCCAGGTGCGGCGGATCATGGCCGCCGGCGAGCTGGTCGGCGACGACCTGGCCGAGTCGGTGACCGCCGAGCGGCTCACTCAGCACGACTGGAACTACGGGTTCGTCATCGACGGCTTCCCGCGCAACCGGCGGCAGGCGGAGTTCTTCCTGGAAAGTTACGACATCGACGGCGTGATCCATCTGGACCTGCCCGACTCCGAGGTGCGCCGGCGCGTGCTCGCCCGCCGGCTGTGCTCGGGCTGTGGCCTGGACTACAACCTGATCGCGGGCCGCCCGGCGGTGGAGGGCACCTGCGACGTCTGCGGTGGCGCCCTGGTCACCAGGGAAGACGACACCGAGGAGGCGCTCGCGGTCCGGCTGCGCGACTACCACGAGAAGACCAACCCGGTGCTGGACCTGTTCCGGCGCAAGGAGTACGTGGTCACCGTCGACGCCCGGCCCGGCAAGGACGAGGTCCAGCAGGCCATCCGGGACAAGCTGGGCCTGCCGCCGTACCAGCCCGCCGGGGGATAGGGGCACCCGGTGCGGCTGGTGATCGCCCCCGACTCGTTCAAGGGGAGCATCACCGCCACCGCGGCCGCCACCGCGCTGGCGGAGGGCTGGCTGGCCGAACGGCCCGCCGACCAGGTGACCCAGCTGCCCCTGGCCGACGGCGGTGAGGGCACGCTGGACGTGCTCGCGGCCGCGGTGCCCGCGGCGCGCTGGCGGCGGGCCCTGGTCACCGGCCCGGGCGGCGCACCGGTGGAGTGCGACTGGCTGGACCTGCCCGGCGCGGCCGCCGCGGTGGAACTGGCCCGCACCAGCGGGCTGCCGCTGCTGGCCCGCCCCGACCCGATGCGGGCGCAGACGACCGGGCTGGGCGAGCTGCTCGGCATCGCACTCGACGGCGGCGCCCGCCGCGTGCTCGTCGGGCTCGGCGGCTCCGCCGCCACCGACGGGGGCACCGGTGCGCTGGCCGCGCTGGGTGCCAGGTTCCTCGACGCCGCGGGCCGGCCGCTGCGGCCCGGGGGCGGAGCGCTGGTGAGGCTGGCCGAGGTTGACACCTCGGCCCTTCGGCCCCCGCCGGCCGGGGTCACCTGCCTGACCGATGTGACCGCGCCCCTGCTCGGGCCGGCCGGTGCGGCCGCGGTGTTCGGCCCGCAGAAGGGCGCCACCCCCGGCCAGGTCACCCGGCTGGAGGCGGGCCTGGCCCGGCTGGCGGGACTGCTGGGCGGCGACCCGGGCGCGCCCGGGGCCGGGGCGGCGGGCGGCACCGGTTACGGCCTGGCGGCGGGCTGGGGTGCGGCCATCACCCCCGGCGCCCCCGAACTGGCCCGGCTGGCCGGCCTGGATCAGGCGATCGCGGCCGCCGATCTGGTGGTCACCGGCGAGGGCCGGTTCGACGCCACCTCGCTGACCGGGAAGGCGGCCGGGACGGTGATCGAGGCGGCCACCGCGGCCGGCGTGCCGGTGGCGCTGGTGGCCGGCCAGCTCGGTGGCCCGCCACCAGCCGTGGCGGCCGTCCTCACGCTGGCCGCCCTGGCAGGCGGCACCGGGCCGGCCCTGGCCCGCTCCGAGCACTGGCTGCACCTGGCCGGGCGCAGGCTGGCGCGGCTGGAATGGCTGCGGCCGAACTGAACCGGCCATGGGCGGGTTCGCGCCCGGTCGATTATGCTCGCAGCACGAAATGGCGGATCGAAAGGCGGCTCCGGTGACGGCGGAATGGTTCCAGGGGACGGCCGCGGAGGACGCGACGCCGGTGGAGATCGACACGAGTGTCGCCCATCCGGCCCGGGTGTACGACTACTGGCTGGGCGGGAAGGACAACTACCCGGCCGACCGCGCGGCGGGCGAAGCGGCCGCCACCGCCAACCCGGCCATCCTCACCGGGGTGCGCGCGAACCGGCGGTTCCTCCGGCGGGCCGTGCACTACCTGGCGGACCAGGCTGGCGTCCGCCAGTTCCTCGACATCGGCACCGGCCTTCCCTCGGTCAACAACACCCACCAGGTCGCCCAGTCGATCGCGCCCGACAGCCGGGTCGTGTACGTGGACAACGACCCGGTCGTGCTCGCCCATGCCCGGGCGCTGCTGACCAGCTCCGCGCCGGGCGAGACCGCCTACATCTCGGCCGATGCCCGCGATGTGGACCTGATCCTCACCGAGGCCGCCCGGACGCTGGACTTCAGCCGGCCCGTGGCCATTCTGGCCCTCATGGTCCTGCAGTACATTCCCGACTCCGACGACCCGCATTCGATCGTGTCGCGGCTGCTCGGCGCCGTGCCGTCCGGCAGTTATTTCGCCGAGTCGGACACGGCCAGGGATATCGACACCAGCACCGTGCGCGAAGCCACCCGGCGGCTGAACGAGCGCATGCCGACCAATCTCAACCTGCGGTCCAGAGATGAGATCGCCCGCTTCTACCAGAGCCTGGAACTGCTCGAGCCGGGGCTGGTCCCGCTGAACCGCTGGCGCCCGGACCCGGAGGACCTCGCCCTCACCCAGGACCTGCCGACCTACTGCGGGATCGGGCGCAAGCCCTAGCCCGCCGCCGCCTGCGGCCGCGGTGGCGGTCAGCTCGCCTCGATGGCCCGGCGATCTACTCCCTGGTCAGCGGTAGCGTCCTAGTAGCCTTGGGCAGCGTGCGGGATATCGCCGTCTTCAGCGGCAGCGCCCATCCGGATCTGTCGGCGGAGATCTGCCAGGCACTCGGCGAGCCGCTGCTCCCGGTGCGGCTGCGCCGTTTCGCGAACGACTGCCTGGAGGTCCAGCTGCAGTCGAACTGCCGGGAACGGGATGTCTTCCTCATCCAGCCGCTCAGCCCGCCGGTCCAGGAGCATCTGGTCGAGCTGCTGCTGATGCTGGACGCGGCCAGGGGCGCCTCGGCGGCCAGGGTAACCGCGGTCATCCCGCACTACGCCTACGCCCGCTCGGACAAGAAGGACATGCCGCGGGTCTCGATCGGCGGGCGGCTGGTCGCCGACCTGCTGGTCGCCGCCGGGGCCAGCCGGGTGCTGACGATGACGCTGCATTCGCCGCAGGTGCACGGCTTCTTCTCGGTCCCGGTCGACCACCTGCACGCGCTGCGCGAGCTGGCCGGGTATTTCGATGGTGACGACCTGTCCGGCACGGTCGTGGTCGCACCCGACCTGGGCTACGCCAAGTCGGCCGCGGCCTTCGCCCGCCTGCTGGGACTGCCGGTGGCGGCGGGGGCCAAGCAGCGCGTCAGCGACACCGAGGTGGCCATCACCTCCATCATCGGCGACGTGGCGGGCCGGGACGTGATCGTGCTCGACGACGAGATCGCCCGCGGCACCACCTTGCTGGCACTGATCGCCCGGTTGCGCGAGCAAGACGTGCGGGGGGTGAGGATCGCCTGCACGCACGGGCTCTTCATCGACGGCGCGCTGGCGCGGATCACGGCGCAGCCGGAGGTGAAGGAGATCATCTGCACCAACACCGTGCCGGTGCCCGGGCCGCACCCGGGCAAGCTGACCGTGCTGTCGGTGGCCTCGGAGCTGGCCGAGGCGATCCGCCGCATCCACGAGGGGGAGTCGGTCAGCGCCCTGTTCGGCCCTCACTGACCCGCGGCTGGCCTAGCTGTTCTCGATCGCCTGGGCGACCTGCTCCCGGGTGAGCGGCAGATCCCGGACCCGCACGCCCACCGCGTCCGCCACCGCGTTGCCGATCGCACCCGCCACCGGGCCCTGCGCGACCTCGCCCGCGCCGGTCTCCCGCTCGCGGGGGGCGTCCACGATCCGCACCTCCACCTGCGGCACCTCGGTGAACCGCAGGATGGGGTAGGTGTCCCAGCTCAACGACGTGATCCGGGTCCGGTCGAACCGGACCCGCTCCCGCAGGGCCCAGCTGGCGCTCTGGATGGCACCGCCCTCCACCTGGTTGATCACCCCGTCCGGGTTGATGACCCGGCCCACGTCCACGGCCAGCCACAGATGGGTCAGCCGCACGTCGGTCTCCGCCTCGATCCGGGCGACCGCGGCGCAGTAGCCGGCCAGGCCCTTGTACCGGGCGTAGCCGAGGCCGTAACCCACGCCGTCGCCGCCGCCGGTACGGCCGGCCCAGCCGGCCAGGTCCGTCACCTGCTCGATGACCCGGCGGGCGCGCGGGTCGGACAGGTGGGCGAGCCGGAACGCGACCGGTTCGGCCCCGGCCGCGGCGGCCAGCTCGTCCATGAATGACTCGATGGCGAAGACGTTGAGGAAGGCGCCGAGCGAGCGCAGCGACGAGGTGCGGATCGGCATGGTGAGCAGCCGGTGCCGGACCACCACCCGGTCGGCGATGTCGTATCCGGGCACGGCGTTACGGGTGGAGCCCATCGCGCCGGTCGGCGGGCCATCGGCCGCCGGGCTGATCGGCTGGCCGCCGGCCAGGTGCGCCAGGGCCAGCAGCCGCGGCTCGCCGCCGGTGCCGGGGCGGCCGATGAAGCCATTGCTCCACACGTCCTGCCGCCAGCAGGCGATCCGGCCACCGGCGTCGAGCCCGGCCGACAGCCGGGCCAGCATGGCCGAGCCCAGCGGGGCCCAGCTCATCTCGTCCTCGCGCCGCCACAGCACCCGCACCGGGCGGCCGGGCACCGCGCGGGCCAGCAGCACCGCGTCCATGGCCGCGTCATCGGCGCCGTTGTGCCCGTACGCGCCCGCCCCTTCCACGTGGTTGACCGTCACCTGCCCGGGGGCCAGGCCCAGGCCGGTGGCGATCGCGCCGCGCAGCGCGAACGGGCCCTGGGTGTGGCTCCAGACGGTGACCTCCCCGCCGTCCCAGCGGGCGATCGCGCAGCTCGGGGCCATCGAGGCGTGCGCCAGAAAGGGCCGGGTGAACTCGGCGGTCAGCGTCTGGGTGACGGCGGCGGCCGCACTCTCGTCGTGCTGCTCGTCGATGGTGACCGCCTGCTCGGGCGCGGACAGCAGGAACCCCTTCAGGTCCTGCTCATCGGGCAGGGATTCGGTCACCTGCCAGCTCGCCGCCCGGGCCAGCGCCGCCGCGGCGGCGAGCGCGGTGCGGTCGGTGGGGGCCACGACCCCCAGGAACGACCCGTCACGCACGGTAACCACGTCGCCGGGCAGGGAGGGATCGCCGGGGGAGAGGAGGACCGCCGCCGGGGCGGGGGGCCTGACCACGCGGCCGTACCGCATGCTCGGCAGGACCAGGTCGTGCACGAACCGCGGGCGCCCGGTCACCTTGTCCGGGATGTCGATCCGGGGGACACTGCGGCCCGCCACCGACCAGCGGGCGGGCGCCTTCGCCGGGCGCGGCTCGCCCGCCGCGCGGTCGAGCAGCCCCCGCCCGGACAGCGACCAGTAGCTGAGGCCGGTGCGGGCCCCGCCGTCGGTGATCTCGCCGTCGGTCACGGCCAGGGCGGTCACCTCGGCGCCCAGCAGATCCGCGGCGACGGACAGGAAGGCGAACCGGGCCTGGGCGCACGCCTGCCGCAGCGCGGACCCGGACTCCTCGATGGACCGGCTGCCCGAGGTGATCCCCTCGTCGGGGCTGGTGGCGGTGGACACCGGGGCGATCTGGACCCGGCGCAGGTCCACATCGAGTTCCTCGGCGGCGATCTGGGTGAGCGCGGTCCACACCCCCTGGCCGTACTCGACCTTGCCGGATCTGATCGTCACCACGCCCGGCTCGGCGAAGTCGAGCCAGACCGCAAGCCGCGGATTGGCCGCCAGGGTGGGTGGCAGCGGCGCGGGCGGCTGGCTCATCCGGCGGCCCGGCCGGCCACCTCGCTGGCTGCCTTCATGACCGCGCCGATGACCCGGCGGTGCGCGCCGCAGCGGCACAGGTTGCCGTCGAGCGCCTCCCGCACCTGCTGCTCGGTGGGCGAGGGGTTGCCGCGCAGCAGTGCCACCGCGCTCACCACCATGCCGGACGTGCAGTAGCCGCACTGGGCCGCCTGCTCGTCGATGAACGCCTGCTGGACCGCGTCTAGGGTGTCACCGTCCAGCAGCCCCTCGACCGTGGTCACCTGCCTGCCCTCGGCCGCCCAGGCGGGGAAGTCGCAGGAGGAGCGCGCCTGGCCGTCGATGAGCACGAAGCACGCCCCGCACAGGCCGAGCCCGCAGCCGAACCGCGGGCCGGACAGGCCCAGCTCGTGGCGGAGCACATCGAGCAGCGGAGCGTCCGGCTCACAGGCCAGCGCTCGGCTCTCGCCATTCACGGTCACGTGCAGTTGCTGCTCCATCGTCTCCCTCGCGCCGCGGCCACCGGCCGGGCGGGTGGGCCGGCCCAGGTGGCAGCGGCCGGGATCGTTACCCTCAGGCTTGACCGTCCCTACCTGAGAGAGTATGCATTCGTTTGCAGAATTTCGCCACCGACTCTGGGAGGAGCGCAATGGACGACCGGGTGGCCATGGCCATCTCACACTGGGCGCCGCGGTTCACGATGAACGGCGTGACCGCCGGCGATTTCGAGCGGATCACCAGTGGGCTGGCCACCTGGGATGACTGGTGCGCCGGCTGGAGCGCGGTGGCGGCGGAGCACGAGCAACTCGGCCGGGACGCGCTGGCCGCGGGCCAGGAAATGTCGGCGGGCGCGCACCTGGCACAGGCGGCGGTTTACTACCACTTCGCCAAGTTCCTGTTCGTCAACGACCTCGGCCAGATGCGCGCCGCCCACCAGAAGGCCGTCGCCTGCCTCAGCGACGCGCTGCCCTACCTGGACCCGCCCGGCCGCCGGGTCGAGATCCCGTTCGACGGCGCGGAAATGGTCGGTGTCCTGCGCGAGCCGGCCGGGGAGGGCCCGCACCCGGTGATGATCATGGTTCCCGGGCTGGACTCGACCAAGGAGGAACTGCGCAGCACCGAGGAGCTGTTCCTGGCCCGCGGGCTGGCCACGTTCAGCGTGGACGGCCCGGGCCAGGGCGAGGCCGAGTACCAGCTGGCGATCCGGGGGGACTGGGAGGTCCCCGGCGGGGCGATCATCGACTACCTGGCCGGGGTGCCCAGCCTGGACCCCAACCGGGTCGGGATCTGGGGGGTCAGCCTCGGCGGCTACTACGCGCCCCGGGTGGCCAGCGGGGACAGCCGGGTCAAGGCGTGCATCGCGCTGGCCGGCCCGTACAGCTTCGCCGACAACTGGGACAACCTGCCCATCCTCACCCGGGAGGCGTTCCGGGTCCGGTCCTTCTCGCCCGACCTGGACACCGCCCGGGACAGGGCGGGGACGCTGTCGCTGGCGGGCCGGGCGGAACTGATCCGGTGCCCGCTGCTGGCGGTCATGGGCAAGCTGGACCGGCTCATCCCGTGGCAGCACGCGCAGCGCCTGGTCGACGAGGCCGGCGGGCCCGCGGAACTGCTGCTGCTGGAGAAGGGCAACCACGGCTGCGCCAACCTGGCCCCGTTCCACCGCTATGCCGCCGCCGACTGGGCGGCGGACAAGCTCGGTGGCCGGGTGAGCCGGGCCCCGGCCGCGCGGGCATGACCGCCGGGGCGCTGACCGCCAGCGCCTCCGGGCTGCGCCTGCTCGCCCAGCACGGCCTGGGCGGCTTCGGCGACGGCATGCAGGTGATCCGGCACGGGGACGCCCTCTACGTCGGGCACACCGGCACCACCGGGATGGGCACCACCATCCTGGACGTGGCCGACCCCGCCCGGCCGGCGCTGGTGACCCAGTGGCCCGCGCCCGCCCGCACCCACACCCACAAGGTGCAGGTGGCGGACGGCCTGCTGCTGGTCAACCACGAGAAGTTCCCCTACCGGGCAGCCATGACCGAGCCGTTCTCGGCCGGGCTGGCCATCTACCGGCTGGCCGACCCGCTGCGGCCCGAGCCGGCCGCGTTCTGGCCCAGCGGCGGCCGCGGCGTGCACCGCGTGGTGTGGACCGGCGGCCGGTACGCGCACTTCTCGGCCATCCCCGACGGCTTCCGCGACCGTATCTGGGTGGTGCTGGACCTGGCCGACCCGGCGCGGCCCGCCGAGGCCGCCCGCTGGTGGTGGCCGGGCCAGCGGGAGGACGAGGAGCCGGGCTGGCCCGCGGGGGAGCGGTACGCCGCGCACCACGCGCTGATCGCCGGTGATCGCGCCTACCTCGGGTACGACGACGCGGGCCTGGTGGTGCTGGATGTGGCCGACATCACCCGCCCGCGGCAGGTGGCCCGGCTGGCCTGGGACGGCGGGTCCACCCACACCTGCCTGCCGCTGCCCGGCCGCGGCCTGGTGGTCGTCACCGACGAGCAGGTGACCGACGGCCCACACGCGCCCCGCCGGGCGATCCGGGTGATCGACGTGGCCGATGACACCCCGGCGGTGCTGGCGCAGTGCCCGCACCCGGCCGGCTTCGCCGGGCTGCCGCTCCGGTTCGGCGCCCACAACCTGCACGAGAACCAGGCCGGTTCCTACCGCAGCGAGCGGCTGGTGTTCGCCACCTACTTCAGCGCCGGGGTGCGGGTCTACGACCTGGCCGATCCGGCCCACCCGGTGGAGGTGGCGCACTGGATCCCGGAGCCGCCGCCGGGCCAGGCCGTCCCGCAGATCAACGACCTGTTCGTGGATGCAAACGATCTCATATGGGTCACCGACCGGTTCGCCGGGGGCCTGTACGTGCTCGAGCCCGGGCCGGCCCTGGCCGGCCTCATGGCAGAGTCCCGGGCCTGAGCCGCCGGCCCGGACCTCAGGGGAGGGTGAGGATCCGGGGCCCGCTGTCGGTGATGGCCACGCTGTGCTCGGCGTGCGCGGCCCGGCTGCCGTCCACCGTGCGCAGCGCCCAGCCGTCCGGCGCCACCCCGAAGTCCTCGCCGCCGCCGGCCATCAGCATCGGCTCGATGGCCAGCACCAGGCCGTGCCGCAGCCGCATGCCGCGGCCCGGCCGGCCGTCGTTGGGCACATGCGGGTCCTCGTGCATATGGCGGCCGATGCCGTGCCCGCCGAAACCGGCCGGGATGCCATACCCGCCCGCGTGGGCGACCGCCCCGATGGCCGCCGAGATGTCGCCGATCCGGTTACCGGCCACCGCCGCCGCCACCCCGGCGGCGAGCGCCTTCTCGGCCGTTTCGATGAGGACCAGGTCCGCCTCTTCGGCGGTGCCCACCGTGAAGCTGATGGCCGCGTCCCCGGTCCAGCCGTCCAGTTCGGCGCCGCAGTCGATGCTCACCAGGTCCCCGTCCCGCAGCCGGTAGCCGTCGGGGATGCCGTGCACGATGACGTCGTTGACCGAGGCGCAGATCACCGCCGGGAACGGGGTGGGGGCGAAGCTCGGCCGGTAGTTCAGGAACGGGGAGCCGGCCCCGGCCGCGCGCAGCACGCCGTGCGCGACCTCGTCCAGTTCCAGCAGCGTCGAGCCGACCGTAGCGGTGTCCCTGACCGCGGCCAGCGCCTGTGCGACCACCCGCCCGGCCTCGCGCATGGCGTCCATGGCCGCGTCGGTCTTGAGCTCGACCATCCCGGCTACTCCTCGACCATCCCAGCTACTACTCCTCGGCCCGGCCGCCCAGGTGACGGGCCAGGAATCGTTCCGCGGCCGCGTAGAAGCGCAGCCGGTTCTCCGGCTTGGCGAAACCGTGGCCCTCGTCAGGGAACAGCATGTACTCGTGGTCGATTCCGGCCGCGCGCAGCGCGCCGACGATCTGCTCCGACTCGGCCTGCTTGACCCGGGGATCGTTGGCGCCCTGGGCGATGAGCAGGGGAGTGCGGATGCTGGCCGCCCGCGACAGCGGGGAGCGGGACCACAGGAAATCGGCGTCCTGCTCCGGGTCGCCCACCCGGGCGTGGAACATGGCGAGCATCGGCGCCCAGTACGGCGGGATGGTCTCGATCAGCGTCTTCAGGTTGGACGGGCCGACGATGTCGACCGCGCAGCGGAAACGGTCCGGGGTGAACGCGACCCCGGCCAGGGCCGCGTAGCCGCCGTAGGAGCCGCCGAAGATCGCCACCCGGGCCGGGTCGGCCCAGCCCTGGCCGACCGTGTAGTCGACCGCGTCCAGCAGGTCGTCCTGCATCTTCCCGCCCCACTCGCGGTCGCCGGCGTTGACGAAGGCCTTGCCGTAGCCGGTGGAGCCGCGGAAGTTGACCTGCAGGCACAGATAGCCCCGGTTGGCGAACCACTGCGCCCCCGCGTCGAATCCCCAGGCGTCCCGCGCCCACGGCCCGCCGTGCACGTTGAGCACCGTGGGCAGCCCGCTGCGGCCGGCCCCGGGCGGGAACGTGGCATACCCGTGGATGGTGAGCCCGTCCCGGGCGGTGAACTCCAGCGGCTCCATCGGCGCCAGCTCGTACCGTGACAGCGCCGGCTGGTGCTCGAACAGGAAGTGCGCCGACTGCCGCTGCCGGTCGTACAGGTAGTAGGGGACGGCACCGGTGTCGTTGGTGAAGCCCACGACCCATATCGCGTCGTCCTCGTCACCGTCCCCGATGCCCGGGTCACCGGGGTGCAGGGCGCGGATGGCGGCCAGGTCACCGGCCAGGGCCGGGTCCAGCGCCTGGTAGTGCGACCGTTCCCGGAGGATGGTGACGATCTGCGGCTCCCGGGTGTCCGGGTGCAGCCGCACCGCGGTCACGTCCGCCTCCGGGTCTTCGGCCAGCACCTCGGTGGCCCCGGTGGCCAGGTCGATCCGGACCAGCCGGGCGGTGTTGGCGCCCACCGAACTGGTCGCCAGCAGCGAGTGGCCGTCGGCGCTGATCGTGATCGGCTCGCTGGTCATCGCATCCTCCGCGGCGATGGCCAGCAGCGGCCGCCAGTCTCCGCCGGCCCCGTCGCGGACCATGAGCACCAGGCCGCCGTCCGGCTGGGGAGCGATCCCGCACCGGACCACGAGTTCGGCGTCGGCCACCCAGCCGACGAACCCGGGGTTCTCCACCTCCTTGACCAGCTCACCGGTGACCAGGTCGAGCCGGTACACGTCGTGCAGCTGCGGGTTGTCCCGGTTCAGCCCGACCAGCACGTCGGTAGGGAACTTCTTCTCGGTGGCGATGATGTGGGCCTGCACGCCGTCGAACGGGGTGAGGTCGCGCCTCTGCATGGTCTTCAGGTCCACGTCGTGCAGGCGCCAGTTCTCGTCACCGCCGTTGTCTTGCAGGTACAGCAGGTGGCGGCCGTCGTGGGCCCAGCCGAACATCCGGATTCCGCGGTCGGTGTCGTCGGTCACCACCCGGGCCGCGGCCCAGTCGGCCCCGTCCGGGTCCAGCGGGGCCGTCCATACGTTGAGCACTCCCTCATGGGGGGCGATCCAGGCCAGCATGCTGGCATCCGGGCTGATCATGGGACGGGCGCGTTCCGGGTTACCGAAGAGGACCCGCCGGGGGATAAGTTCGGCCATGCGCCATGCCTACCATGGCCGGCCGGGTCTTCAGTAGCATCGGCCGGGTGACCAGCGCCTTGCCGAGCACGTCAGGCGGGGGTGGGAATCACGGCGGCCTGGTCATCCGCGACGGCTACCTGCTGAGCATGGACCCGGCGATCGGGGAACTGGCCCGCGGCGACGTGCACATCGCCGGCGACAAGATCATCGCGGTGGGGGAGGGGCTGGCGGTGCCGCCCGGCACGGCCGAGCTCGGCGCGGCCGGGATGATCGTCGCCCCGGGGCTGGTGGACACCCACTGGCACATGTGGAACACGCTGCTGCGGAGCATGTCGGGGAGGCGCCGGGGCCGGGCTACTTCAAGGTGTCGGTGGAGCTTGGCCGCGCGTTCGGCCCCGACGACATCTACCAGGGCACCCGCCTGGCCTGCGCGGAGGCGATCAGCTCCGGCATCACCACGGTGCACGACTGGTGC
>DATDGI010000179.1:0-3119 GCA_036522155.1 Streptosporangiaceae bacterium
CAGGTTGCGGGCTCGACGGTGGGGTTCAGCGGCTCCCGGCTGGGCAACAGCGCCCGGCATCCGGACCGGTTCGGCTAGCCCGAAGTTGCCGGTCGTGGGGTGAGTGATCCGGCTGTTGGCCTGGGGTTCCGCGGTTTTGCGGGGATGGGGTTCTGGCTACTTCAAGGTGAGCGGGATCGGGGTGCCGATGAGTTCGAAGGCGTCCCGCTGGGTGCTGGTCGGCTCGGCCAGGACTGGCACGGTGACGCGGGTGCCGGCGAAGCGGACCTGGTTGCGGGTCAGGGTGGCCAGGTGGGCGAGCAGGCCGCGGAAGCTGCGGTAGGGGCGGCCGGCCGGGTCGTGCCGGGCGGAGGCCTTGGCCTGGGCGGCCGGGGAGCGGCGGGCCGGGGCGACGGGGTTGCCGGGCTGCGGCGGGTACTCGTCGGTGAAGGTTAGCGGCGCCCAGGCCTGGCGGAGGTGCCAGGTGAGGTAGCAGGCGAGCATGCAGATCAGCACGTGGGCGCGGACGCGTTCTTCCAGGCGGTGGAAGACCGGGCGCAGGTCCAGGTCGTCGGATTTGATCGAGCGGAAGTCCCGTTCGACGCGGGCGAGGTTCTTATAGGCGGTGACCACGGCGGGGGCGTCCAGGTCGCCGGGCGGGAGGGGGGTCCGGATCACGTAGATGCCGTCCAGGGCGGCTTCCCCGGCGATCTGGGCCTGGCGGCGGGTCACGGCCAGGCTGTCATCGGTGATGGTGAGGCTGAAGTGCTTGGCGGTCTTGTACTTGGTGATGACCTTGCCGACCTCGACGCCGATCGCCGCGGCGCCGGACAGCCGGCCCGCGGCGACCCGGGCGGTGATCGGGGCGAGCAGCTTCTCGGTGGCGGCTAGCAGGTCCTCGCGTTTGCGGGCGCGCTCGGCGGCCAGCACCGGGTTGCGGCAGGCGACCAGGCGCTCGCCGGGGAAGTCCGGGCTGGTGATCTCGGCCAGGTCCTGCTCGTCGAACAGGCTGAGCTGCAGCGGGCCGTCCTCGGCCATCAGCTTCTTGATGGCCGGGGCGCGCAGCGCGGTAATCCAGCTGTAAGCGGAGGCGTCCTGCCGGGCCGTCCCGTCCTCCAGCTGGTTCAGCGCGGTGATCCGGGCGGAGGTGATCATGCCCCGGTCCCCGACCATGACCATCTTGGCCAGCCCGAACTTGTCCCGCACTACCTGGACGATGCCGGTGAACGCGGCCGGGTCCCCGGTGTTGCCGGGAAAGACCCGGACCGCGACGGGCCGCCCTTCGGGGTCGGTGAGCAGCCCGTACTCGATCTGCAGCCGGCCCTTCTTGCCATCCCGGGAGTAGCCGCGGGCGGCCAGCGGGCAGCACCGGCCCTCCACCCAGGAGCTGGACAGGTCGAACAGCGCCATCCGGGCCGGGTTCGGCTCCGGGCCGAGGTGGCGGGCGGCCAGCTCCGCCTCGATCGCGTCCTGCCGGCCGGCCAGCCAGTCCATCGCCGCGTAGATCCGGCCGGGGGACACCTCGCCGATGCCCAGGTCCGTCCCCAAGGTGGTGTCCGCCCACCAGGCCAGGGTGGACAGCTTGGAGGCCGGGGCCACGACCCGGGAGATGACCAGGGCCAGCGCCAGGTCCCGGTCCGGGCCGGCCGGGCCGAGCAGGCCGGGCAGCCCGAGCCCGGCGGCCATGGCGTGCACGGCGGCGACGTGCCCGTGCGGCAGCGAGGACGTGATCGTCACCGCGTGGGCGGCCGGCACCAGCGCGGTGCCTTTCAGCGCCGCCTCGATCGAGTCGACCGTCTGGTCCGCCAGCCCGGACAGGCTGGCCAGCGTCTCATGCCGGACCTTGCCGCCGTCGCGGTAGGTGCGCCGCAGGTACCGCGATTCGTAGTCGTGCCGTTGTCCCTGCTTGTCCACGTGGCTGCTGCGGATCCTGGCCACATGCATAGCCGTCGGCTGCTGGCCCATACCTGAATTCTATGGGGAAACGTGCCATAAGCTGGTATGACACGCCGCCTATTTTGGCTACATCCAGAGGTCCGGATCAGGTACTCATCCCAGGTCAGCCAGCGATTCCTACGCAGAGTTACGCCAACTTCGGTCTAGCCGGGGGTGTACGGTTCGGCGGGCTCAGCGTGGTTCAGCCGATTTCGGCGATGAGGTCGCCTTCCTGGACCACGTCGCCCTCGGCGACGTGCATCTTGGTGACCACACCGGTGCCCTCGGCCAGAACCGGGATCTCCATCTTCATCGACTCCAGGATGACCAGGGTGTCACCGTCATCGACGTGATCGCCCTGGGCCGCGACCACCTTCCACACGTTCGCGACCATCTCCGCGCGGATCTCGGCCACGGCGACTCCTGTCTGCTCAGTCCTGCTGCGGTGTCCTAGCTGGGGCGCAGCGTGCCTATCAGGGACGTATCGTAGTCCCCGCTGACGAACTGCGGGCTGGTGAGCAGCTCGGCGTGAAAGCGCAGGTTGGTTTTGGGGCCCGCGATGGCGAAGGCGGCGACCGCTTCAGCGGCCCGCTCCAGGGCACGCTCACGATCGGCGGCGTGGACGCAGAGCTTGGCCAGCAGCGGATCGTAGAACGGGGTCACGGTGTTGCCGGCCTGGTAACCCGCGTCGACCCGGATGCCCTCGCCCGAGGGTTCGTCCCATTGGGTGATCGTGCCCGGCCCAGGCAGGAACCGGACCGGATCCTCAGCGTAGATCCGCAGCTCGAGCGCGTGCCCGGAAGCAGTGACGGCGCCCGGGTCGAAGGAGGGCGGCTGGCCGGCCGCGATGCGGAACTGCTGCTCGACTAGGTCGATGCCGGTGACGAGCTCGGTGACCGGGTGCTCGACCTGCAGCCGGGTGTTCATCTCGAGGAAGACGAACGATCCGGCCTCGGTGTCGACCAGGCATTCGACCGTGCCGGCGCCCCGGTAGCCCACGGCCTGGCCGGCCCGGACCGCGGCGGACAGCATCTGCTCGCGCAGGGCGGCCGAAACGCCTGGGGACGGGGTTTCCTCGGCGACCTTCTGGTGCCGCCGTTGCACCGAGCAGTCGCGCTCGCCCAGCGCGAGGACCGTCCCGTCGGCCAGGCCGAGGATCTGCACCTCGACGTGGCGGGCGCGGGTGACGTAGCGCTCGAGCAGGA
>DATDGI010000180.1:0-39691 GCA_036522155.1 Streptosporangiaceae bacterium
GCCGGCACCAGCGGGTCCGCCCCGTCGATGTAGGGGATGATGTCGAGGTCCGGTAGGGCATCGCCCAGCCGGGCGGGGAGATAGCTGGCCGAGAGCGCGCCCGGCTCGCCACCAACCGTCCACAGGCACCTGATGGCCAGCACCGGCTCGCCCGGTTCCAGCCCGAGCGAGCGGCCGATGTCTTCCGGTGGCTTGCGCCGGGAGACGTGCCTGGTCTTGCAGACAAGCTGGCCGCCCATCGGGTCCACGTGCGTGGACAGCCCGGACAGGCCTTCCAGGGAGACGTGGTACTCGGCCGGGCTGACCCGGTAGACCTGGCCGTCAGGCAGCCGGCGCAGCAGATGCCGCGCGGCCAGTTCGTCGATGGCGGCGTCGATCTCCGCCGCGCTGACGTTGTAACGGCGGGCCAGGGCGGTCAGCCGCGGCAGCCGCCAGCCGGGCTCATGGTGGACCAGGGTGGATGCCATCCGGTCGGCGAGCACGCCGACAGAAATGCCGCGGCGACGGACATCTGCCCGGCCGGCGTCGTCTCCGCGGTCTGGCGTCATTCCGCATTTCGCCGGGAGATCGTGACGACCACCCGTCCCAGGACGATGACGATGAGGACCAGCACGAACAGCAGCAGCGCCGCGTCGTAGGCCAGGTACTGCTGGGCCGGGTAGGGCGAGGCGTAGAAGGTCCAGACCGGGTACGTGAGGAAGCCGACGGCCGAGTTGGTCAGGTGGGTGGTCGGGTTGAAGAACGACCAGCCCGCGGTGAGCAGCAGCGGCGCCGTCTCGCTGACCGAGATCGCGATGGCGACCAGCAGGCCGGTGACGATCCCGGGCACGGCCGCCTTCAGGACGATCCGGCGGAGCGTCCAGGTGACGGGGAGGCCGAGCGCCTCGGCGCCATCCCGGTAGGCGCTGGGCACCTGGGCCAGCGACGTTTCGGTCGCCTTGGTGAGGTACGGGATGGTGATGACCGAGATCACGAGCACGGCCGGCAGCAGGCCAAATCCCCAGTGCAGGCCGATCACCAGCGCGATGAAGCCGACGTAGCCCATCACGATCGAGGGGATGCCGGCCAGCACCTCGTAGCCGCCGCGCAGCACCCCCCGGATCCGGCCGGTGGCGAACTCGGCCAGGTACAGGCCGGTCAGCAGGCTGACGCCGCCGCCGATGATGATCACGCCCAGCGTGATGTAGAGCGTGCCGAGGATGGCGTTGAGCAGCCCGCCGGCGGTGCCGGTGGTATCGGTGGTGAGCACGCTCCACTGCCAGTGCGGCACGGCCCGCACGATGACGCCGCCCGCCAGCCACACCAGCGGCACGACGATCGCGGCCAGGGCGGCAAAGCAGCAGCCCCAGAAGATCGCGTTGCCGATCTTCCGCCGGCGGGGCACGGCCGGCCATTCGTCCGCGGCGAGGTGGCCGGAGTGCAGCGAGCCCGGCGGCTCGACCGGCGACGCAGCGGTGCCCATGCTGCCCAGACCGCTCATGGCCTACAGTCCCCTTCCGACCGGCAGGGCGGTGCCCGACACCCGGCGGACCATCAGCCGGGCCACGATGTTGGTCGCGAGCGTGATGATCAGCAGCACCAGGGCCAGCTCGGCGTACGTGCGGACACCGAGCTGGTCGGTGATGACGGTGTCGAGGTTCTGCACGATGTTGGCGGCGATCGTGATCATGGCCGCGTAGAGGTTGGTCGCCACCTGGCCGAGGGCGACACCGCAGACCATGGCCACCGCGATGGTCTCGCCCAGCGCCCGGGCCAGGCCGAGCACCACCGCGCCGATGATGCCGGCGCCCACCCAGGGCAGCGTGACCTTGCGGGCACACTCGGCGTCCGACATGCCCAGCGCCACCGCGCCCTCCCGGGGCAGGATCGGGACCCCCCGGATCAGGTCGCGTGAGGTCGAGGCGACGATCGGGATCACCATCACGGCCAGTATCAGGCCGGAGACCAGCAGCCCCTCACCGTGCCCGACGTCGCCCTGGAAGAACGGGATCGGGATGTGGGTCAGCAGCGGGGCGATGTATTTGGCGATGAACGGCCCGAAGGTCAGCACTCCCCACAGCCCGATGACCACGCTCGGGATGCCGGCCAGCAGCTCAAGGAAACCACCGACGACGTTGGCTAGCCGCCGGGGCAGCCGCTCCACGATCACCAGGGCCGCGCCGATCGACACCGGCACCGCGATGATCAGCGCTATCAGTGAGGTCTCCAGGGTGCCCACGATCTGCGGTAGCGCGCCGTAGTCCTGGCCGGACAGGTAGGTGAGACCGTGCGAGTGCTGCACGCCGCCGTACTGCGCGCCGGTATGCCACACGCTCTTGGTGAAGAAGCCCCAGCCGTTGATCAGGATCGCGGGCCAGGCCTTGATGAGCAGGATGGCGAGGATCAAGGCCAGCATCAGGGTCGGGATCAGCGCGCCGCCCGCGCCGAGCCAGCGGATGAAGGCGCCGCTGCGCAGCCAGCGGGTGAACGCGGACCCCGGCGAGCCGGGGGGCGGCGCTGCCGCCCCCCGGTCCGCCGCGAAGGGGGGAGAGGCCATGGCTCAGTGAATCTTGGCGATCAGAGCCTGGGAGATGGACAGGACGTTGGACGGCAGCGCCACGAAGTTCACCGGGGTCAGGAACTTGGTGCTGCTGCCGCTGGTGATTCCCCAGGTGAGGAAGTTCTTGACCGCGGTGGCCGTGGCCGGGCTCGGCTGCGCGGTCTTCACGATCGCGTACTCGTAGTTGATGATCGGGTAGCCGGCCGAGCCGTTGATCAGCGACTGGGTCCCCGTCGCCGGGGTGGAGCCGGAGAAGGTCGCCAGGGCGGCGGCGATAGTCGCCGGGGTGTCCTGGACGAACTGCCCGGTCTTGTTGGCCACCGACGCGATGCCGAGCCCGTCGGCGGCGACCTGCGTGTTGTAGCTGACGCCGATATAGGCGATGCAGCCCTTGATCGCCGCGCAGCCCTTGACCATGCCGCCGCTGCCGGTCTCGGCGGTGGCGCCGGCCACCGACGGCCAGCTGACCGTCGTCCCGACGTTGGCGGTGACCCAGCCGCTCGGGTCCTGGGCATTCAGGTAAGAAGTGAACAGGAAGGTGCTGCCGGAGCTGTCAGCCCGGTGCAGCGTGACGATCTTGGTGCTCGGCAGCGACACGCCCTTGTTGAGCGCGGCGATCGCCGGGGCGTTCCAGGCAGTGATCTTGCCGCCGTAGATCTGCGCGAGCACCGTGCCGTTGAGGTTGACCGGCTTCTTGACCCCGGGCAGGTTGTAGTCGACGTTGAGCGCCGCGACTGACAGCGGGATGTTCTCCAGCCCGGGGAACTGGCCGACGTCGGCCGACGACAGGTAGGCGTCGGAGCCGCCGATATTCACCGTGCCAGCGGCAGCGTCGGCGATGCCGGTACCGGAACCGGTACCCGAGGTCGTGATGAGGATCTTGGGGTTGGCCGACGTGTACGCCACCTGCCAGGCACTGATGAGCGGGAGCAGCAGCGTGCTGCCGGTCTCGCTGACGGTGGTGCTGCCGGAGGACGTGGACGCCGGAGCTGACGGCGTTGATGAGGTTGTGCTGGAACTGCTGCAGGCGGCCAGCAAGGCGAGCGGGACCACTGCGGCCGCCGCGCACACCAAGCGGATTCGTTTGCCCACCGGAGAAATCTCCTTTGCTCCCGCGCACGGTCCTCGTGCGCTTTTCATCACGCACGCGGGTGCGTGCGTTGGGGGTCCGCACAGATGCGCGGGTCTTCTCGGTTTCCCGGGAGAAGGCGTCCGGCCCCCTCCCGGCCGGGTCGCCGGCTAGCCGAAGCGGCCGGTGACGTAGTTGGCGGTCTCCTCATGAACGGGGCTCTCGAACAGCTGCTTGGTCTCGCCGTGCTCCACCATGCGGCCCTTGTTGAGGAAGACCGTGTAGTCCGACACGCGGCGGGCCTGGGCCAGGTTGTGGGTCACGATGACCACGGTGAGGCGCGGAACCAGCGTGCGGACCAGCGCCTCGATCGACTCGGTCGCCACCGGGTCCAGCGAGGACGTCGGCTCGTCCAGCAGCAGCACGTCCGGGTCGATGGCCAGCGCCCGGGCCAGGCACAGCAGCTGCTGCTGGCCACCTGACAGCCGGAACGGCGAGTCCTTGAGCCGGGTGGAGACCGCGTCCCACAGGCCCACTTCCCGCAGCCGTCGCTCGGCGATCTCCCTGAGCTGAGCCCGCGGGGCCAGCTTGTGCGCCTTCACCCCGGCGATCACGTTGTCCATGATCGACATCGGGAACGGGTTCGGGCGCTGGAAGAGCATGCCCACCTTGCGCCGCAGGGACATCAGCTCGATGCTGGGGCTCCAGATGCTGCGGCCGTCCAGCAGCACGTCTCCCTTGTGCCGGTACCCGGTGACCTTGTCGTTCATCCGGTTGAACGTGCGCAGCAGCGTGGTCTTGCCCGAACCCGTCGGCCCGAGCAACGCGGTCACGTTCCCGCCATTGACGTCGATCATCAGGTCGGAAAGGATCGCCCGCTGGCCGAAGCTCAGCGTCAGATCCTGCACGGACAGTGACGTGGCCCCGTTCGCCGACTGCGGGGTGCCCGCAATCGTCGCGGCGGCGGCGGCCTTCCCCCGAGCTGCCTGGCTTCCCTGACCGGACCCGGATTCCGCAGGATCAGCCTGAAGTGACACAGTGCGCCCACCCTTGGTCGCTATCGGATCAGGCGGTCTGACCCGCCCCGTCGTCCCATTGATAGGGAGCAAAGGTGACGCGCAGTTGAACAACAGAGGAACGGGAACCTGACAAACAGATGACAAGCTGGAGACTAAAGGGGGCAGGCCGAAGCCTGTCCCCTTTTGCGCGCCCCGGTCAGATGCCCAGTTCCACCCGGGTGACCTGGCCGTAGCCAGCGGTCACGGTCTCGTCCACGCCCCCGCCGCCGGGCGCGAGCGCCCGCACGGTCCAGTTACCGGGCGCGGCGAAGAACCGGAACCCGCCGTCCCCGCCGAGCGGGACCTCGGCCACGAACTCGCCGCCGCCGTCGAGCAGCCGGGCGTAGCCGGTCGTCACCGGGGCCCCGTCCCGCCGCACCTGGCCCTCGATGACGGCCTCGCCCGCGGCGCCCGCGGTCATCGCCACCCCGCCGGCCGGCGCCCCGCACCCGGCCGGTGCGCCCACGGCTTCCGGCGCCGCGCCGGCCGGCTGCGCCGTGCTCATCGCGGCGCGCCGAGCTCGATGGGCACCCCGACCAGCGACCCGTACTCGGTCCAGGACCCGTCGTAGTTCTTCACGTTCGGCTGCCCGAGCAGCTCGTGCAGGACGAACCAGGTGTGCGCCGACCGCTCGCCGATCCGGCAGTAGGCGATGGTGTCCTTGGCGAAGTCCAGGCCGGCCTCATCCACGTACAGCGCTTGCAGTTCCGCGTCCGCCTTGAAGGTGCCGTCGTCATTGGCGGCCTTGGACCACGGGACGTTCTTCGCGGTGGGGATGTGCCCGGGCCGCTGCGCCTGCTCCTGCGGCAGGTGCGCGGGCGCCAGCAGCTTGCCGCTGAACTCGTCCGGCGACCGGACGTCGACCAGGTTCCGCTTGCCGATGGCGGCGATCACCTCGTCGCGCATGGCCCGCAGCGTTGTGTCCTGCGCGCTGGCCTGGTAGGACGTCCGCGGCCGGTCCGGGATGGCGGTGACCATCTCGCGGGAGTCCAGCTCCCACTTCTTGCGGCCGCCGTCGAGCAGGCGCACGTGCCGATGCCCGTACAGCCGGAAGTACCAGTAGGCGTACGCGGCGAACCAGTTGTTGTTGCCCCCGTACAGGACGACCAGGTCGTCATTGCCGATGCCATGCTCGGACAGCAGCTGCTCGAACCCGTGCCGGTCGATGAAGTCGCGGCGGACCGGGTCTTGCAGGTCCTTGCGCCAGTCCAGCTTGATGGCGGTGCGGATGTGGCCCTTGTCGTAGGCGGTGGTGTCCTCGTCCACCTCGACCAGCACCACCCCGGGGTCGTCCAGATGCTCTTCCACCCAGTCGGCGTCCACCAGGACGTCAGAGCGGCTCATGCTGCTACCTCCTTGTCGGGCGCTGGCTGGGAGACCCCGCGCTGGCCCGGCCAGATGCGTCGGATAAGCACATACATTTCGCAGCCCAGGCACAGGCCGAAGGCGGCGTTGAGGAACGCGGCGGCGAACGCCAGCGCGGCGCCGGTCATGCCGAGCGGTGTCACGCCGGTGGCGTACCCGATGATGCCGATGATGCTGATGACCAGGCCGACACCCTGAGCGAACCGCGGCGGGGCCTGGTCCTCCAGCTCCCGGGGCGGGGCCAGCCGGGGCCTGACCAGCCACCGGTAGATCAGCCCGTAGGGCGAGTATTTCAGGCCCAGCCCGGCGCTCACCGCGAACACGGCCGCCTGCCAGGCGAACAGCCACACGCTGCCGGTGACCAGCACGACCGCGAGCACGATGGCGGACAGCGCGGCACTGAACCGCGGCCCTCTGGGATCGATCTGCATCGGATTTGCCACCTCTTTACATCCATCAGGTGCCCTGGCTCGCCGGCACCTGGCCCTTCAGTTTCGCTCCGGACGCCGCCGCCGCGCGATCCGGGGTGACTGTGGCGGCCCGGCCCCGGCGCCCGGCGATACCGGCTCGGTTGGTGCGTCTGCGCGACCCGGACGGTCAGCGGATGCCCACCCGGACTGTCCGGCCTGCCACCTACCCGGACTGGCCGGACTGACACCGCCGGTGCGGCCGGGCGGGCTCGCTCCGGGCACCCGGAGCCGCGACGGTGGTCAGGCGGACGGGCGCGGGCCTGGCCGGCAGCGCGGCGCCGCCGCCACCCGGCAGTAGTCGATGGTGCGCCGCCTGGTCAGCAGCAGCGGCACGGGCCGGGCTGGTGTTTCCCCGCCCTCGGGCCTGCCCGCATCTGTGGCGATACGCATGGCTGCGATGCTATGCGGGGCGAGGCCGGCTGTCACGGCCGCCCGCCTTCCCCCGCGGTGACCACGGCCAGGGCGGCATCCACCTCGGGCCGCCGCGGGAGACCGCTCGCCCGGCGCGTGATCTGCCCCTGCGGGCCGAGCACGAAGACGGTGGGGGTGCGGCTGATGCCCAGCCGACGGACCAGGTCCAGCCGCATGGTCACGTCGATCTCCACGTGCCGGACGCCCTCGGTCTTGCCTGCCACGTCGGCCAGCAGCACCCGGGTCGCCCGGCACGGCGCGCAAAACGCCGAGGAGAACTGCACCAGCGTGGCCCGGGAGCCGAGCGGCTGGCCCAGCTCGGCCTCGGTCAGCCGGGCCCCCGGCGATTCCCGCAGGCGGCCGCTGCGCCAGCGCCAGCCGAATCCGGCTGCGGTCGCCAGCACCAGCACCGCGCCCAGCACGATCGCACCGGTTACCACGTCGGTCTACAGCGCCGCCTGCCCGCCCGGCATTCCCGGGAACGCCCGCCCGCCCGGATCCGCCCCTCGCTCCCGGATCAGGCCGGATGCGCGCTGACCAGCACGCGGCCCGCGGCGGTCACCTCGAACGTGCGCAACTGGCTGTCGGTCAGCGAGGTGGACAGCGGGTACCAGGGTGCCTCGCCGGTGTAGTTCACACGCCAGCCGCCCAGCACCCAGCGGTGGCCCTGGGTGTCGATGACCACGAACTGGCAGACGGTGCCCGGTGGGATTCCCCAGACCTGGGCCAGCATGGTGGTGCCCCAGGGCTTGCGCGCGTATTTCACGGCCAGGCCCGCCTGGGTTACCGCGTCGGTGTGGGCGACGCTGTGCCAATGCAGCACCTGGCCGGCCAGCGGCGGCTTAGCCGCGGGCGCGCCTGAACCCAGCAGGTGGGCCCCGGCGGCCCCGGCCCCCAGGGCCAGCACGGCCACCGCCGCGGCCGCCGCGAGTTCCCGCCACCGGCGTACCCGGCGGATCTGAGCGGTCCGGGCGAGCGCGGATGGCAGCAGTTCCTCGGCCGCCGCATCCAGCACCGACTCGTCGGGCTGGTCAGCTACCGCCAGCCGTTCCGCTTCCGCCGTGGGCACCCGCCGCAGCAATGCGGGCAGCCCGGCCAGCCCGGCCAGTTCCTCCCGGCATTCGGAGCAGGTCGCCAGATGCTCGTCTACCAGGGCACGGTCGGCCGGGTCGATGGCACCGAGCACGTAGACGCCGAGCGCGTGCCGGATCTCCCGGCATTCGGCTGTGCCGCTCATGGTGCCAACCCCCTTTCCTCCAGTGCCAGCTTCAGCGCGCGGAGGGCGTAGAACGCCCTTGATTTGACGGTACCTGCCGGGATGCCGAGCACAGCGGCCGCTTCGGCCACCGATCGCCCCAGGTAGTAGGTCTCCAGCAGGACCCGGCGGTGCTCGGGCCGCAACGTGGACATGGCGTCGGCGACCGCCCAGGATTCCAGCACGCGATCAGCCTCGTCGGGAACGGGGACGAGTTCAAGCGCGCCTTCCCCGACTTCCTGCGGGCGCGCCTTCCTGGCCCGGTGGGCGTCCACCGCGAGGTTGCGCGCCACCGCGAACAGCCAGGGCCGTGCCGGGCGGTCGGCGATCGCCTCCGGATGCAGCCAGGCGCGGAAGAGCGTCTCCTGCACTATGTCCTCCGCCCGCTGCCGGTCCCCGTCCGTCATCCGCAGTGCGTACCGCAGCAACGGGGCCGCGTGCTCCGCGTAGAGCGCACGCACCAGCGACTCATCGCTGACGCGGTCTTTAGGCCAGCCGTTACCTGGCCCGCTCTGGCGCACCACACTTATGTCACGGTGAGGGCGCGGGTCTGGTTCATTCGCGGGCTTCACCCCTTCACCGCCAAACGGCGGTGCCGGGCGATCCCGGGCCGCGGACGCGGGTCAGTTCGCGGCGAAATGAACGTCATGAGCGGATGCCCCGATCCGCAGCCCGGCGCTGGTGACGGCCACCGACGTGACCCGCAGGTGCAGCGGCAGGGTCCGCAGCGGGATGTCGAAACTGAGCCGCGGCAGGTAGCGCCGGGCCAGGTAGACCGGCAGCCGCCGGCCGGCCGTGCGGACCGCCCGGGAGGCGATCTGGATGCCCACCGGAGTGACCCGCAGCGCCACCGTGGCCGACACCGGCAGGCGGACTCCTCCCTCGCTGAGTTCGCCGGACACACGCAGCCGGTGCCCGGCCTGGCTGAGCCGCACGCCGGGTGGCAGCCGCTGGTCCAATTCGGCGAAGCCGATCAGCGCGGACCCGGTGGCACGGCTGGCGGTCACCGTCCCGGCGCCGTGCCCGAGCACCTGCGGCAGCGAGACATGCACCCCGGTGAGGCGGGCGGACAGCCACCTGAGGGTGGCCCCACCGGCCTGGACGCCGGTGGCGTGCACGCTGATCTGCCGGTAGTCGCCGGTCACGACCTGGGTCAGGAACGGGAAGCCCGCGATGGCGACCCGGGGCTTGTCCGGCAGGCCGTACGTGGCGGCGACCCGGGCACCGATCTGGTTCTCCGCGGCCGCGACGGCGATCCGGTCGGCGGCGACGAGAACGGCGATGAGAACGGCGGCGGCGATCAGCAGCTTTCGCATCGTGACGCCACCCTACTCACCGGCCCGGATGGGCGGGTCCGAAGCGGCCAGCGGGTCAGCCGCCCGCGAACGGGGGCAGCACCTCGATCACGGCCCCATCGCGCAGGCTCACCTCCCGCGCTGGCCCGTGGCTGGCCCGCTCGCCGTCGATGAGGAAGGAGGACCGGGCCAGCACGGCCGCCAGATCGGGCGCGGCGGCATGCCGGGCCCGCATCTCGCTGAGCGCCTCGGCCAGCGTGCCAGCGGTGAGGCTTTCCTCGGCGATCCCGGCCGCCTGCTTAGCTGCCGCCCAGTAGCGCACGGTGACCATGGCCATGTCGGCTATTCTCGCTCACATCAGATCCGGGCGGCGCTGCCCTCCAGGCACATCCATGGTCGGTCTCTACGCGTAGGGCAGGCGGGGCGGAGGTGGCAGCAGTTGAGTGAGCTTCTGCTGCTCACCAGCGCCACCGATCCAGCTGGGGAGATCGTGCCCGCGCTGGCCTTGCTGCTGCACACGGTGCGGAGCGCACCGGCCGACATGACCGCGATAGCGGACTCGCCGCCGGTGGATGCGGTGCTGGTGGATGCGCGCCGGGACCTCGTCCGGGCCAGGGAGCTGTGCCGGCTCCTGCGGGATGCGGGCGTGGAGGCCCCGGTCATCGCCGTGCTGACCGAAGGCGGACTGGCCGCGGTGACCGCCGACTGGGGCACCGACGACGTGATCCTCAACACCGCCGGGCCGGCCGAAGTCGAGGCCAGGCTGCGGCTCGCGGTCGGCCGCCAGGCCAGCCTGGCGCCCGCCACCCCGGACGAGATCCGGGCCGGCGATCTGGCCATCGACGAGGCCACCTACACGGCCCGGCTGCGCAGCCGGGCACTCGATCTCACCTTCAAGGAGTTCGAGCTGCTGAAGTTCCTGGCGCAGCACCCGGGCCGCGTCTTCACCCGGGCCCACCTCCTGCAGGAGGTGTGGGGCTATGACTACTTCGGCGGCACCCGCACCGTCGACGTGCACGTCCGGCGGCTGCGGGCCAAACTGGGCGCCGAGCACGAGGCGCTGATCGGGACCGTGCGCAACGTTGGTTACCGCTTCGTCCCGGTCAAGGCGGAGGAGGGCCGCCGCGGCCGGCCTGGCCATCCCGCCGGCCCGAAGCCCGGCCACGAGGCCGAACGGGACATCACGGGGCTTGATGACGCGGCCATCGCCGGAACCGCCGATCGGGACGCACCGGACGGCACCGGCCCGGACGGCACCGCGAGCCCCGGCGGCGCTGCCGGCCTGGTCGAGGGAAGGGGGCCGAGCCCTGCCCGAGCCGACCGCTGAGACCGGGCCCGGCGCCGGTGCGGACGGCCCGGACGGCACAGCGGTCATCACCAGCCAGGGCACCATCGGCCCGCAGGAGGCAGCCGCCGTGCTGCGGCTGGTGGACACGGTCACCGCGGCCGACGGGGTCGGGCCGCTGTCGGAGCAGATCCTCCTGCACGTCCGGCATGGGGGCGATCACGGTGCCCGCAACCTGCTGGTGTGGCGGGACGAAACCCTCGCCGGTTTTGCGCATCTGGACGCCGGCGGCCTGGCCGGCGAACTGGCCGTTCATCCTGCCTACCGCGGGCACGGCCTGGGCCGGGCGCTGGCCCGCGCGCTGGCCGCCGGGGCGGCCGGGCGGCCGCTGCTGCTGTGGGCGCACGGCGACCTTCCCGCCGCGGCCGCACTCGCGGCCAGTGCCGGTTTCACCAGGCAGCGCGGCCTCTGGCGGATGTACCGGCCGCTGGCTGACCCGCCACCCGAACCGCGGCTGCCGCCCGGCTTCTCGGTCCGCACCTTCGTGCCCGGCCAGGACGAGCAGGCATGGCTCGCGGTCAACGCCCGGGCCTTCGCCGACCATCCGGAACAGGGCCGATGGACGTGGCAGGACCTGGCCCAGCGGGAGCAGGAACCGTGGTTCGACCCGGCCGGGTTCTTCCTGGCCGAGCGGGACGGGCGGCTGGCCGGCTTCCACTGGACCAAGATCCACAACCGGGCTCCGGCCAGCCAGCCGGCGGCTGACTCTCCCGCGCCCGCCACACCATCAGCGGCTGCCACCCCGCCAGCGGCTGGCGCACCCCCAGCGGCGGCCAGCCCGCCGATCGGCGAGGTCTACGTGATCGGGGTTGACCCGTCGGCCCAGGGCACCGGCCTCGGCCGCGCGCTCACCCTGGTCGGCCTGCACTATCTGCGGGACCGCGGGCTGCCCGGCGTCATGCTCTACGTCGACGAGTCGAATACCCCGGCCATCGCGCTCTATGAATCACTGGGATTCAGCCGGGCGGCCACGGACGTCGTCTATCAACTCCGGGCCTGACCGGTTTCACGCCCCGAACACCCCGGCCCCGTTACTAACGCCACCCCGTGCCGCCCTTTTCAGGCGACCGACTTCACCCCGAGAACCTCGTCGAGCTCCTCTGGAGTAAGCGGATGGTCACTCGCAGCAACAGCACTAAGGACTTCGGTATAGAGCTCGATCTCATCGAGCGCCACGCTGTCGTGTACGCGAAGATCGAGACGCTCACGCACCGCGCCCACCTCCATCGCCGAGCGGATCCGCAGCGAACCCTGGCAACAAGGCTACGACGCGGTCCGACGCCCCCGCATGACCCAACAGGGTCATTCCTGGACCAGCTTCGGGGGATATTACCCGCTCCCCGGATAACAATTCCAATAAGCAGGCCGCATCGTGTCCCGGCAACCGGTAAAGGGGATCGCGCGCGACCGGTTGGTCAGTATCTGGGCCCGGTCCAGGATGCGCCGCTATGGCGGGCGGCCCGCTGCACATAACGGGCCGCTGAGTCGGCGAACGTGGCCCGGTCCTCATCGGTGAGTTCCCGCACCACTCGCCCGGGGACGCCAGCCGCCAGCACTCCCGGCGGGATGTCCTGGCCGGGCCGGATGACCGTGCCCGCCGCGACCAGCGAACCGGCGCCGATCCGGGCCCGGCCCAGCACGATCGCCCCGATCCCGATCAGCGCGCCGGCCCCCACGTACGCGCCGTGCACCGTGGCCCGGTGCCCGAGGGTGACCTGCTCCTCCAGGATCACCGGCTCGCCCGCGTCCACATGCAGGCAGCACAGGTCCTGGATGTTGCAGCCCGCGCCGACCACGATCTGGTCGTCGTCGGCCCGCAGCACCGAGCCGTACCAGATGCTGGCCGTGGGACCGACGGTCACGCCACCGACGAGCACCACGCCGGGGGCGATCCACGCCTCCGGATGGACCACGGGTGTCATACCGTCCAGCGCGCCGAGGTGGTAGTTCTGCACAGAATCTCCTTCTGGCCCAGCCGGGTAAACCACCGGGCATCATCAGCCGTCTTTCCGGTGGCCGGGGCCGCGGCCCCGCAGTAGCGCCACATCATAGGAACCGGGCACCGCGCGCAACCGCCGGAGGTGGTATCGGCGCAGTTTCAGGATTGGTTACGCATGATGCACACCACACGCGGTGGCAGGAATCGCCGCGTGGCGTGATCGTCTCGTCACCGGAACCGCAGCAAATCGGGATAATCGTTCGTTTCGGTTGCGCGCAGGCGGGGTTGAGACCAGAGTCGTGACCGTCCCCCGCAGTGACCCCAATCCGATATCCGGCCAGCTTGCACTAGGCCGGCCGTCCCCGGGCCCGACCACGGCCCACCCCCAACGCCACCTCAGCCACCCCGGTCAGTCCTGGCGCAGGCAGCCGGACAGACCGGACAGATTCCCTCTGGGTGCCCGACATGACTGATGACGCAGACCTGATGACCGACCTCGACGGCGAGGACGCCTTCGAGATCCAGATGCGCGGGTATAGCCGCCGCCAGGTGGATGAGTTCGTCGCGCGATCCCGCAGCCACTCCCGTGATCTGGAGGAACGGCTCTCGCACTCGCTCGATGAGTCCGAGCGGCTGCGGCTGGAACTGTCGGCCGCGCGGCAGGGTCTGTCTGGCAAGCCTGCCCACGAGGAGATCAGCGAGCGGGTCGGCCAGATCCTCAAACTCGCCGACGACGAGGCCAAGGCCCAGCGCAACCGGGCCCAGGAGGAGATCGGCAAACAGCGCGACGAGGCGAAGAAGGAAGCCGACCGGATCCGCACCGAGGCGCGCGACCAGACAGAACGGATGCTGACCGCCGCCCAGGAGCAGGCGGAGAACGCGATCACCACCGCCCGGGCGGAAGCCGACAAGATGCGGAACTCGGCCCGGCTGGAAACCGAGCGGGCGATCGCCGAGGCGACCAAGGACGCGGAGAGCACCCTGGCCGGCGCCAAGACCCAGGCCAAGCAGATGCTGGACGAGGCCACCACCCGGGCGAGCGCCATCCACGATGGCGCCGAGCGGCGGCTGAACCTGCTGACCTCCCGCCACACCGAGACCATGCGCCGCCTGACGGAGATCCGCGACGTGGTCACCAATCTGGTGGCCAGCGAGACATCCCGCGGTTCCCTGGAGGACGAAGTGGCCAAGTCCGTCGCCACCTCGTTCGCGGCGGGCGGGCCGGCTGGTGTCCGGCCGGCCGTCGACAGCCGGCGCGCGCCCACCGGCCGGGCCGGGGCGCGCGAGTCCGGGCAGGAGCGCGACAAGAGCGGCCCGGACGTGTCGGTCCCGGCGGGCGCCGGGCATCTGAGCGCGCCGGCCGGCGGCAGCCACGAAGCGCGGCCCGGGCCGGCCGTCAAGCCCCCCGTCCGCCCAGGAAACGGGAGCCCCGCTGGGAACCCGGTGCCCGGCAGCCCCGCTGGGAACCCGGTGCCCGGCAGCCCGGCTGGGAACCCGGTGCCCGGGAGCCCGGCGGCCGGGAATCCGGCCCCGGGCGGGCCTGCCATCCCGGGCGTCCCCGGCAGCCCGGGGGCGGCCGGCGAGAACGTTCGGGTCCTCCCCGACTAAGGCGTCTCCGGACTGACCAGGGCCGCCAGCGAGCGCCCTGGTCAGGAGGGCAGCGCGTCCAGCCGCCGCAGGATCACGCCCTCGCGCAGCGCCCACGGGCAGACCTCGAGTTCCGCGAGGCCAAACAGATCCATCGCCGCGTCGGCCACCAGCGCGCCCGCGGCGAGCTGGGGTGCCCGGCCGCGGGACACGCCGGGCAGGTCGGCCCGCTCGGCCTGGGACATGGCCGCCAGGCGTTTGGCCAGCTCTGTGATGTCGGCGTGGCTGACAAGCCGCCGCACGTAGGGACCCTCACCGGAGGGAGCGGCGCCAGCGATCCTGGCCAGCTGCCGGAAGCTCTTGGACGTCGCCACCGCCCGGTCGGCCGGCCCGCTGCGGGTCACCTCACCGGCCTGGCGGGCGATCTCGGTCCGTATATGCCGGCGCAACTGGCGGACCTCGTCGGCCGACGGCGGGTCACTGGTGAACCAGTCCCTGGTCAGCCGGCCAGCCCCCAGCGGCAGCGAGATCGCCACATCGGGCACCTCATCGATGCCGGCCGCGATCTCCAGCGAGCCACCCCCGATGTCGAGCATCAGCACCTTCCCCGATGACCAGCCGAACCACCGGCGGACGGCGAGAAAGGTCAGCCGGGCCTCTTCCGGCCCGGGCAGCACCGAGATGTCGACCCCAGTGTCCGACCTGACCGAGGCCAGGACATCGTCACCATTTGCGGCGTCCCTGACCGCGGACGTGGCAAAGGCGAGCAGCTCCTCCACACCCTTGTCCTCGGCGATCTGCAGCGCCTCGCTGACAAAGGCGCGCAGCCGCAGGGCACAGCTGCGGGACAGCCGGTTCCCCGCCTCCAGGCTGCTGCCCAGGTGCAGTTCTGCCTTGTGTGAGAACACCGGCAGCGGCCGTCCGCCCTGATGGGCGTCCACTACGAGGAAGTGAACCGTATTGGAGCCAACGTCCAAAACCCCAAGTCGCATACATTGACGCTACTGGGCCGAGGTAACTACCCGGCCTCAACCCCGCTGAGGATGGAGCAGGAAGTGGCGCAGACATCGCGCGGGATCAGGATCGAGCCGTGTGACAAGCGGGTCCGCATCTATCTGGCCGGCCAGCTCGTCGCCGACACCCTCCACCCGGTCCTGGTCTGGGAGGGACCCAGTTACCCGGTCTACTACCTGCCGACCGCCGACGTCCGGGCCGAACTGATCCCGGCCGGCCACAAGCACTCCCCCAGCCGCGGGGACGCGCAGGTGTTCGACGTCAAGGTGGCGTCCGCCACCGCGGCTGGCGCCGCCCTGCGCTATCCCGATTCGCCGTTGCCGGAACTGCGCGAGCTGGTCAGGTTCGACTGGAACGCGATGAGCGAATGGCTCGAAGAGGACGAACCGGTCTATACGCACGCGCGCAGCCCATACACCCGGATCGACATCCTGGCCAGTTCCCGGCACGTCCGGGTGGAGGTGGACGGGATCACCGTGGCCGAGTCCCGCCAGCCGCGCATCCTGTTCGAGACCGGCCTGCCGGCGCGGTTCTACCTGCCGCTCACCGACGTCCGGATGGACCTGCTCCAGCCGTCCGGGAAGTCCTCCCAGTGCCCCTACAAGGGCACCGCCAGCTACTGGTCGGTGGACACCGGCCAGCAGGTGCACCGCGACCTGGTGTGGATGTACCGGTACCCGCTTCCGGAGAGCCAGAAGGTCGCCGGGCTGGCATGCTTCTACAACGAGAAGGTGGACCTCTACATCGACGGCGAACGGCAGGAACGCCCGCGCACCCCGTTCAGCTGACGCGGGTGAGCGCCCGGGCGGTGGTTTCCGCCTCGCGCAGGACCCGCAGGATGTTGCCGCCGGCCAGCGCCGCGCAGTCCGCCTCACTCCAGCCCCGCACCAGCAGTTCGGCGAACAGGGCCGGGTAACACGAAACGTCGGTGAGGCCCTCGGGCAGGTCGTCGGTCCCGTCGAAGTCGCCACCGATGCCGACGTGGCCGACCCCGGCTACCCCACGGACATGCTCGATGTGGTCGGCCACCTGCCCGAGAGTGGCCCGGGGGGCCGGGTAGCGGCGGGTGTACTCCTGCCGGAACGTGGCCCGGCTGGCCTGGTCGTGCGGGTCCAGCCCGCGCCGCTGCATCTCGGCCGCCAGTTCCCGCTCCCAGTCCCGGCACCGCGGCGAGATGAAGGCGGGCACGAAGGTGACCATGCACACCCCGTTGTTGCCGGGCAGCCGGGCCAGCATGTCGTCGGGCACATTGCGCGGGTGGTCGCACAGCCCGCGCGCGCTGGAGTGGGAGTAGATGACCGGCCCCTGGGCCACGTCGAAAACGTCGCGCATGGTGCCCGGTGCGGTGTGGGACAGGTCGACGAGCATCCCGAGCCGCTGCATCTCCGCCACCACCTGGCGGCCGAACGAGGTCAGCCCGCCGGCGGCAGGCTCGTCGGTGGCCGAGTCCGCCCACGGCACGTTGGCGTTGTGGGTGAGAGTGAGGTAGCGGACCCCGAGCCGGTAGAGCATCCGCAGCACGCCCAGCGAGCTGGCAATGCTGTGCCCGCCCTCGGCACCCAGCAGCGAGGCGATCCGGCCGGCCGCGAAGATGCGCTCCACGTCGGCGGCCGTGAGGGCAAGTTCCAGCCGGTCCGGGTAACGGCCGATCATGCGGTGGACGAAGTCGATCTGCTCCAGGGTGGTGGCGACGGCCGCTTCCCCGGCCAGCGACACCGGCACGTAGACCGACCAGAACTGCGCGCCGACCCCGCCGGCGGCCAGCCGGGGCAGGTCGGAGTGGGTATAGCCGAGCGGGGCCGCCAGGTCGGTGGTGGCCAGATCCTGGCCGCCTGCCTCCCGGAGTTCCCAGGCCAGGTCGTTGTGACCGTCCACCAGCGGGCTGCGCGCGAGCAGCTCCCGGGCGGTATCGAGATGGCTGGTCACCGGCCCAGCCTACGCAGCCAGGCGGTCACAGTGTCAGAACCGCGGCGCCTCGCACCCGGTCACCCGCCAGGTCAGCCAGGGCCTGGCTGGCCTGCTCGAACGGGTAGCTGGTCGTGCTCACCTTGAGGCGCAGCCGCCCGGCGAGGGTGAGGAAATCGGCCGCGTCCGCCCGGGTGTTGGACGTCACGCTGCGCAGGGTCCGCTCCTGGAAGAGGTGCCGCTGGTAGTCCAGTGACGGAATATCGGTCAGGTAGATGCCGGCGATGGCCAGCGTGCCGCCGCGGCCGACCGCGCTGAGCGCGGCCGGTACCAGGTCACCGGCCGGGGCGAAGATGATCGCCGAGTCGAGCGGTTCCGGGGCCGGGTCGAAGGAATCCTGCGCCGACACGACGCCCAGGCTGAGCGCGAGTTCCCGGGCGGCGGGGGCGCGGGTGAACACGTGCACGGCCGCGCCCTGGGCCATCGCCACCTGCGCCGCCAGGTGCGCCGATCCGCCGAAGCCCCAGATCCCCAGCGAGCCGCCGGGCGGGATCTCCGCGCGCAGCAACGCCCGGTAGCCGATGATGCCGGCACACAGCAGCGGGGCGAGTTCGGCGTCGGAGAAGCCGGCCGGCAGCGGGTGGACGTAGGCGCCCGCGGCCGTGAGGTACTCGGCGTAGCCGCCGTGCCGGTCCCAGCCGGTGTAGCTGGAGGCCGGGCACAGGTTCTCGTGGCCATGGCGGCAGTACGTGCAGGTGCCGTCGGTTCTGGCCAGCCAGGCGACGCCGACCCGGTCGCCGGCCGCGAACCGGCCTGCCCCCGGGCCGGCCGCCACGACCTCACCCACCACCTCGTGGCCAGGGGTGATGTCCGGTGCCCGCGGCGGCAGGTCGCCTTCGGCGAGATGCAGGTCGGTCCGGCAGACGCCACAGGCCCGGACCCGGATCAGCAGTTCACCGGCGCCCGGCTCGGGCACGTCCCGTTCCACCAGCCGCAGCGGCCCGGAAGCCATCGGCCCGGGCTCGTGTACCACCCATGCGCGCATATGCCCACGCTACGGTGCGGGCGGCCGGCCGCTGTGGTGCCGGGCGCTAATTGCCTATGCAGGGATAAAGGTGATCAAAGATCATATCCATGGCTAAGATTCCCGATCCGCAGGAGCCGGGCGGCCAATCCTGCTAGCCTCGCACGCCGGGGGTCTTGCGAATAACCTTCGTAGCCGCTCCGTCACCGGTCCCTCCCGCACAGCCAAGGCCGAGCGATGAGATTGCGTCCGAGGTCCGTCCGCACCAGGATTCTGCTGCTGACCATCGTCCCCATTCTCTGCCTGCTCGGGCTCTATTCCTTCGCCGCGACCGTCACCCTCGGCGACGCCATCAACCTGGCGCGATCGAACACGGTGAAGAACGCCACCGGCGAGCCCACCGGCCTATTCCTGGCCCAGCTCGAGGCCGAGCGGCTGCTGGCCGTGGTGTACCTGGCCGATCCGACCGCCGCCAACCTGGCCAGCCTGCAGAGTCAGGAAGCCGGGACCGCCGCCGCGGCCGCCTCCCTGCACCAGGCCCTCACCTCCGGCGCGACCATGAACGACGCCTCTACCGCGGAGAAACGCGCCATCGGCGCCCTGCTCGCCGGGGCGGCCAGCCTGCCCGCGCTGCATGCCGAGATCGCGGCCCGGGCCATCACCCGGCGGGATGCCTTCGCGGCCTACAACCGGCTGGTCGGGGACGCCTACTTCGTCCTCGGCGCGGTCATCAGTCAGCAGAACAACGCACAGGTGGTGGCCCAGGCGCTGGCGTTCGTTCATATGGGCCAGTCCGGAGACCTGCTGGGCCAGGAGAACGCGCTCCTCTACGCCGACCTGAGCAGCGGCCGGTTCACGGTCTCCGACCTCCAGCAGTTCACCGGACTGGTGGGGGCCCGCCGGGAGCTGTACGGCCAGACGCTGACCGAGCTCGACCCGCAGTACGGCTCCTACTACCGGCGCGATGTCAGCCCGCACGCGCTCAGCTCCCTGGTCATGCTGGAGAACGCGGTCGTCAGGTACACGCGGCCGGGCAAGCTGCCCCCGATCCAGCCGCAGGCCTGGCAGCAGGCGGTGGGCGGCGTCTCCACCGGGCTGTCCGCCGCGGGCAACGAGGCGGGGAACGCGCTCACCCGGCAGGCCAACAACGAGGCCCGGACCATCTACCTGAGACTGGTCCTGGCCGGCGGGGTGGGCATGTTCGCCGTGCTGCTGTCGATCTTCATGTCGTGGTGGCTGGGCCGGCGGCAGGTTGGTGAACTGGCCAGGCTCCGGGAATCCGCGCTGGAACTGGCGAACACCAGCCTGCCCGACCTGGTCCGCAGGCTGGCCGCCGGGGAGAAGGTCGACCTGCCCGGGCCGGCCCCGCACAAGGCCGCCAGAACGCGTGAGATCCGGCAGGTCGAAGAGGCCTTCGCCAGCGTGCAGCAGACCGCCGTGGCATCCGCGGTGGGGCAGGCGCAGCTGCGCCATGGGATCAGCGACATGTTCCGCAACCTGGCCCGGCGCAGCCAGTCGCTGCTGCACCGGCAGCTGACCCTGCTCGATGCGATGGAGCGCCGGGCCAAGGACCCGCAGGAACTCGACGACCTGTTCCGGGTGGACCACCTGGCGACCCGGATGCGGCGGCATGCCGAGAGCCTCATCATCCTGTCCGGGGAAGCACCCGCCCGGGGCTGGCGTCACCCGGTGCCGATGGTGGACGTGCTCCGGGCCGCGGTGGCGGAGGTGGAGGACTACACCAGGATCAAGGTGACCACGGCCAGCCCGGCCTCGCTCACCGGCCCCGCGGTCGGTGACGTCATCCACATCGTCGCCGAGCTGGCCGAGAACGCGACCATCTACTCGCCGCCGCAGACATCGGTCACGATCCTGGGCGGCATGGCCGGCCAGGGCTACACGATCGAGGTCGAAGATCGCGGGCTCGGCCTGGGCGCTGGGCACCGGGATCAGCTCAACGCGCTGCTGGCCGACCCGCCCGCGTTTGACCTCACCGGGGGCGACCAGCTCGGCCTCTTCGTCGCCGCGCAGCTGGCCAAGCGGCACAACGTGCGGGTCTCGCTGCGGCCGTCCCCTTATGGCGGGACCACCGCTATTGTGCTGATCCCGCACTCACTGGTCATCCCCGGGGCGGTGCCGCCGCGGGAGCCGTCGGCGCTGCCGGCCGGGAGCACCGCGCGGGCCATCGCCCGGCCCGCGATCGGCACCGGGTACGCGGGCTTCCTGCCGGACGCGGGCAGCCAGGAGGAGGACCTGACCGGGAGCGCGGTGGGAAGCCTGGCCGGGGCGTCACCGGCTATCCCGGCCGGGTCGTCGCTGGCGGGCCTGGCCGTTTCCGCGGCGGATGCCGCGGCTGAACCGCCGGCCGATGAGCCGGACCGGGCCGCCGGGGCCGCCGCCGAACCGGGCGATGGCCTGGGTGAGCGCCCGGGCGAGTCCACCGCACCGCAGCCCGCGGTCGCCGCCGCGCCCGGCCCGGCGGGAGATGACGCGCTGGATTCGGCCCGGCTGCCCCGGCGGATCCGGCAGGCGAACCTGGCCCCGCAGCTAAGGGAGGGCCCGGCCCGGCCCGCCACCCAGCCGGACCTGCGGCTGCTCACCGGGCGGTCGCCGGAAGAGAGCAGGCAGGCTTTGTCATCGATCCAGCGCGGGTGGGAGCGCGGGCGGTCGGTGTTCGACCCCTTCCCGCACGGTTACCGGGGCAGCGGTGACGGCACCGGCCAGCCCGCCGACGGCAACCGCACCGCCGACGGGGACAGCGGCGCCACCGCTGAGGGCGCCGTCGCCGGCGGCGGCCCGGGCCCGCCGGACGGCCCCGCCATTGACATCGGCGGGAACGTGGCCAGCCCGGCCAGCCCGGCCGACGGGCAGGACCCGGCGCCCGACGGGACAGACCACGCGCCCGTCGCGACTGACCCCGCGGCCGACGGGAGCGACCCCGCGGCGGACGGAAGCGACACTGCGGCCGCGGGCGTGGCCGCCGATGGCGCCAGCAGCCCCGCCGACGCCGGCACCAGCAGCGGCCTGAGCTCACACGGAGACGACTGACCTGGGGACGCACGTGACTGACGACCAGCAGCCAGGTCCCGGTGGGGCGGCGGACACCGGGCTGAGCTGGCTGCTTGACGACCTCGTCGCCCGGGTCCCGCACATCGACAAGGCGCTGATTCTTTCCCGCGACGGCCTGGCCATCGGGGCGTCGCGCGGGTTCACCCGGGCCGAAGCCGAGCACATGTCGGCCGTCGCGGCTGGCGTCCAGAGCCTGGCCCGGGGCGCAAGCGAGCACTTCGGCGGCGGCGCCGTCCGGCAGACGATCATCGAGATGGAGAACTCGTTCCTGTTCGTGACCGCGGCCGGTGAGGGCAGCTGCCTGGCCGTGCTCAGCCCGATCAACGCCGACGTGGGCCTCGTCGCCTATGAGATGGCGATCCTGGTCAAACGGGTCGGGCTGCATCTGTCGGTCGGCCCCCGGCCGGTGCTGGCCAACCGGACCGTGGAATGAGCGGCATGCGCGGGCGCGACGACAGCTGGCTGGACGACGAGGCCGGGCCGGTGGTCCGGCCCTACGCGCTCACCCACGGCCGGACCCGCCCGGCCGGGGCGCTGCTGGACGTGATCGCGATGATCATCGCGGTGCGGGGGGTGCAGGCCGATCTGACGGACCTGGAACCAGAGCACCTCCGGCTTCTCCGGCTGTGCGCGCTGCCGACCTCGGTGGCCGACCTGGCGGTGGACCTCGATCTGCCGCTGGGCGTTGTCCAGATCCTGCTCGGCGACCTCCGGGAGCGCTCGCTCATCACCGTCCACCAGCCTGTCCCACCGGCCAACCTGCCCGGCGCGGACATCCTCAGAGAGGTCGTCGATGGTCTACGCCGGCTCTGACGAGACCGGTGTCCCGGTCTCCATCAAGATCCTCGTCGCGGGTGGTTTCGGGGTGGGCAAGACCACACTGGTCGGGTCGGTCTCCGAGATCCGGCCGTTGCGCACCGAGGAAGCGCTGACCGAGCCGGGCCGCCGGGTGGACGTCCTGATCGGGGTGGAGCGCAAGGGCACCACCACCGTCGCGCTGGACTTCGGCCGCATCACCATCCGCGACAATCTGGTGGTCTACCTGTTCGGGACGCCAGGCCAGGAGCGGTTCTGGTTCATGTGGGACGACCTGGCGCGCGGCGCGCTCGGCGCGGTCGTGCTGGCCGACACCCGGCGGCTGGCGGGCTGCTTCCCGGCCGTGGACTACTTCGAGAAGCACCACGTGCCGTTCGTGGTCGCGGTGAACTGCTTCGAGGGCGCCCGCGAGTACGAGCCCAAGGCCATTACCTCGGCGCTCGACCTCGACCCGCTGGTGCCGGTGGTCCTGTGCGACGCCCGGCAGCGCTCATCGGGCCGGGACGTCCTGGTCGCACTGGTCGAGCACGCGCTGGCCATCCTGCGCCGCAACCCACAGCCGCCGCCCGCCCCGGCCACCTGACCGGCCGGCGGGCCGCTCTCCAGAAGCGGCCCGGCCGTCAGGCCGGGCCGGTAAGGCCGGCCCGCGCTAGTTCGCGGGCAGCTCGGCCATCAGGTCGTCCGCGGTTTCCATGCCCGCCTTCCAGACCGACCTAGCGATGATCTTGGTGGGGTCGGCCCGGTGCCGGTAGCGCTTCGCTACCTCCCGGCCCTCTTCCAGCAGGCCCTCCGACAGCGTGGTCGGCTTCAGCCCGAGGGCGAGGAACTGGTCGTTGGCTACGACCAGCTCGTTCTCCTCCGCTTCCCGGCGCGGGTTCGGCAGGTAGGCGATCTCGGCGTCCATCGTGTCGGCGATCATCTTGGCCAGGTCGAGCAGCCGGTGGGTCTCGGTCATCTGGTTGAGCACCCGCACCCGGTCGCCGGCCTGCGGCGGGTGGGTGATGGCGATCTCGATGCAGCGGACCGTGTCCCGGATGTGGATGAAGGCGCGGGTCTGGCCGCCGGTGCCGTGCACGGTGAGCGGGTGGCCGATCGCGGCCTGCATGAGGAACCGGTTCAGCACGGTGCCGTAGTCACCGTCGTAGTCGAACCGGTTGATCAGCCGCTCGTCGCGGGCCGTCTGGCCGGTCTGGGTGCCCCACACGATGCCCTGGTGCAGGTCGGTGATCCGCAGCCCGTCGTTCTTGGCGTAGAACGCGAACAGCAGCTGATCCAGCGTCTTGGTCATGTGGTACACCGACCCCGGGTTAGCCGGGTGCAGGATCTCCCGCTCCAGCTCACCGTCCGGGGTGGGCACCTTCACCGTCAGGTAGCCCTCCGGGATCGGCGCGCTGCCCGACCAGCCATAGCCGTACACGCCCATCGTGCCCAGGTGCACCAGCGAGGCGTCGACCCCGGTCTCCACCAGCGCGGTGAGCAGGTTGTGCGTGGCCCGCACGTTGTTGTCCACCGTGTACCGCTTGGTTTGGGTCGAGCGCATCGAATACGGCGCCGCCCGCTGCTCGGCGAAGTGCACGATCGCCTCCGGCCGGATGTCCAGCAGCACCGCCACCAGCCGGTCGTACTCGGTCGCCAGGTCCAGGTTGATGAACCCGATCTCGTGCCCCGAGACCTGCTCCCACACCGCCAGCCGCTCACTGATCGGCCGGATCGGGGTGAGCGAGTCGACCTCAAGCTCCACGTCGATCTTGCGGCGGCTCAGGTTGTCGATGATGGTGATGTCGTGACCGCGGTCCGACAAGTACAGCGCGGTCGGCCAGCCACAAAAGCCGTCGCCGCCGAGAACCAGAACGCGCATGCCGACTCCCATCGTGTGCTCGGAGCAACCTAGACCCCCGCGGCCCCCGCTGCGAGCCGGTAGCCAGGCACGGGGCAGCACCGGCTCGGGCCACGTTGTCCGTAGGCGGTTAGTGTACCGGCCGATATCCCTGGTGCCAGTTGCTCATCAGGAAGCGGGCTGTAACCCCTGCCTGCTGGTGGGCATCCTGGTAAACCAGAGACAGGCACGTTTAAGCAGGTTATTACACCTTTCCTTTGCTTTTGCGAAGTACTTCCCTGATCGCGCGGCGGCTAACCGGCTGGCCGGGCCCGGCGCCAGCCCGCCCAGGCCCGCCCGGTGCCGTAGGCCACGGCCGCCAGCACCCCCACGAAGAAGCCGACCGGCCAGTTACTCAGATACGAGGCGGCCAGCGCTGCCCAGACGGTGACCAGCGCGACGGCGGCCGAGGCCAGCAGGGCCACGGCCGGCCGGCTGGTGACCGACCTGGCCGCCGCGGGCGGGCCGATCATCAGGCTGAAGATCAGCAGCGCCCCGACCACGGGCAGGGTCATGGCCGTGGCCAGGGCGACCACCAGCAGGAACGAGATCTCGATCCGGTAGCCGCGGACACCACGGGCTTCGGCCACCTCGGGCACGACGGCCGACAGCAGCAGCGGCCGGTACAGCACCGCGATCGCCGCCACGCAGGCCAGCCCCAGCCCGGCGACCGGCAGGATCGCGTCCGCACTCACCCCCAGCACCTCACCGAATAGCAGCGAGTAGATCTCCGGCTCGTACTCGGTGGTCCGGGACAGGAACGCGGCGCCCAGGGCCAGCATCATGACCAGGGCCAGCGCGGTCACCACATCCTGGCGGCCACGGCGGCCGAGCACGCCGATTCCCAGCGCGCCCAGGAGCGCGAACACGGCCAGGCCGAGCAGGGTGCTGACGCCGAGCAGGCTGGCCCCGGCCGCGCCGGCGAAGGCGCCCTTGGGGATGGCATGCGCCGGGAAGGCCGACCCACGCAGCACGACGAAATAGCCCACCACGCCCGCGACCGGGGCGACGACGGTCGCCACCAGCCATGCGTTGAGCATGATGCCGGTGAACATATGCGTCAGCCCCGGACGGCCCGTGCGGCGCGGGCGGTGGGCAGCCCGCACGCCAGGTAGGTGGCGAAGACGAGGGCGACGATGAAGAAGCTGACCGGCAGGCCCAGATGTGCCGAACCCCAGTAGTAGGAGTCGTAGGCCAGCAGCACGCCGAGCCAGGTGGCGAGCACGCCGATCAGGCAGGCGGCGGCCAGTGCCCAGGCGACCCGCCGGGTCAGCCGGAGCGCGGCCGCGGCCGGGCCGATCAGCAGGGCGGTCGCGAGGATGGCGCCGATGGCGAGGGAGGACAGCCCGACCGAGACGGCCAGCGCGAGCATATAGAGCAGGCCGACCAGGCGGACCGGGACGCCCCGGGCGGTGGCAAGCTCGGGACTCACCGTGCTCAGCAGCAGCGGGCGGCAGATGGCGGCGATGCTGGCCAGCGACACGGCGCCGAGGAGCAGCACGGCCGGGATGGTGCTGGCGGTGGTGGCGAAGATCGAGCCGAAGAGGATCTGCTGGGTAGCGCCGGAATTGGCGCCGGTGGTGGTGCCGAGGTAGAGGAACAAGGCGGTCAGGCCGATGGCGCCGCCGAGCACGATGCCGGTCGCCAGGTCCCTCCCGCGCACCCGCTGGACGCCGATCAGGTCCATCACCCCGGCCCCAGCGATGCCCAGGCCCACGAACCCAGCTATCGGGCTGAGCCCGATCAGCAGCGCGCCGGAGCCCCCGGCGGCGGAGACGTCGCCGAGCGCGTGCCCGCCGAAGGACTGGCCGCGCATCACGGTGAACACGCCCACCACGGCGCAGACGACCGCGACCACGCCGCCGATCGTGACCGCCACGTGGACCTGCGCGCTGGTGAAAAACCCCGGCTCGAACACCGCGCTGAGAATCCCGCGCATGTCACTCCGCCCCGGCCGTGGTGTCGGCGACGACCAGGACCCGCCCGCGCACGTGCAGCACCTCGACCGGGTGCCCATAGAGGCGGCTGAGCACCTCCGGCCGGATCACCTCGGCGGTGGGCCCGCTGGCCGCCCGGCCACCGGCCATGTACACCACCCGGTCCATCACGGGCAGCAGCGGATTCATCTCGTGCGCGGACAGCAGCACGCCGATCTGCTGCTCGCGTGCGATCCGCGCGAGCAGGCTGACGACGTCCTGGCCAGCCCGGAGGTCGAGATTCGCCAGCGGCTCGTCAAGCAGCAGCAGCCGCGGGCGGTTGATCAGCGCGTGCGCGATCAGCACCCGCTGCTGCTCACCGCCGGAAAGGCTGCCGACCCGGGCGTCGGCGAAACGATCCGCGTCCACCGCGTGCAGCATCGCCCGCACCGCCTCGGTGCGCTGCCTGGACCGCAGCGGGATCCCGTACCGGTGCCCGTCCATCCCCAGCGCGACCAGGTCCCTGGCCCGCATGGGCATGTCCGGGTCGAGCAGGACCTTCTGCGGGACGTAGCCGATGTGGGAGTTCCGCGGCGTGCGGGGCCGGCCCAGCACGGCGACCGTGCCGCTGGCGGGCCGCTGCAGGCCCAGGATCACCCGCAGCAGCGTCGTCTTGCCGGCCCCGTTGGGTCCGATCAGCCCGGTGAACTCGCCCGCCCGGATGGTGAAGCTGACGTCGTCGAGGATCCGCCGCCCGGACAGGGACACGCTTATGTGGTCAACGCTGAGGATTTCGGGTGCGACCGCGGTGGCCTCGCCCAGATCCGTCATCACAGCTTCTGGGTGGAGATCTTGCTGGCCACCGCCTTGCTGATGGCGTTCACCTCCGCAAGCATCCAGGACTGGTAGGTGTAGCCGGGGGTGGGCATGGTCTCGTAGACGCCGACCACCGGCACCCCCGACCTGATGGCATTCTGCCGGATCGACGTGGTGAGCGCGTCGACCACCTGCTGGTTGTAGGCGAACACCTTGACCTTGTGCTGCAAGAAGAAACTGTTCTCCAGGGCGATGTCCTGGGGGGCGGGATCGACGCCGTTCATGATGTCGGCCTGGAACGTGAACGGGGTGAGGTTCTTGATCCCCATGGCCGTCAGCAGGTAGTCGGCGACTGGCTCGGTCGTGGCCGCCAGTGTGCCCGGGTGCCTGGCCTTGAACTGCGCGATGGCGCTCATGAACGGGGACAGTGACCGGTCAAAGGCCGCCAGCCTCGCCTGGAAGTACGCCTTGTGCGAGGGCTGCAGGGCGGACAGGTCAGCGGCCATCACCCTGGCCACAGCCGGCATCGTCGCCGGGTTGTACCACAGGTGCGGGTTCGGGGTGCTGTCGGGCAGCCCGAGCACGTTCTGGGCGACGATCACCTTGCGCTTGGGGTCCGGCGACGCCGCCTCCATCCTGGAGATCCAGCTGTCGTAGCCCACCCCGTTCTGCACGATCAGCTGGGCCCCGCTGACCTGCTGGGCCACCTGCGGGCTCGCCTCGAAGGTGTGCGGGTCGGTGTTGGGGTTGTTCAGGATCGACGTCACCTGCACGTACTTGCCGCCGATCTGGCCCAGCACGTTGGCGTACTCGTTCTCGGCACCGATGGCGCTGATCACCGCCGGGCTGTCCGCGTGGCCCGAGGAGCTGCTGGCGCAGCCCGCCGCCGCGAGCGCGAGCACCACAAGTGCGAATGAGAGCCGGGTCGCGATGGCGTTCATGAGCTATAAACATAGTCTTAGACTGAGTCTCAATGCAAGTTAACCTGCCTGCGATGGGGACCCGCCCGCGCCTGGCGGTTCAGGCTGTTGCATAAATGGATGGGCATGTGTTTATATGTTCCGGTGTCACCGCAGACAAAGGTCTTCGAGGCCGCCGGGGACCTGCTGAAGGTACTGGCCGCCCCGGCCCGGCTGGCGATCGTGTCGGAACTGGCGGCGCAGCCGCGGTTCGTGCACGAACTCGTTGACCGGCTCGGGCTCAGCCAGCCGCTGGTCTCCCAGCATCTGCGGGTGCTGCGGGGCGCGCACCTGGTCGGCGTCGAGCGGCTCGGCCGCGAGGCCGCGTACTCCCTGGTCGATCAGCATGTCGCCCACATCGTCGCCGACGCCGTCCAGCACAGCAGGGAGGAACCATGACCGCCGACGAGCATGCCGCTCATGGCCCTCACACGCACGACCACGGGCCCGGGTGCGGCCACGCGAGCGTCGAACGGGCCGGTCACACCGACTACGTCCACGAAGGGCACGCCCACACGCCGCATGGCGACCACTACGACGAGCATCCGCTGCCGCACCTGGCGCACGCTGGCCATGCCCATGTGCACGAGCCCGGGTGCGGGCACGAGGAGGTCACCCACGGCGACCACGTCGACTACCAGCACGACGGGCACCGGCACGCCGCCCACGACGAGCACTACGACGAGCACTAGCCGGCCGGCTACCGGGCCGCACCGCACGCCAGCAGAGGGAGCGTGATGTCAGTCCAGCCGATGACCGATGACCTGCACCGCGTGGTCGAGCACCGGCTGCGCCGGATCGACCAGCGCTACACCTCCGGGCGGCGCGCCATCGTCGATCTGCTGGTCACCGCCGGCCATCCGGTGAGCATCGGCGACATCGCCGAGAGCCTGCCGGATCTGCCGCGCAGTTCGGCCTACCGGCACCTGGTCGACCTGCACGCGGCCGGGCTGGTCCGCCGGGTCACCGCCAACGACGAGTTCACCCGGTTCGAGCTGGCCGAGGATCTCACCGAGCACCACCACCACCTGTTGTGTGTCAACTGCGGCAAGGTGATCGACGTGACCCTGCCCGCCGACTTCGAGCAGCGGGTTTCCGGCGCCATCGGCCAGCTCGCCGACGCCGCCGGGTTCCAGGCCCACAGCCACCGGCTGGATGTGCTGGGCCTGTGCGCCGCCTGCCGGTAGCCGGCGGCCGGCCGGAGTTTCATGTTTGACGCCCGTACCGGCGGGACATGGGCTGACTAGGGGCACCACTCACACATTTCGTGTCATGAGCCGGACGTTGGGGGGTCCTTGCGGTGGGTCAGTACGTGTCAGAGGCCCTGTTCGGGCGGCAGCTCACACATCATCCGCCGACTCACCGGCGGGCACGCTTCGGGCCGGCCCAGCCAACGGCAGGCCAGGCGCCCGTACGGCGCCCGGCCTGGCCGGAGCGGCCGCCGCGGGCCCGGCCCGAGCTGACCAGGCCGGCCGGGATGGCGCTGATCATCACCGGCACCGTGCTGCTGCTGGCCGTGTCCATCCCGCTCCCGTTCCTGAACGTGAAACTGCTCGGCCTGATCCTGCTCGTCACCGGGCTGGTCAAGGTCCGGGCCCTGCAGCGGGCGTCCCGCTGGCTGTGGCGGAACCGGCGGGAGGTGATGACGGCACTGGACGCACCGCCCGGCGAGGAGGCGGCACCGCGCGTCCCGCTTGACACTTTGCTTGACACGTCGCCGGGACTGGCCGCGGGACGGCATCACGGCCGCCCGGCGGGCAGGGCATCCTGACGCGAGTAGCCCGGCGGCCGGCCGGTAGCGTGCGGCCTATGACAATCCAGACCCGCCCGCTGGGGCGCACCGGTGCGGACGTGACCATCCTCGGCTATGGGGCCATGGAGCTGCGGGGCCGGCCGCTCGGGCCGGCCATCGCGGACGAGGACGCGGGCCGCCTGCTCAACGCGGTGCTCGACGGCGGGATCAGCCTGATCGACACCTCGATCGACTACGGCCGCAGCGAGGAGCTCATCGGCCGCTACATCGGCCACCGCCGGGACGAGTACTTCCTGGCCTCCAAGTGCGGCTGCCTGCTCGCCCCGCCGCCGGAAGGTGCCCGGCCGCCGTTCCCGCACGACTACAGCGCCGCCAACGTCCGGGCCGGGGTGGAGCAGAGTTTGCGGCGGCTCGGCACCGACCGGCTGGATCTGGTGCAGGTGCACATGTCGCCCAGCCGCGACCAGATGATGGCGGGCGGGACCATCGAGACGCTGCAGGCCCTGCGGGACGAGGGGAAGCTCCGCTTCATCGGGATGTCGGGCATCCTGCCCAACCTGCCGGACCAGATCGCCATGGGCGTGTTCGACGTGTTCCAGATTCCCTACTCGGCGGTCCAGCGCGAGCACGAGCAGCTCATCACGGCCGCGGCCGAGGCCGGAGCCGGCATCCTGATCCGCGGCGGCGCCGCCCGCGGCGGCCCGGCCGGCGACAAGAACTGGCAGCGGGGGCCCATCGGGCTGGCCGAGGGCGAGGGCCAGCGCCGCTGGGACTCCGCCGCGCTGGACGACCTGCTGGCCGGCCTGAGCCCGATCGAGTTCATGCTCCGGTTCACGCTGAGCCACCCGGACCTGTCCAGCACCATCGTCGGCACCTCGAACCCCGCCCACCTGCGGAGCAACCTGGCCATCGCCGAGCAGGGCCCGCTCCCGGCCGACCTCTACACCGAGGCCAGGAAGCGCCTGGAGTAGCCAGGCCGGCAGAGCACCCGGCTCGCACCTGGCCGCCGCGAAACCGCGCTCTCACACCCTTCCTGGCCCCGGGGAAGAAGGCAGCGCCGGTTGCGTCCCGGGCCGGGCGGGAAGGTTTCCGCTCGGCAGATGGGACGCGGACATGGCTGGGCGGAACCGCAGCGGCAGCAATGCCAGCACCGGCGCCGCCGTCACCTACGTCGACCACACCCGCCCGGACGGCCTGATGGTCCGCTGGGAGTCCCGCCGCCACCGCAAGCACCTGACCCAGCCCTCCCCCGGCTCGACCTGGTGGGCGCCCCGGGCCCGCGGCTGGTGGATCGCCGTCCTGTTCGCCGTGGGCTCGCTGCTGTTCGCGATCGGCTCGGTGCCCGCCTATGTGACCGCGGTCGGGGCGGGCTGGGACGCGCTGACGTACTTCATCGGCTCGCTGTTCTTCACCTCGGCCGCGTTCCTCACCTACACCGAGGCGGTCGACGCCGCGCCACCCGCGCAGAACCCCCGGCGCCGGCGCTTCTTCGTCTACCAGCCCGGCCGGATCGACTGGTGGGCGACCGCCGTGCAACTGGCCGGCACCTTGTACTTCAACGTCAGCACCGGCGTCGCCACCGGGTCCGATCTCAGCGCCACCGCCGCGCACCAGCACGTGTGGCGGCCGGACGCCATCGGCTCGGTCTGCTTCCTGGTGGCCAGCGCGCTGGCCTGGTTCGAGGTCTGCCACGGCTGGACGGCCTGGCGGCCGCGGTCGTGGGCGTGGTGGATCACCCTGGTCAACCTGCTCGGATCGATCGCCTTCGGCGTCTCCGCCGTCGCCGCCTACGTCAGCCCGGTGACCGGGCAGGTGCGCAACGCCGGGCGGGCCAACCTGTGGACGCTGGTGGGCGCGGTGTTCTTCCTGATCGGCGCGGTGCTGCTGCTCCCGGAGCGGACCGAGGACCTCTCAGCGGCGGACGCCGCTGGCGGGAACGGCCAGGCCGGCGTCGGGTAGCCCGGCGCCAGCTACGAGACTATGAAGCAGGCGCTGCGCGACCTGGGCCGGGACAGCTTCCGGGTGTGACGCAGAGCACACCACCATGCATAACGGCACGCACACGATTCAGGCGAATCTGCTTGGAGCGCTTGAGTATCGACCTACCCTGGGGGAAGACGTGCACGCAGGGGCCGGCTTACAGCAGTGGGGGCACCACCCGAGCCCATGACCGTGCGGCGCGGCCATGCCTGCGCCGACTCTGATCGCGCAGGTCGCCAACGGAGGTATGGCCCAGGTGACACAGGTGTCCATCCCCCCGGCTGACCCACCCGGGCCGGCCGGGCCGCCCGGATCCGTCCGGGTGGCCGCGGTATCCGGGGCGGATGGTCCCAGCGGCGAGCAGCGGCCCGGCGGCCCGATCGAGCGCTTCATGAGCGCGCTGATCCGCAAGCTGGCCTGGAGCAGGCTGTCGGATCCCAAGGTCGCCATCTCCGTGTCCGGGGCCGGGCTGCTGCTCGGCATGCTGCTCGGGGCCACCGCACCGAACGCCGAGACGCTGCAGGTCAGGCTGCCGCTGTCGACCCTGCTGCCCTCGCTGACCCACCAGCACGTCCTGGCCAGCCTGATGCTGTACACCGGGGATGTGCTGGCCTGCCTCGGGCTGGCCGGCATGCTGTGGGCCCACAGCCAGGGGTGGCGCCCCAACCCGCGGCACCTGCTGCTGGTCAGCTCCGCCATCGTCGCGGTGATGGTCAGCCTCACCCCGGTCGGCTCCTCCGACACCGCCAGCTACGCGGCCTACGGCCGGATCGCGTCGCTGGGCGGGAACCCGTACACCACCAACCCGCTTCACTTCCTCGGCCGGCACTCGCCGTACTTCCAGCTCGTGGGCTCGCTGTGGAAGAAGCAGCCATCCGTCTACGGCCCCTACGCGACCGCGATCCAGTCGTTCGCGGCGTCGATCGGCGGCCACAACGTGGCCACCACCGTCTGGGTGCTGATGATCCTCAACGGGATCGCGTTCATCGGCGTCGGGGTGCTGCTGCTGAAGACGTCCGACGACCCGGTGCGGGCCACCCTGTTCTGGACCGCCAACCCGGTGCTGATCCAGCAGCTGGTCAGCGGCGGGCACTTGGACACCCTGGTGGCCGCGGCCGCGATCTGCGCGATCCAGGTGGCGCGGCGGCTGCCCAACGCCGGCGGGGACGTGCTGGTCGGCCTGCTCATCGGGGTCGCCTGCGGGATCAAGATCTACGCGGTGCTGATCGGGCTCGGGCTGGCCTGGCCGCTGCTGCGCCGGCGCGAGTGGATGCGCACCGGCCGGATCGCGGCGGTATCGCTGGTCACCCTCGCCATCGGCTACAGCGCCTACGGGCTGCGGGCGCTGAAACCGCTGTTTGGCGGGCTCCAGTACGTCCACCTGCCCTCGCCGTGGCGGCTCTTCGAGCTGGCCGGCCTGGCGCTGGGGGTGAGCAAGCCCCTCCTGATCACGATCATCGGCCTGGCCTGGCCGGTCGCGCTGCTCGTCGTCGCCTGGCTGATCCACCGCCGGATCTCGCCCGACCAGCCGCTTGAGGTGGTGGCGCCGTTCGCGCTGACGTTCGCCTGGATCCTGGTCGCGCCGTGGGTGTTCGCCTGGTACACGGCGGTCGCCTGGGCGGCGCTGACCCAGGTCCCGCGCAACCGGATGACCCGCTGGCTGGCGATCGTCACGGTCTTCCTGGCGCTCTGCCTGTCCAGCGGCGGGCAGGCCCACCTGTGACGGTGGCGGAGCAGCAGGGCGGCCAGCCGGGCCAGGTTCCGCAAGGCCAGCCACCTCAGGAGCGCTCGTCTCGCCTGTCACTTCAGGACCTGCAGCCCGGCGAGTCATCCCAGCCCCGGGAGGGCGTCCGGGGCGGGTGGCTGGCGGGGAAGCTCGCCGTCGTGCGCCGGCACTGGCCCGCCGCCGTGCTGCTGGCCGCCGGCCTGGTGCTCCGGGTCCTGGCCGAGCTCGCCTACCGCCCGGCGCTGTTCTACATCGACACGACCAGGTATCTGTACAACGCGGACGGCATGGACCCGGTCGGCTACAAGGGGCCGCTGCGGGCGATCCTGCTGGTGGGCAACTTCGACGCCGTGGCCGCCGTCCAGCATCTGCTGGCGCTGGCGATGGCCGTGGTCCTTTATCTGCTGGTGCTGCGGCGCAGCGGCTCGCGCTGGCTGGCCGCGCTGGCGATCGCGCCGCTGCTGCTGGACGCCTACCAGATCCAGACCGAGCAGTCGATCATGCCGGGCACCTGGTTCGAGGCGCTGATCGTGGCCGGCCTGGCGATCCTGCTGTGGCAGCAGCGGCCCGGCTGGCGGCGGGTGGTGCTGGCCGGGGTGGTGCTCGGCACGTCGGCCACGTTCGCGCAGGTGGGTGAGGTGCTGGTGATCCCGGCGGTGCTCTACCTGCTGGTGGCCGGCGCCCGGGGCGGGGCCGGTTCCCTGGCCGCGGCTGACGCCGGAGCTGACCCCGAGGCTGACTCCGCGGCTGTGACCGCGGCCGGGGGCCGGGCTGGTGGCTGGTGGCGGCGGGCGGGGGGCAAGGCGGCCGCACTGGTGGTGGCCTTCGCGCTGCCGATCCTGGCCTACAGCACCGGCTCCTACCTGATGACCGGGGACTTCTTCCTGTCGCACTCGGGCGTCACCTCGTTCTACGGCCGGATGGCGGCGGCGGCAGACTGCACGACCCTGCGGCTGTCAGCCGGTGAGCGGGGCATGTGCCCGGCCCCGGCCCAGCAGGCCATGGGGCCGGACTGGCTGGAGTACGGCCCGGGCTCGCCGATCCGGCCCTATTACGCGCACCTGCCGCGGGCCACCACCGACCGGCTGATCTCCGACTTCAACCGCCGGGTGCTGACCCAGCAGCCGTTGCGCGTAGCCGGCGCGTACTCCCGGGACGTGCTGAAACCGTTCGCCCTCACTCGCGACACCGGCCCGGGCGACGCGCCCATCTCCCGCTGGCAGTTCCAGACCTCGTTCCCGTACTACCCGCCGCACGCCTCCACCCAGGTGGTCCGCACCGCGGTCGCCCAGTTCGGCGGCGGCGCGCCCGCCGTGTGGCAGCCGGTGGCCCGTTTCCTGCGCGCCTATCAGCTCGATGGCGGCTACACCCCGGGGCCGTTGCTGCTGGTGTTCACGGTGGCCGGGCTGGCCGGCTCGCTGGCCCTGCTGCGGCGGCGGACGCGCGCGGACCCGGTGGCCAGTCAGCCGGCGCTGGCCTGCCTGCTGTTCTTCGGCTGCGGGGTGGCGCTGCTGCTGGCGTCGGACCTGTTCGAGTTCTCCTGGCGATACCAGTTGCTGGCGCTGATCACCCTTACGCCGGCCGGCGTGCTCGGCATCGGCGTCATCCTCAGCCGGCTCCGGCAGCCGCCGGCCACCGGCTCATCGCCCGTGCAGCAGATCCAGGAGTAGACCAGGCAGCGCGGCGCTAAGCAGGAAGGTGCGCCGGGAGACCGAAGAGCGGGAACAGCCGGCCGGTGTCGAGGAAGGCGTGGATCTCGGCCACCCGGCCGCCGGAGATCTCGAGCACCTGCAGCGACCACGGCCTGTGGCCGCCGTCCGGATCGGGCCGGTACTGCGCGAAGGCCGGGCAGCCGTTCGCCTGCGTCGGCCGCAGCAGCGAGTCCCGGCAGTCGGCGCCCGGGCCGAGCATCCAGGCCACGATGTCGCCGGCGCCGCGCAGCCACATCGCGAACGGTGGCATGGACTGGACCGCGTCCGCGTGCAGCAGGTCGATGAAGGCGGCCATGTCGTAGCGCTGGAACGCATCCAGGTAGCGGGACAGCAGTTCTTCCTGGCCGGCTTCCACCTCGTTCGGGCGGTCATCGGCGGGCAGCGCCGCGAGCGTGGCCCGCGCCCGCTGGAGCGCGCTGTTCACCGCGGCCACGGTGGTGCCGAGCTGATCGGCCACTTCGGCGGCCTCGAAGCGCAGCACCTGGCACAGGACCAGCACGGCCCGCTGCCGTGGGGGCAGGTGCTGCAGGGCGGTGACGAACGCGAGCCGGATGCTTTCCCTGGCCACGGCGATCTCGGCCGGGTCGCCCTCGCTGGGCAGCACCCGGATGTCGGGGACCGGGGACACCCAGATGCGCTCGGGCAGCATCGGCCCGAGCAGGTCAACGTGGGGCGGGGACGGCGGGCCGAGCCCGGCCGGGCTGGCCCGGCGGGTGCGGCCGCGCAACTGGTCCAGGCAGACGTTGGTGGCGATCCGGTACAGCCATGACCGCAGGCTGGACCGGCCCTCGAAGGCCCCGGCGGCCCGCCATGCGCGCAGCATGACCTCCTGGACCGCGTCTTCTGCCTCGACGCCCGAGCCGAGCATGCGGTAGCAGTACCCGGTCAGTTCCCGCCGGTAGTGCTCCAGGGTGTTGGGATCGCTGCGCATCACATCAGTATGCGCACCGCGTCGGACATCGGCAGGCGCGGCCTCAGCGTGCGCACGGCCGCCGGATATGCCGGGAACGGCCCCGCGCCTGGTCAGGCGTGACCGCCGGTGTCGATGACGCAGAACCGGTTGCCTTCGGTGTCGGCGAGCACCACGAAGTCGGGATCATCGCGGTACAGATCCCAGTCGACCCGTTCGGCGCCCAGGGCGAGCAGGCGTTCCACCTCGGCCGCCTGATCCGCCGCGTCGCCGGCGTACAGGTCCAGGTGCACCCGCGGGTGCTGCTGCACCGGCGTCTCGCTGAGCGCGAGCGACAGGCCCGGGCCGGGCCGGCCATCGGCCGGGATGAGCACCGCCCAGGTGTCGTCGACCTCGTCCCGTGGCATGTAGCCGAGCGCCTGGCTCCAGAAGCTGACCGCCCGCCGCACGTCCGCCGCACCCATTACGACCGTCCCGACCTTCAGCATGCGCCGATTATCGCCCGCGCACATTGCTCCCCGCCGGGCTGGCTCGCCCGCATACTGGGAAGCGGCCAAGGAGGTGCGGCGATGGTGGTGGCACTGGCCATCAGCGGGGTGGTCCTGCTCGTGATGGTGGGCGTCTCCTGGTATGGCTGGATCTCGCTGCCGCGCGACGCGAGAGTCCCCGTCCACTGGCTGGGCTCGTACAACAACTTCGTGTCCAAGCGGCTCGGGCTGATCATCCACCCGGCCGCCGGCGCACTGATCTTCCTCTTGCTGGCGCTGGCGGCGCTCAGCATCCCCATTGGCTACTCGCCCACCAGGTCGGCGGCGCCGGCTGTGCTTCTCCCGATCGTCATGTGCGTCCTGCTGGTCACCCAGGTGGGTGCCATCAGAGTGGCCCGCCGCCGATCCGGAGTCTGATCCGCGCACGCCGGCTCCCGCTGCCTCTGCGCTCGTTGTCCGCTGCGCGCCCATCCTGCCCGGAGGGCCGGTTCGCGCCGGCCACTTGACATGCCCCGCCGGGTGGGGCACTCTATAACTATATAGTTCTAGAGGAGATTGGTTATAGATGGCCACGGACCGGCTCAGCCGCGTGTTCGGGGCGCTCGCCGACCCAACCCGGCGGGCGATCCTGACCCGGCTGGCCGACGGCGAGGCCACCGTGGCCGAACTGGCGGCCCCCTTCGCCATGTCCCAGCCGGCGGTGTCCCGGCACCTCAGGGTGCTGGAGGACGCCGGCCTGATCACCCGCACCCGCCGCGCGACCGCGCGGCTCAGCCATCTGCAAGCCGAACCGCTCCGCGACGTGACCACCTGGCTCGCCCGCTACCAGCGGTTCTGGGACGAGAGCCACGAGCGGCTCGACGACCTGCTGGCAGCCTTGCAAGCAGGCAGCAACGACGGCCGCCGCGACCAGGCGGACGGAACGGAAGGAAACGACGATGAGTAAAACGCTGATCACCGCCGAGCCCGGGATGCCGCAGATCGTCATCAGCAGGGAGTTCCACGCGCCACGAGACCTCGTGTTCCGCGCCTACACCGAGCCGGAACTGCTGGTGCAGTGGCTGGGCCCACGCGATCTGGGCATGGCCATCGACCACTACGACGCCCGCGACGGCGGCACCTGGCGGTACGTGCACACCGACGCCGAGGGCAACGACTACGGCTTCCACGGCGTCTTCCACGGCACCCCGTCGCCCGCGGCCATCGTGCAGACCTTCGAGTTCGAGGGCGCACCTGGGCACGTGAAGCTGGACACCACGACCCTGGATGACCGCGGCACCGCCACCATGATGCGCACCGTGTCCAGCTTCCAGTCGGTACAGGACCGCGACGCCATGATCGCTTCCGGCATGGAGCGCGGCGTCCACGACTCCGGCGAGCGCCTGGCCGAACTGCTCGCCCGGCTTCAGGCCGGCTGACATCGTGCCCGGCTCGCTCACCCCCACGGCCATGTCGCTACCAAACGTCTGCGACCACCCGGAGAGGCACCATGCCCGGCCCCAGTGATGCGCAACGCCACGATCTGCCCGGCCACGGCGGCAGCCCCGCCGACGTTCCAGCAGGACGGCCAGCTGGGCTCGGCCAGCTGGATGTGCTGGTCGGGCGGTGGGAAATGGAGGCGTCCTTCGGAGCCGGTTATTGGGGCCCGGGCACTCCCCCGATGACCAGCCGGGGCGGCGAGACCACCTTCGAGTGGCTGGCCGGCCACTGCTTCCTCATCCAGCGTTTCGCCACCGACCATCCCGCGGCGCCCAGCGGCATCGCGATCATCGGCGCCGGCGACGAGCCGGGGACCTCCGTGCAGCACTACTTCGACTCCCGCGGCGTCGCCCGGGTGTATCAGATGAGCCTGGACGGCGGCACCTGGAAGCTATGGCGCGAGGCACCCGGGTTCTGGCAGCGGTACACCGGCGTGATCTCCGCCGATGGCACCAGGATCGAGGGCGCCTGGGAGGCCTCCGCCGACGGCCAGGAGTGGAAGCGCGACTTCGGCCTCAACTACCTCAAGGTGGGTTAGCCGCCGACGATGCGCTCGACCTCACCGGCGGCCAGGGCGGCGCGCCCGCGCCGGGTCGCGACGTAGCACAGCCCGCCGACGTTGGAATGCGCTTCGGCGCGCACCAGGGCGGCGTGCTCCAGCAACTGCAGGGCCTCGGCGAGAATCTGGTTCAGGGCCGCCTGCATGTCCCAGTTCACCGCGCGGGCCTGGTACGCGGGGGTGAACTGCATGGCAATGGTGCCGACCGTCGTGCGCGGCGCGGCGTTCCCGGTCGGCGCCTCCAGGGTTCCTGGCTGCCCCGGACCGCCGGGGCCGCCCGGGCCGAACCCCTTGCCCATCACTTCCGCGGCCAGTTGGGCCAGCGGCAGCGCCGTGACCCGGTCGGTCTCGGCCTGCATCGCCGCGATGGCGGCCTGGTCCGCTTCGTTCGACCGGGACATCGGCTACCTGCTTCCTGTGCCGTCAGACGTGAGTGGGCCGGGTCAATGATCCCAGCCCGTCAGCCACACCGACACATGCGCGGGCTCGAACGCCCGGTGGACGGCGGTGACCAGGTCGCCCTGCACGGTGCCCAGGTCAACGGTCTGCCGCAGCCGCTCGGTGAAGCCGGCCAGGACCGCCTCGGCGTTGTAGCGGGCCCGGTTGAACCGGCGGTCGATCACATGCTGCACCCGTTTGCGCAAACGGGTTGAACAGCGCCGCCGCCACCAGCGTCGCGGCCGCCACCGCCTCCGGCGTCCGGACCGGCAGCACCCCGGTGGCGAACACGACCAGCCCGGCGAACACCCCGGCCAGCGCTGCGGTGATCACCGCGTAGGAGATGACGCGGCTGATGATCCGGTCGATCGTGTACAGCCGGTACTTCAGCACCGCGACCCCGAGGCAGACCGGCAGGAAGGCGAAACCGATCGGCGCGATGAGGTCGTTGGCGGCCAGGTCGGCCGTCGAGGAACCGCCCGAGACCAGCACCGCGATGAACACCGCGACCACGAAGACGGCGGCACCGCTGTAGAGCCACTTGAACTGCTGGCGGCGCTCACCGGACGACCGACGGTACATCGGTACCTGCACGGCCAGCCACACGAGCAGGCTCACCAGCACCCCGGCAGCGGCGGCGGTCTGGGCCACCGCCGTTACCCCGCCCGTGTTGCTGACCAGGTTCCCGCTGGCGTCGACGCGGACCTGGTGCCCGGCCGCGGCACCACCGGCCGCCACCGGCCGCCGGGCAGCCGCCCATCGGGGAACACCCACACCAGGATCGCGATGCAGACCAGCCACAACGGCCAGGAGGACAGGACGGCCACCGCCGCCCCGCCCAGCGGCAGCCGGCCGTGGTGATACCGGTAGTCAATGATGGCGTAGTCGCCCACGGGCGCGGCCGCCTGAAGGAAGATC
>DATDGI010000181.1:0-11840 GCA_036522155.1 Streptosporangiaceae bacterium
ATCATGAACGGAGCCCGCAGGCCCGGTAGGCCTGCGCCAGCTTCGGCGCGGCGATGGCCCGCGCCCGGTCGGCGCCCTGGCTGAGCAGCTTGTCGAGGTGGCCGCGGTCGTCGGCGACCTCGTGATAGCGGCGCTGGATGCCGGCCAGCAGGTCGGTCACGACGTCGGCGACGGCCGCTTTCAGCACGCCGTACTGGGCGCCGTCGAACTTGTCCCGGCTCTGCTCCCTGGTGCTGCCGGTGAGGCACTCCCAGATGGTCAGCAGGTTCTCCACGCCGGGGGACAGATCCTGGCCGAAGTCGACCGCCGGGCGGGAGTCGGTGACCGCCCGCATGATCGCCTTGCGGGCCTGGCCGGGCGGGTCGAGCAGGCCGACGGCGTGGCCGGGCTGGCGTTCGGCCAGGCTCTTGCTCATCTTCGCGGACGGGTCGTCCAGGCCCATGATCCGGCTGCCGGACGCGCGGACCAGCGTGCCCGGCACCTTGAAGGTCTCACCGAACAGCGCGTTGAACCGCTTGGCGATGTCGCGGCTCATCTCCACGTGCTGGCGCTGGTCCTCACCGACCGGCACGTAGTCGGCGTCGTAGAGCAGGATGTCGGCCGCCTGCAGGCAGGGGTAGGTGAGCAGCCCGGCGCCGACCCCGGTGTCCACGTCGGCGATCTTGCCCTTGGTCTTGAACTGGGTGGACCGCTCCAGCCACGGGACCGGCGTCACGCACGTCATCAGCCAGGCCAGTTCGGAGTGCTCACGGACGTCGGACTGGACGAACAGGGTGGACCGTTCCGGGTCGATGCCGCACGCGATGTACAGCGCGAAGATCTCCTCCACGCGCGCCCGCAGATCGATCCCGGCGACGTCCTCGGGGATGGTCAGGGCGTGCAGGTCGGCCACGAACAGGAAGTTCTCGTACTGGTCCTGGTTCTCGGCCCACAGGCTGATCGCGCCGATGTAATTGCCGATGTGGAGCCGCCCGGTCGCGGTGATGCCACTGAGCACACGCTTGGTTCCTAGCGGTGCCATGCTTCTCCTTCGTCACGCGCGGGGGCCGCTTCATTCAACCACCGATCCGCGGCCGGCCATGCCCGCCCCGCTTTGCCGCGCCTGGTCACGGCCCGGCCGGGCAGGCTCGCCAGGGCTGGCCGCCGGTGAGAGGATCGGACGGTGGCGGCGGTGGAGGTGCAGGCGTCGGGCAATATCCGGCTGGCGGAGCCCAGGGGGCGCTGGGTGCTGGCCGCGGCCGTGCTCGGCTCCAGCATGGCCATGCTGGACGGCACGGTGGTCAACGTCGCCCTGCCCACCATCGGCCGGCAACTGCACACCACGCTGGCCGGGCTGCAGTGGACGGTGACGGCCTACACGCTGACCCTGGCCGGGCTGATCCTGATCGGCGGCTCGCTCGGTGACCGGCTCGGCCGCCGCCGCATCTTCCTGATCGGGGTCATCTGGTTCGCGCTGGCCTCCGCGCTGTGCGGGCTGGCGCCGGGCATCGGGGTGCTGATCGCCGCCCGCGCGCTGCAGGGCATCGGCGGGGCGCTGCTCACCCCCGGCTCGCTGGCGATCATCCAGGCGACGTTCCTGGCCGACGACCGGCCGAAGGCGATCGGCGCCTGGTCGGGCCTCGGCGGCGTGGCCGCCGCGGTCGGCCCGTTCCTGGGCGGCTGGATCGTCGGTGCGGTGGGCTGGCGCTGGATCTTCCTGCTCAACCTGCCGCTCGCGGCGGCGGTGGTGGCGGTGGGCGTCCGGCACGTGCCGGAGACCCGCGACCCCACCGCGCACGGCCGGTTCGACATTGCCGGCGCGGTGCTGGCCGCGCTGGCCCTGACCGGCATCACCGACGCGCTGATCGAGGCCTCCGCGCACGGCGCGGCCCGGGCGGCGGTCACCGGCACGCTGGGGGTGGTGGCCGGGATCGCGTTCGTGCTGCTGGAGCGCCGCCGCGGCCGGCCGGGCGCCCAAACGCCACCGATGCTGCCGCTGGATGTGTTCGCCTCGCGCCAGTTCACCGCGGTCAATGTGGTCACCTTCCTGGTCTACGCCGCACTCGGCGGCGTGATCTTCCTCCTCGTGCTCACCCTCCAGGTGGTGGCCGGGTACTCGCCGCTGGCCGCCGGTATCTCGCTGCTGCCGGCCACGCTGCTGCTGCTGTTGCTGTCGGCCCGGGCCGGGGCGCTGGCCCAGCGCATCGGCCCGCGCTGGCTGATGACCGCAGGCCCGCTCATCACCGCGGCCGGGCTGCTGCTGGCCACCCGGATCGGGCCGCACACCAGCTACCTCACCGATGTGCTGCCCGCGGTCACGCTGTTCGGGCTGGGCCTGGCGGCGACCGTGGCCCCGCTGACCGCGACGATGCTGGCCAGCGCGGACGTCCGGCACGCCGGGGTGGCCAGTGGGGTCAACAACGCGGTGGCCCGGGCGGCGGGCCTGCTGGCGGTGGCCGGGCTGCCGCTGGCGGTCGGCCTCAACGAAGCGGCCTACCAGAGCAAGACGCTGATGGAGAGCGGGTTCTACGCCGCCATGGTGCTGTGCGCGGCCCTGCTGGTGGCCGCGGCCGCGCTGTCCGCGCTGACGATCGACAACAACGTGCTGCGGCCGGTCGGCCGTGCCGTGCCCGAACCGGAGTGCCTCACCTGCTGCCCGGTCGGCGCGCCGCCACTGGAGCCCGGCACCCTCACCGCGCCGGCGCCGGCCACCAGCGGGCCAGCGGGCACCGGCTGACCGGGACTAAGCTCGGTGTCTCCTGCCCCGCCGGCTGCGGGGAGCCGGCCATCACCCACGAGGAAGCCCAGGCCCATGCGCTGGTCCCAGATGCACATTCCGACCCTGCGGGAGGATCCGGCGGACGCCGACGCGCCCAGCCACCGCCTGCTGCTGCGCGCCGGCTACATCCGCCAGCTGATGGCCGGGCACTATTCGCTGCTGCCGCTGGCGGTGCGGGTGCGGGCCAAGGTCATCGAGATCATCCGCCAGGAGATGGACCGGATCGGCGCCCAGGAGGTGCTGCTGCCGATCATGCACCCGGCGGAGATCTGGCAGCGGAGCGGCCGCTGGGAGGTCATGGGCGAGGAGATGTTCCGGCTCAAGGACCGCAGGGGAGCCCAGCTGGCGCTGGGCATGACGCACGAGGAAATCTTCGCCGTCCTGGCGCAGGAGCTGAGCTCACACCGGCAGCTTCCGCAGGCCTGGTACCAGTTCCAGACCAAGCTGCGGGACGAGCCCCGGCCGCGGGCCGGGCTGCTGCGCGTGCGCGAGTTCACCATGAAGGACTCCTACACCTTCGACCTGGACCAGGCCGGGCTGGACGCCGCCTTCGACCGGCACCACGCGGCGTACCTGCGGATTTTCGAGCGGCTGGGGATCCCTGCGATCCCGGTCGAGGCGTCCAGCGGGACCATGGGCGGCAGCGACTCGACCGAGTTCATGTGCCCGTCCGATGCCGGTGAGGATCTGATCGCCTACTGCCCGGCCGGCAACTACGCCGCCAACGTGGAGAAGGCCACCTCGGCGCTGGCGGCCATCCAGGACGGCCCTGGCCTGCCCGCGCCGGAGCGCTTCGGCACCCCCGGGGTGCGGACCATCGACGACCTCGCGGCCGGGTACGACGCACCCGCCGACCGGCAGATCAAGACGCTGGTGTACGTGCTGGACGGGCAGCTCACGCTGGTCCTGATGCGCGGCGACCACGCGCTGAACGAGCAGAAACTGGTCGATGCCACCGGGGCGGTCGCGATCCGGCCCGCCCAGCCCGAGGAGATCCGCGCGGCGCTCGGCGCGCTGCCGGGGAGCCTGGGCGCGGTCGGGGTGACCGGCCTGCCGGTGATCGCGGACGGGGCGCTGCGCGGGCGGCGGGACATGGTCACCGGGGCCAACACCGACGATGTCCACGTGCGCGGGGTGGACATCAGCCGGGACATCACCGTCGGTTCGTGGGCCGACCTGCGCGAGGTGGCCGCCGGTGAGCCGTGCATCAACTGCGGGCGGCCGCTGGAGTTGCTGACCGCCATCGAGGTCGGGCACATCTTCAAGCTTGGCTACAAATACACCGAGGCGTTTGGCGTCACCGTGCTGGACGCGTCCGGCGAGCGGGTGCACCCGATCATGGGCAGCTACGGGATCGGGGTGGAGCGGGCGATGGCGGCGATCGTGGAATGCCACCACGACGGCCGCGGCATCGTCTGGCCGCTGGCGGTGGCCCCGTTCGCGGTGGTGATCACGGTCGCGCAGCCGGAGGACCCCGAGGTCGCCAAGGTCGGCGAGTCGCTGTACGAGCAGTTCGGCATGGCTGGCCTCGAGGTCATCATCGACGACCGGGCCGAGCGGGCCGGGGTGAAGTTCGCCGACGCCGAACTCACCGGCATCCCGCTGCGGCTCACCGTGGGCAAGCGCGGGCTGGCCGACGGGGCCGTCGAGGTGACCACCCGCGCCACCGGGGAGACGGTCAAGATCGCGGTCGGGGACGTCCTGCCCCACCTCCGCGACGCGCTCGCGGCGCTTTAACCAGGCCGGCCCGGCCGGTCGGCCTGGCCGCCTCCGCCTCCCCGGCGGCGGCCCGCCGCCGGGTGGTGACCAGGCTGGCCGCCGCGGTGATGGCCAGCACCCCGGTGATGACCGCCAGCGACACCACGGCACTCACCTCCGGCACCGGTACCGGGCCAAGGTGATCGACGCCATACCCGCGCAGCGCCTCGCCGATGAGCTTGACCCCGATGAAGGCGAGCACGACCGCCAGCCCCACGGGCAGGTGCACCAGCCGCTCCAGCAACCCGCCCACCAGGAAGTACAGGTGCCGCAGGCCGAGCAGGGCGAACACGTTGGCGGAGAACACCAGGAACGGGTCACGGGTCAGCCCGTAGATCGCGGGGATGGAATCGAGCGCGAACAGCAGATCGGTCACCCCGATCGCGACCGCCAGCAGCAGCAGCGGCGTGGCATATCTGCGCCCGTCCCGCAGGATGGTCAGCCGGCCGCCCTCGCCCTCGGGCGCCACCGGCACGATCACCTGGGCGGCCCGGGCCAGGCCGCCGGGCCCGGTCCCGGCCGGGGTGTCACCGCGCCGGATCGCCATCCGGCCGGCGGCGAGGATGAGGAAGCCGCCGAAGACGTACTCGGCCCACCCGAACTGGTGCAGGGCCACCCCGCCGATCCCGATCAGCACGCCGCGCAGCAGCAGCGCGAACAGGATGCCCAGCAGCAGGACCCGGCCCTGGTACCGGCGTGCCACCCGGGAACCGGTGATGAGCAGCACGAAGACCAGCAGGTTGTCGAGCGACAGGCTGTATTCGGTGAGCCAGCCGGCGAAGAACTGGCCGGCCGCGGCCCCCCGGCCGCTGGCGCCGATCAGCGCCCCGAACGCCACCGCCAGCGCGATGGTCGTGGCCGTCCACAGCGCGGCTTCGGCCAGGCCTACCGGCCGCCGCCGGCGCCCGCTGATGACCAGGTCAGCGCCGACAAATGCGGCAAGGGCCGCGATGATCGCGGCCCAGGCCCAGAGGGGGGCGTGCAGGCCGGTCACGGCCCTCGGCCCCGCGCCCGCGTCCGGCTGGCCCGGGCGGCAAGCGGCCCACCAGGCCGGATGGCGTGGCGGAGATCGCCGCGGGCGGGCCCGGCGGCGATCGGGCGCCCGGTGACGGCCTGCACCAGGCCGGCCGCCGGCCCGGCCGCCGCCGAACGCCACAGCCCCCGTGGTGTGGCGTCGCCGTAACGGCCGTGGCTGGTGCCGCCGGGGAACCCGGCGGGCAGGATCAGGGCCGTGCCCAGCATGGTCAGCAGCGGGAGCCGCTGGATGGTGGTCATGACCCTGTCTCCTCGGCGCTGCCGGGCTGGTGCCGGATTTAGCGTCACTATGGCTTCCCGGGTACCCGGGATCACGGCGTCCTGCTGGCTAAAATGGGCCGGGTTAGATTGCCGCACCCCGGCAAACAACGGCGGCGGCAGCACGTGCCGCCCCAGCCTGCGGCCCGGCGGAAGGGACTCCCCGTGACCTCACGGCCCGCTGGCCCCGATCTGACCGCGATCGCGCGGGCGGCCAGCCGGGAGGCGGGCGGGGTACCGGTCGGGCTGCTTGGCGACTACCTGCCTGCCGTCCTGGAGGCGGCGGCGAGCGGCCGCCGGCTGACCGCGGCCGAGCTGGCCGGCTACGGGCGGTCGGGCGAGGAGGCGGCGCTGGCGGGCGTCGCCCTGCGGGGGCTGGTCGACCTGTACCTGTCGGCGACCTGGCGGCTGTGGCGGGAACTCCCCGGCGACCGGTCGGTCGCCGCCGTGCGCGCGGCGGGGCTGGCCGTGCTGCGGGCCGCCGACGACGCGGTGGCCGCCGCGGCCGGCGGCTTCGAGCAGGCGAGCCTGACCGTGGCCCGCCGGGAGGAGGCGGAGCGGCGGGAGTTCTTCGACGATCTGCTCTCCGGCCGCGGCCGGGTGGGTGACCTCATCGTCCGCGGTGACCAGCTCGGGCTGCGGCTGGCCGGGCCGCACCAGGTGGTGGTGGCCGGCCCGGTCCCGCTGGACGGCAGCCGCTACCCGGCTGGCCTGCGCGTGGAGGCGGCCGTCGCGGACGCCGCGGCGCCCACCCCGTCACTGGTGGCGACGCGGGGCGGTCAGGTGGTGGCCATCATCGGAGCGACCGCCGGGGACGAGGCCGACCGGGTCGCGCGGGCCCTCGCCCGGCTGCTGGCCCAGGCCTCGCCCGGCCCGGCCGCCCCGGCAGCGTCACGCCCAGCGGCCGGCGCCGAGCGGCCCGGGCCGGCGGCCCGGGCCCAGCCGCGGTGGCGGATCGTGGTCGGCCGGTCGTACCCGGGCCCGAGCGGGGTGGTCCGGTCCTACGAGGAAGCGGCCGACGCGCTCGACGTGGCGCAACGGCTGGGCCTGCCGGAGCGGATTGCCCGCGCCGCCGACCTGCTTATCTATCAGGTGCTGCTGCGCGACCGGACGGCGATCGCCGACCTGGTCCGCACCGTGCTGCTGCCGCTGGACACCGCGCGCGGCGGCGCGGCGGCGCTGCTGGCCACCCTGTCGGTCTATTTCGCGCACGGGGGTGTCGCCGCGGCGGCGGCCAGGGATCTGCATCTGTCGGTGCGGGCGGTCACCTACCGGCTGGCCCGGGTCAAGGACCTGACCGGCCGGGATCCGGCAAGGCCCGCCGACGCGCTGACCCTGCAGGTAGCCGTCATGGGCGCCCGCCTGCTGGACTGGCCGGCCATACCGCTGGCCGGCTGAACCGGCCGGCCATACCCCCGGGGCTGAACCGGCCGGCCGTACCCCCGGGACTGAACCGGGCGGCATCACATTGCCGGGCACTGGCAATGCCGGCGCGGCGAAGACGGCGCGGTCCTGCCCCTGTCTGGCCCGGCGGTACGGAACAGGATGAGGGAACAGCATCACCGTGATGCCTGCTGGCCGAACCTCCCGCGCCAGCATCCTGGCGGAAAGGAGCCCTGGATGACCGCGACGCCTTCCTCTTCCGCTGCGTTCGGCGCGGCCGTGCGGCTCGCTCCGCCGCTGGGGTCCGGCATGACCGCCCTGCTCTGGCGGTGGGCCCGCCGCGGTGGGATCACCGTGGCTGGCATCGGCCTGCTGGCCGGTGGGGCGGTCATGCTCGTGCTTCCCGGGCCTGGCCTGCTGACCATGGCGGCGGGCCTGGCGGTGCTCGCGACCGAGTACGCCTGGGCCGCCCGGCTGCTGGCGGCCGCCCGGCGGCATGCGACCGCCGCCGGGAGGCGCGCGGCCGCTGCCGGGAAGCGCGGGGCCGCTGCCGGGCAGCGCGTGGCCCGGCTGGGGAGTCAGGTGTCCAGGGTGAGGGTGAACGTCGGCCGGGGCGTGGTGTCCGGGAGCCGGTGCTCGTCGGCGAGCCGCCGGATCGCGGTGCCGGTGGCAAAGAACTCGGTGGCGTGCTCGCCCCAGACGTGGTTGGACACCGCGACGTTCACACCGACGATGCCCGACGCGCTGGCGGCGCCCGCCTCGGCCTGCATCCGCGACAGCGCGAGTTCCCGCGCCTCGTAGACACCCTGGGTGAACACGAGCATCTCCTGGTTCGTCCCGGCCTGCCGGAGCGTCTGCATCATCGACTGGTGCGCGATGTGGTACACGCAGGTCCCCAGCACGAACGCGACCGGCACCGCGCCGGCCGCGAGCAGCCGGAAGAAGTCCTGCGCCGACAGGTCGGAGGTGAACGCCCGGCCGTCCGGGGCCTTGTGCGCGCCGGTGCCGGCCATGGCCTTCACCGCCGTGCCGGTGGCCACGAACTCCAGCACCTCCTGGCCCCAGGCGTACATCTGCAGCCGGAGCTGGACCCCGACGATGCCGTCGGCGCCGAGATGGTCGGCCTCGGCGCGCATCCGGGCCATGGCCAGTTCCCGTGCGTTGTACATCGCCTGGGTGAGTACCTGCAGCTCCATGTTCTGCCCCCAGCGGCCAACCTGGAGCCCGACGTGGTAGATCGACGATCCCACCACGAAGCCGAGCGGCTCGAAACCGGCCTCGCCGAGCAGGGCGTACTCGGACACCGACAGGTCGGAGGTGAACACCCCGCCGGGCGCGGCGCCCGCGGTGTGGGCCAGCCGTGTGTCGGCTGCCTGCGGCTCCCAGTTGGCGGCCGCGGGGTCGGGACCGCTGGAGAAAAGTGGCATGGATCCTCCCGTAAGCGGCCCGCGGGAAGCGGGCCCGCGGAGGCTCAGCGTAGCGGCCGGGACGCCACCGTGCCCGCACCGGGCTGCCGCTGGTCGGGGGTGTTCGGCGCCACCGTGGTCACGGCCGAGCGGACGGCCAGGAACTTGAGTGGGTGTGCATCGGCGGGCATCCGCCGTGGCAGGACAACCGGTTCCGGTTCCAGCTCGGCGACGGCTGCGACGGCCGCACCCGGCTGCGGTTCTGGCAGGAGTACGCGGTCGAGCTGCCCGACGACGCCTACGGCACCTACAACTTCAACTGGGGGTACTACCTTGAGAGCCTGCGGCGGCTGTGCGTGACCGGGACCGGCCAGCCGTTCCCGGCGGGCCAGTGACGCGGGCGGAAGGGGGCGCAGCCATCTGGCAGACCAGGCGGCCCGGGGTCTACCCGGCGCACCTGCGCTGATCATCGCCGGCCAGCGGCCGCGCGGGCGGGAGCCGGCCGCATGATCTGTGTGCTCGGCGACGCGCACCTCGACGTCGTGGTCTCGCTCGCGGGCCCGGTTGCGCCGGACACCGACACGCCCGCCGCCACCTCGGTCGGCGCGGGCGGCCAGGCCGCCAACGTCGCCGCCTGGGTGGTGGCGCTGGGCGGCCGGGCCCGGCTGGTCGCGGCCCGGAGCGCCGACCTGGCCGGCCGGCTGGTGTCGGCCGACCTCACCGGCCGGGGCGTGGACGTGGTGGGCCCGGTGCTCGATGGCCGGACCGGCGTGGTCGTCTCGCTGTCCGACGGTGGGCGGTCGCGGTCCATGCTGACCGACCGCGGCGTGGGTCCGCGGCTCAGCGCCGAGGCCCTCCGGCCGGAATGGTTCGCCGGCTGCACCTGGCTGCACTTGCCCGCCTACAGCCTGGTGCGGCAGCCGGTCCAGGGCGCGGCGCTGGCCGCCGCCCGGTACCTGCCGCGGGTCAGCGTGGATCTGTCCTCCACATCGGTGCTGCGAGACTATGGCGTGGCCGCCTTCCGTGAGCTGCTCGGCGCGCTGCGGCCAGAGGTGGTGTTCGGCACGGAAGAGGAGACAGACCTGGCCGGCCAGGTGCCCGGCGCCGCCATGGTGGTGAAGCTGGGGGAGCGGGGCGTGACCGTGGACGGCGTCCTGCATCCCGCGGCCCCGGCCGCCGCGGTGGACGCGACCGGCGCCGGTGACGCCTTCGCGGCCGGCTACCTGGCCGGCGGGATCAGCCTGGGCCTGGCCGCCGCGGCCCGCGCGGTCAGCCAGATGGGAGCGATGCCATGACCGTCCGCCCGGTGGTCGCCGAGGAGGCAGCCGCGGCGCTCGCGGCCGGCGGCCCGGTGGTGGCACTGGAGACCACCCTGGTCGCGCACGGTTTCCCGGGCGGGCAGGGGCTGGCGGTCGCGCTGGCCGCGGAGGAACGGGTGCGCGCCGCCGGGGCCGTGCCCGCCACCGTGGGCGTGGTGGACGGCCAGGTCAAGGCCGGCCTGACCGCGGCGGAGCTCGAGCGGTTCGCCTCGGCCGGCGAATCCGCGCGCAAGGTAGCGGCCCGCGATCTGGCCGCCTGTGCGGTGCAGGGGGCACTCGGCGCCACCACCGTGGGCGGCACCCTGGCCGTGTGCCGGGCCACCGGCATCGCCTTCATGGGCACCGGCGGCACCGGCGGCGTGCACCGTGGCTTCGCCGGCAGCCTCGACATCTCCAGCGACCTGCCGCAACTCGCCCGCACCCCGGCGATGGTGGTCTCGTCCGGCGCCAAGTCCATCCTGGACGTCCCGGCCACGGCCGAATTCCTGGAAACCCTCGGGGTCCCGGTGCTCGGCTGGCGGACGGAGACGCTGCCGCTGTTCTACAGCGCCGGGGGCGGCCCGCCGGTGTCCGCGGTCGTCACCAGCCCGGCCGAGGCGGCCCGGATCGCCGGACTGCATTGGCTGCTCAACGGCGGTGCCGGGCTGCTGCTCGCCCGCCCGCCCGAGCCGGGCCTGGATATCGAGCCGATCATCGCGGAAGCGGTCAGCCGGGTCCGGCGCCAGGGGGTGACCGGGCAGTCGGTGACGCCAGCCGTTTTGTCCATCGTTCATGAACTGAGCGGAGGGCGCAGTATTGAGGTCAACCGCTTGCTAATCGCCGACAACGCCGCCCTGGCCGCGGAGGTGGCAGTGGCGTACGCCCGGGAGGTGCGGTCATGAGGATCGGCGTGGCACTGCGGGAGCCGTCCGGGCCCGATCCGATGGGGCGGCTGCGCGAGCAGGTGGCGGCCGCGGCCGGGGACGGGTTCGCCTCGGCCTGGCTGAGCAACATCTTCGGCGTGGACGCGCTCACCGCGCTGGCGGTGGCCGGGCACGGCGTGGACGGCATCGAGCTGGGCACGGCGGTGGTGCCGACCTACCCGCGCCACCCGGCGGCGCTGGCGCAGCAGGCCCTGACCGCGTCCGCCGCGCTGGACGGCCGGCTGGTGCTGGGCATCGGGACGTCGCACAAGGTCGTGATCGAGGACATGTACGGCTACGACTACAGCCAGCCGATCCGGCATATGCGGGAGTACCTGGCCGTGCTGCTGCCGCTGCTCGACCGACAGCCGGCGGACGTCACCGGCACGACGGTGAGCGCGCACATCGGGCTGAGCACGGGGGGCCAGGGCCGGGTGCCGGTGCTGCTGGCCGCGCTCGGCCCCCAGATGCTGCGGCTGGCCGGCGAGCAGGCGGAGGGCACCATCTTGTGGATGACCGGGCCCGCCACCGTGCGCGACCACATCGTGCCGGCGATCACCGCCGCGGCCAGCGCCGCCGGGCGGCCGGCCCCGCGGGTGGTCTGCCTCCTGCCGGTGTGCGTGACCGATGATCCGGGCGCCGCGCGGGAGCGGGCGGCCCGGGTGTTCCAGGGCTACGGGACGTTGCCGTCCTACCGGGCGATGCTCGACCGCGAGGGCGTGGACGGGCCCGGTGACCTGGCCATCGTCGGCGACGAGGAGACCGTCGGCGGCCAGATCCGGGCGCTGGCCGGCGCGGGCGTGACCGACTTCGTGGCCGGGGAGTACGCGCGCGGCGAGGACGCCGTCCGCACCCGGGCCCTGCTGCGCTCGCTGCTGCCCTGACCGCCGTCCCCGCCCGCTCCGCCCCCGCTCCGGCCCGCTGACCTGGACCGTGCCGGTCAGTTGCCCCGTCACCGCTGCCCGGCCCGACCGCTGGGTACACCCACCGGGGAGAAGACGGAGGTGCTGCCATGCCGTTT
>DATDGI010000182.1:0-6666 GCA_036522155.1 Streptosporangiaceae bacterium
ACCCGTGGGACCTTTCCCGGGTGCCCGGCGGCTCCTCCGGCGGGTCGGCGGCGGCGGTGGCCGGCTTCGAGGCGCCGCTCGGGATCGGCACCGACACCGGCGGCTCGATCCGCCAGCCCGCCGCCGTGTGCGGTGTGGTCGGGGTCAAGCCCACCTATGGCGGCTCGTCCCGGTACGGGCTGGTCGCGTTCGCGTCCTCGCTGGACAGCCCGGGCCCGCTGGCCCGCACCGTGCTGGACGCGGCCCTGCTGCACGAGGTGATGTCCGGGCACGACCCGTGCGACGCCACCTCGGTGGACGCGCCGGTGCCGCCGGTGGTGGCCGCCGCCCGGCAGGCCGACGTGGCCGGGCTGAGGATCGGTGTGGTGCCGGAACTGTCCGGCGAGGGGTGCCAGAGCGGGGTGCTGGCCCGGTTCGGCGAGGCGGTGGAGCTGCTGGAGTCGCTGGGGGCCAAGGTCATCGAGGTCTCCTGCCCGCACTTCAGCTACGCGCTGCCCGCGTACTACCTGATCGCGCCGAGCGAATGCTCGTCCAACCTGGCCCGGTTCGACGCGATGCGCTACGGCCTGCGGGTCGGCGACGACGGCACGCGCAGCGCGGAAGAGGTGATGTCGCTGACCCGGGCGCAGGGGTTCGGCGCCGAGGTGAAGCGCCGGATCATGCTGGGCACCTACGCCCTGTCCAGCGGCTACTACGACGCCTACTACGGCAAGGCGCAGCAGGTCCGCACGCTCGTCACCCGCGACTTCGAGGCCGCGTTCGAGCAGGCCGACGTGCTGGTGTCACCCACCACCCCGACCACCGCGTTCCCGCTCGGGGAGCGGGTGGATGACCCGCTCGCGATGTACGTGGCCGACCTGTACACGATCCCGTCCGACCTGGCTGGCAACGCGGCCCTGTCGGTGCCCTGCGGGCTGGCGGCCGAGGACGCGCTGCCGGCTGGCCTGCAGATCATGGCACCGGTGCTGGCCGACGACCGGGTCTACCGGGTCGGCGCCGCGGTCGAGGCGGCCCTGGATACCCGCCGCGGCCATCCGCTGCTGGACGAGGCCAAGGGGCTGGGGTAGATGACCGCCACACTCGTGCCCTTCGCCGACGCGGTCACGCGCTACGAGCCGGTGATCGGCCTGGAGACGCACGTCGAGCTGGGCACGGTGACCAAGATGTTCTGCGGCTGCCCCGCCCGGTTCGGCGGCGACCCGAACAGCCTGGTCTGCCCGGTGTGCCTGGGCCTGCCCGGCTCACTGCCGGTGCCGAACCGGGCCGCGATCGAGTACACGATCCGGATCGGGCTCGCGCTGAACTGCACCATCGCCGACTGGTGCCGGTTCGCCAGGAAGAACTACTTCTACCCGGACATGCCAAAGAACTTCCAGATCTCGCAGTACGACGAGCCGCTGTGCGTCGACGGCCGGCTGGACATCTGGGTGGACGACCCGGCCGCCGACGGCGGTTCCCGGCCGGTGCGGGTCGGCATCGAACGCGTCCACCTGGAGGAGGACACCGGCAAGTCGCTGCACATGGGCGGCAGCACCGGCCGCATCCACGGCGCGGACTACTCGCTGGTGGACTACAACCGGGCCGGCATCCCGCTGGTGGAGATCGTGACCAAGCCGGTTCCCGGCACCGGGGCGCTGGCCCCCGAGGTGGCCCGGGTCTACGTGACCGAGCTGCGGGATCTGCTCCGGGCGCTGGCCGTATCCGACGTCCGGATGGAGGAAGGCTCGCTGCGCTGCGATGTCAACACCTCGCTCGCGCCGCGGGGTGCGGCGGAGTGGGGGACCAGGACCGAGACCAAGAACGTCAACTCGCTGCGCTCGGTGGAGCGGGCGGTGCGGTTCGAGGTCCAGCGGCAGGCGGCGGTGCTTGACGCCGGTGACCGGGTCACCCTGGAGACTCGTCACTTCCACGAGGAGACGGGCGAGACCACGGCCGGCCGCAGCAAGGAAGAGGCGCAGGACTACCGCTACTTCCCCGAGCCCGACCTGGTGCCGGTGGCGCCGTCGCGGGAATGGGTGGCGCAGATCCGCGCCGCGCTGCCCGAACTGCCCGCCGCCCGGCGGGCCCGGCTGATCGCCGAGTGGGGCGTGTCCGACCGCGAATTCTCGATGATTCATAACGCCGGCGGCGTGGAACTCGTCGCCGCCACGGTGGCGGCCGGGGCGGCGCCGGCCGACGCCCGCAAGTGGTGGCTGGGCGAGCTGGCCCGCCGGGCCAACGAATCAGGGGCCCACCTGGCCAGCCTGCCGATCACCCCCGGGCAGGTGGCCCGGGTGGCGGCGCTGGTGGCCGGCGGAACGCTCAACGACCAGCTCGCCCGCCAGGTGATCGAGGGGGTGCTGGCCGGGGAGGGTTCGCCGGACGAGGTGGTGGCGGCCCGCGGCCTGGCCGTGGTCAGCGACGAAGGTGCCCTGCTGGCCGCGGTGGAGGACGCCATCGCCGCCCACCCGGACGTGGCTGAGAAGGTGCGCGGAGGCAAGACCTCCGCGGCCGGCGCCCTGCTCGGCGCGGTCATGAAAGCCACCCGCGGCCAGGCTGACGCCGCCCGCGCCCGCGAGCTGATCCTTTCCCGGCTCGGCCAGTAGTCTGGTGGCATGAGCCGTACGATCCGGCTGACCGCCGCCATCACCCAAGACGGTGACTGGTACGTGGCCCGGTGCCTCGACGTCGAGGTTGCCAGCCAGGGGCGGACGATTGACGAGGCCCTAGCCAACCTGCGGGAAGCGCTCGAGCTCTACTTCGAGGACGAGCCAGCCCCTGACGGCCCCGAGCCCATCGTGGCGCCCGTCGAGATCCGACTGTCCGCGTGAGTGACAAGCGGCTGCCGGTACTTTCAGGTGCCAAAACCGTCCGTGCGTTAGAGAAAGCTGGTTTCGAGGTCATCGGCATCAAGGGAAGCCACTGCAAGGTTCGCGCAGGTTCCCGAACTGTGATCGTCCCCTGCATGATGAAGTCCGTCCTGGGACGCTGGCGTCGATACTGCGGGCGGCCGGGCTGACCCCCGAGCGCCTGCGCGAGTTGCTCTGACGTTGCGTCTCAGCGCGGGCGGGCAGGCAAGCCCGGTGCCGCCCTCTCCCGGCCGGTCATCGAAGATGAGGTTAGACGTGCTGTTCTGGGTACCAGCGCCCGAAGTGGCGCAAGCGCTGGACGGGCTGCCCGGGGCCGAGGTGCGGGTGGTGGCCCCGGACGGAGGGCCGCTGCCGGACGGCGCGGGCGAGGTGGAGTTCTACGTACCGCCGTTCTTCCCTGGACCGGTGGCGATCGAGGTGATCCCGCATCTGCCCAAGCTGCGGGTGGTGCAGACGCTGACCGCGGGCATCGACCGGTTTCTGCCGCACATGCGGCCCGGGGTGATCCTGTGCAACGCCCGTGGCGTGCACGACGCCAGCACCGCCGAGTGGGTGGTGGCCGCCATCCTCGCCGCCGAACGCGACCTGCCGTACTTCGCGGGGGAGCAGGCCGGGGAGCGCTGGAGCTACCGGTTCACCGGCAACCTGGCCACCAAGACCGTGCTGATCGTGGGGTATGGGTCGATCGGGGCGGCGGTGGAGCAGCGGCTGACCGGGTTCGAGGTCGATGTGCGCCGGGTGGCCCGGCGGCCGCGGGAGGGCGTTTCCGGCCTTGACGACCTGCCCGCCTTGCTGCCGGAGGCGGACGTGGTGGTGATCCTGGCCCCGGTCACCCCGGACACGATCGGGATGGTCGATGCCGCCTTCCTGGCCCGGATGAAGGACGGGGCGCTGCTGGTCAACGCGGCCCGGGGCTCGCTGCTGGTGACCGGCGTACTGGTCGCCGAACTCCGTGCGGGCCGGCTGCGGGCGGCGCTGGACGTGACCGACCCGGAGCCGCTGCCGGCCGGGCACCCGCTGTGGACGGCGCCGGGCGTGTTCATCACCCCGCACGTGGCCGCCTCGACCGCGGTGTCAGTGGCGCGCGGGCTGGTCTTCGTGCGGGCGCAGGCCGAGCGTTTCGTCACCGGGCAGCCGCTGCAGAACGTGATCACCGGGCACTACTGACCGACAGCGGGTAGTTGCCGCCCGGTGGCCCTTCCTCAATCGAAGTGTGACCTACGGCATCTACAGTGAGTTTCACCGTCACCTGTGACGTTGCCTGGCCGATGCGACGACGCTCTGGTCCAGGCGGTGCTCGGTCCATATTTCTGGGTCCACTACGGGCTGTGGCCCGGTTACTGAGCGGCAGGCCGACGCCCACAAGGCGGGCCGTGCCAGCCAGCCCCGCGGGTCTTGAGAGCGGATGTGGCGAGAGGAGAATCGGTGCGCCCGGAATCATCGGGTGGATCGCGATGAGCCTGGCTTCGCAGGCGGGGACAGCGGCTGGGACAGTAGCGGCGGCCGGTGCGGCGGTCAGCCTGTGGAGGGGATCGGCCCGCTACACCGGGCCGATCCGGCGGGCTTACCGCTGGTTCGCGATCGCGGCCGCACTATGGGGCGCGGGTGTGATCACCGCGCAGTTGCTGGCTGCCCCGGCGGCGGCCGCGGCCATCCCGCTGTCGTTCGGCGACCTGCCGTCGCTGCTGGCGGTGCCGGTGATGGCGGCCGGCCTGATCCGGCTTGCCGCCGCGGGAGCACAGGCGTCCGCGGGCGCACAGGCGTCCGCGGCCGAGCCATCCGCGGCCGGCGCGCGCCCGTTCACCGGCCCGCCCCGCTGGCTGCGGGGCCATGGCGGGACCGCCGCCCGCATCGCGGACGGGTATGTGCTGGCTTCCGCGCTGTTCCTGATCGGCTGGGTCGCCGTCTACCGCATGGTGTTCCTGCGGGCCGGGCTGGGGCCGGCCACCTTCACCGTGGAACTGATCCACCCGCTCGCCGATCTGGTCCTGCTCGGCGCCTGCCTGCCGCTGGCCGCGGCGGCCGGGCGGCGGGGCGCTGTGCCTTGTCTCGCCGTGCTCCTCATCGCCGCCGGTGACTCGCTGGCGGTCGGCGCCCGCACCATGGGCATGCCGCCCGGGCTGGCCGCGCTGCTGGTACAGGCGGCCGGGCTGGTGCTGCTCGGCTGCGCGCCCTGGACCGGGGACGGCCGGTGGACCGGCCCGCTGCTGCGCGGCCGCCTCGCCCGGAGTTCCCGGCGGCCGTCCGGGGCGTCGCCCTCCGTGCCCGCCGCGGCCGCCGCCACCGCCACCACGGCCGCGGGGCTGGCCGCGGCGGTGCTGGTCGTCTGGGCGCTGACCGGCGAGAGCGTCGACCGGCCGGTGGTCGGCGCGGTCGCGGGCAGCACACTGGCCGTGCTGGCGCTGCGGCTGGCCGGGCTGCTGCGGCGGGAGAACACCGCGGCCGGGATCTGGCAGGAATCCCGCGAGCGGTTCCGCGACCTGGCCGACCGCACCAGCGATGTGGTGCTGCTGTGCGACCTGGGCGGGGTGATCAGGTACGCCAGCCGGGCCGCGACCGGCTATGGCTACCAGCCGGACAGCCTGCTCGGCACGCCCCTGTCCGACCTGCTGCATCCGGAGGACCGGGCGGGCGGCACCCGGGCGGTCCGGCGCGCGGTGACCGAAGCGGGGGACCGGGTCGGCCGTTATCCGTGCCGGGTCCGGGCCGCGGACGGCACCTGGCGGCACGTCGAGTCCACGGTCTCGCGCTATCGCGAACCGGGCGGGCCGACGTATCTGCTGGTCACCGCCAAGGACGTGAGCGCGCAGGTGGCCCTGCGCCGCCAGGTCACCCATCTGACCTTCCACGACGGGCTGACCGGGCTGCCGAACCGGGCCTACGCCGAGCAGCGGGCCCGGGCCGAGGCCGGGACGGCCGCGGGCGCGGCCCCGGCGCCGCCTGCCCTGCGCGGGGTGATCCTGATCGACCTGGATCACTTCACCTCGGTGAACGCCGAGTTCGGCCACAGCGCGGGGGACGTGCTGCTGGCCCAGGTCGCCCGCAGACTGCGCGCGGCGGTGCCGCCGCAGGACACGGTGGCGCGGTGGGGCGGCGACGAGTTCGCCGTGCTCATCGAGAGCACCGGCAGCGGCGACGAGATGGTGGACATGGCCCAGCGGCTCGCCCGCGGTGTCGCCGCGCCCGCGTTCCTGGCCGCCGACCGCGATGTCAGCCTGACCGCCAGCGTCGGGGTCGCCTTTGCCGGCCGCAGCCAGCCCGGCCAGGTGTGGCGGCGGGCCGACCTGGCCATGTCGCGGGCCAAGGAGCAGGGCGGGGCGCGGGTCGAGGTCTACCAGGCGCCGGCCGGGCCGGAGCCGGCCGGCGGGCCGGGCACGCCGCCCGGCGATTCCGGGGCTTCCGGGCCCGCCGCGGGCGGCGCCGGGGACGCCGGGAGCGGCGCCAGCCCCACGGCCGGGAGCGCCGCCGGTCCCACGGCCGGGAGCGAGGCCGCCACCGGAACGGCCAGCGGGGTAACGGGTGCGGCGCAGGCCGCCGCCTGCTGACCGGTCCGGCGTCTCACATGCCGAGACAGAAATGCTCTCAAGTTGACGGGCCGGGCACGGTAGGCCACAGTGGGGTACGTGCCTTGTGGCCGCGTTATCGTACTTCGCCGGCGCGTGGGTCGCTGACCAGCCCCCACGCGCTCCCCTCGACTGCCCGCTGGGCACGAGGGGTTTTTTATTGCCAGCCGCCGCAGCGACAGCAGATGAGGAACCATCCCGATGACTGACCAGACCACGACGGCAGGCGGCCACCGGGCCGGGCTGCCAGGGCC
>DATDGI010000183.1:0-4005 GCA_036522155.1 Streptosporangiaceae bacterium
TGAGTTCGAGGCCGCCTACCCGGCCGGCTACCGGGATCTGCGGGACGCCGGGCTGGGCCGGACCGCGATCAGCGCCGGGCATCTGCTGGCCACCGACGCGCCCACCGCGGCGGTACGGAGCCGGCTGGCCACCGTCACCCGGCTGTGGGGGGTGGAAACCGGCGCCGACCGGGGCAACGTGCCGGTGCTCTCCGGATTGGGCTTCCATCAGGTCCATCGCTGGGATGTCACCGGCATCTGGCTCATCCTCTACACCCGCCGCTAAAGATCATTAATGGCATGGTGACTGCCTGGTGACGGCGGGCGTGTCGTGCGGTATGCCGGAGGGATGAGGTATCCCGATGGTGGTGGGCTGACCGCGGCTGAGCGGGCCCGCCGGGAGCAGGTGCGGCTGGCGGCGGCCGGGTTAATCGAGGCGGGAGCCAGTGACCGGGAGGTGGCGAAGCACTTTCGGGTCTCGCGGATGTCGGCGAAACCGGTGGCGGCGGGCGCTGGCGACCGGTGGCCGGGCGGCGCTGGCCTCCAAGGGCGCGGGTGGGGCGCGGTGCAAGCTGACCGCGGTTCAGCTGCGTGAGCTGGATGGTGCTGGATGCTGGCCCGGCCGCCTGGGGGTGGGATGAGGACCAGTGCTGGACGCTGGCCCGCATCGCTGAGGTTGTCCGCCGCCGGTTCGGCGTCGATTACACGCTGGCCGGGCTGGATCTGCTGCTGCACGGATCGGGTGGAGTGTGCAGGTCCCGGCCCGGCAGGCCGCGGATCGGGATGAGGCGGCGATCACCCGGTGGCGGGAGGAGACCTGGCCGGTGGTAAAAGGACGGCGCGCCCTGCGCCGTCGGCGGGTTCGGTTCCGTCCGCCTCCGCTGACCTGAGCAGACACCGCTGCCGGCGTGGCTCGCGTGCCACTGAGGGGGGTAGTAGCGGATCTCGGGACCGTCGCCCGCCCGCCGTTAGACTCGGGCGCTATGGTGACCCGCGCTTCCCGGCAGGACAGGGAAGTCGGCCTGCCACCGGGCGCGGACGAGCCGGGCGACTGGCGCCGGAACGGTGTGATGGTACGCGCGACGCTGCGACGGCACTGGCTGTTCGCCCTGCTGTTCACGCTGGGCGTGCTGCTGCGCGTCATGGCCCAGGTGGCCTATCAGCCGGCGATCCTCTACTACGACTCGGTGGGCTATCTGGGCAAATACCGGCTCACTCTGGCCGAGCCGGACCCACTGGGGTACCCGTTCGCCGTGCGCCTTCTGCTGGGGGCGTTCCACGACCTGGCCGCGCTCGCGGCGTTCAACCATGTGCTCGGGCTCACTATCGCGGGGCTGATCTACGCCGTCCTGCTGCGCCGTGGCGTCAAGCCGTGGATGGCTGCCCTGGCCGCCGGGCCGGTGCTGCTTGATGGCTTGCAGCTGCTCATCGAGCAGATGGTGATGTCCGAACCGTTGTTCCAGTTTTTCGTCGTGCTCGGGATCGCGCTGCTGCTGTGGCGCTCCCGCCCGAATCCGGTGACTGCGGCGCTCGCCGGGGTGTCGTTCGCGGCGGCAGCGCTCACGCGGTACGTCGGCCTATGGCTGGTGCTGGCTGGGCTCCTGTTTTGTGTGCTGGCCGCGGGACGCCGGTTCGTCCCGCGTCTGATGACGGCCGCGGCCTTGCTGGCGGCCTTCGTCCTGCCGGTGATCGGCTATGCCGCCTTCGCCGCGCCCTCGGCGGCGGTCTCGACGGGGCTCTACGCACGGGTGGCGGCATCGGTGACGTGCGCCCGGCTGTCGTTGCCGTCGTATGAGCGGCCGCTGTGCCCGCCGCCGGGCGTGGTCAAGCCGCGCGGCGGATCGCTCATCCAGGGTTACGCGCTGGGGACGACGAGCCCGCTCGTGACCTACCGGCCGCCCAACGGTGAGACGACCAGCCAGGTGCTCGACGACTTTGTCAAAAGAGCGGTCACGCAGCAGCCGCTGGCCGTCGCCAGGGCGGTTGGTGGGTCACTGGTGCGGCTATTCCTGAGCTGGGGCCGGGACCACAAGCCGGGCGAGTTGCCGATCGCACGCTGGCAGTTCCGGACCTCGTTCCCGCTTTACTTCACCCGCGTCAGCCTGTCGCTGTTTCACCGGTGGGAGGGCCACGGCCCGGTGATCAATCGTCCGCTGGCCCAGGTGCTGCGCCGCTACCAGCTTTCCGTTGGGTACACACCGGGCCCGGTCCTTCTCGCCTGCGTGATCCTCGCGCTCGTGGCGGGCCTTGGGGTCGGCCGGGCGCGTCGCTCGGGTCAGCAGTTGGCCTGCCTGCTTTGGCTCGCTGTCGGACTCGGACTGCTGTTCACGGCCGACATCTACCAGTTCTCGTGGCGTTACCAGTTGCCCGCTCTGGTGACCATCCCACCGGCCGCAGCGCTCGCCCTGTCGGCCCTCACATCACCGAGGGCAGCGCGGGAATCGTCGGCAACGCAGGAGCCGGGTCCGGACGACTCGGCGCCGGCCGCGCCGGACGACATCGCAGCTAGCCGGAACCGTGGGCGAGTGGACTCCGTGGAGGGCACGGCACACGGACACGAGCCCGCCGAGCCCAGCCCGGCGCAGCACCACATGCATGCCGATAATCCGCCGGACCCGGGAGGGCATCCAGGCATGCCCGGTCCCGCCCCTGGTGGCTCTCCGCTGCCGCGGTAACGACGGCACCTGCCAGGACGAGTTCTGCACCCGCCTGCCCTGCCGCATGTACAAGGCCGGCCACCGGGCGGAGTATGACCGCGGCTACCAGGGGGGCTACGCCGCCGGCCACGCGGCCGGGTATGGCGCCGGATACGGCGCCGGCTACTCAGCTGGTGCCGCCTGATGCAACGGCAGTGGGTGAGCGGCCGTGAACGCCACCTGAATCCTCGCCATCATCGCCGCCCTCGCGTTGCGGATGGGGTGGCTGTACCTGGCCCCGTTCGGCCGCTGCCCTCGCTGCGGCGGACACGGCAACATCGCCCGCGGCAAGGCCCGCCGGACGGTCTGCCCCCAGGTGCAAAGGCCGCCGCCGGGTCCAGCGGCGCGGCTCCCGCACCGTCCACCGGCTCGCGTTCCGTATCCGCGACGGCCGCCAGGCCGCCGCCCGCTACACCCAGGAGGACAGTCATGGGATACCTGACGGCGCCCACACTCACGGCCGCGACGGCGGCCCGGCCGGGCCCGTGCTGCTGGTGCTCCTCGCCGTGGCCCTGCTAGGCCCGGCGGTGGCCGCCGCGCTGACCGCGCTCGTCCACGCGCTCATCATCGCCGCCGCCGTCCTCCTCGGCCTGGCCGCCGGCGGCCTGGTGGCTTACGGCGCCTACCGGCTGCGCCAGCGGCGGCCAGAACCGCCCCGGGTGGTACACCGCATCACCCCCGCGGTGCCGTGGCGCTCTGAGCCGCTCCCAGGCACGCGGGCAGCGATCGCCCCGGCCCAGGAGGTGCATCTGCATTTCCACGGCGTCGACGCCGAGGACATCGCCGCCGCCATCCGCCACCAGCAGGACGACCGGCTCTGAGCCGCGTATCCGGAGAGGCACGTGGGAGCCCGGCACAATCATCCCGATCACGCTGCCGCCCCGGACAACCGGACGATACAACCCGCGCCTTGACCGGGTTGGCTCACCTGGCACCGGGGACATGCACGGGCGCCAGCTCCGTGCCATGCCACGCAGCCCGGCGCCCGCGGGCTTACCGACACAGCTTTTTCGGGCGAATCGAGCGAATCTCCTGTCTGGCTCTGGCAATGTGTCGCCGATGGCCTCGGCGACCGGAGCGTCCGCCGGCACCCGCTGCGCTAGCGGCAACGGACGGCGTGAATGCCGGTCCGCCATCATGCGAAACGCTGCCCTGCCCCGCAGCGGTCCGTACGCCGGGCATTCCGCCCAGCGTGCTTGACCGACGGAAGGACTGCCTTGTCAGAGCACCGGAGGCGGAAACCCGGCAAAAGGCGCTCGTCGCGCCGGCCCAGGTTCCTCCTGCCGGTGACGGTCACGGCCGTCACTGCCATCATGGGAGTCGTTGTCGC
>DATDGI010000184.1:0-2713 GCA_036522155.1 Streptosporangiaceae bacterium
CAGCAGGGGCCGCCACCCCCGCGGCCTGGGCGGATGCCCACCTCCAGCCGGCCCCGCCGGGGCTGGCCGGACGTTGACCCGGCCGACGGCGAGGAATACCCGCCGTGGGCCGGGCCTGGGATCGTGCCGCGCTGGGCCGACCAGGACGAGCGGGAACAGCGGCGGCTGCGGGGCCGCCAGGGACCGGCGGACGGTCCGGCCCCAGCCGGTGATGGCCAGCCCCCGACCCGCAGCGCGCGGGCCGCGGCCCGGGCCCGGCGGGCGCGGCAGAAGTACATCTGGGGCGGGGCCCTGATCGTCGTGGTGCTCATCGCGACCGCGGTCGGTTATGAACTGCTCCAGCACCCCGCCCCCAAGCCGTCGGCCGGCTCGCTGGTCACCACGTTCCTGCCGGGGGAGTTCAGGACCGCGCCCGATGCCTGCACCGCGGTGACGCCGGCCACGCTCCAGGCCTACCTGCCCGGCCACCGCCGCACCGTGGCCCCCAGGTCGCTCGACGGCAGTGCGCAGAGCCTGTGCGACTGGACGCTGGACGCCAAACCGCTGTACCGGGTGCTGGAAGTGACCGTGCAGGCCTACGCGCCCAGCGGGCTGGCCACCGGGGACGGCAGCGCCACCTTCGCCGCCAGGGACGCCTACGCCCAGGCCGGGCAGCAGCTGACCCACCCGCTCAAGGCCACCCACCTGCCACGGGCGGTGCTCAGCCAGATCCCGGGGCTGGGCAGCAGCGCGTTCGCCGCGGTCCAGGCGCCACGGGCGGGTCCCACCAACCTGGTCACCGTGGTGGTGCGGGACCGCAACGTGCTGATCACGGTCGTGTCCGAGGGCCCGGCCGGCCGCCGCGGCGGCTATACCCCCACCGCCGCGCCGCAGCTGCAGGCGGCCGCCGTCGCCGCCGCCCGGGACATCCTGCCGCACCTGCGCTAGCGCGGACGGGCGCACTGCCGCTGATGCCTTACGCTGGGCAACCGTGCTGCTGCTTGCCTTCGACACCGCGACCCCGGCGGTGACGGTGGCCGTCCACGACGGCACCCGGGTGCTGGCGCAGGCGGCCACCTTGGACGCCCGGCGGCAGGGCGAGCTGCTCGCCCCGGGCATCGAGAAGGTGCTGGCCGAAGCGGGCGCCGACCTGGCCAGCCTGACCGCGGTGGTGGCCGGGTCCGGGCCCGGCCCCTACACCGGGCTGCGCACCGGCCTGGTCACCGCCCGGGTGCTGGCCAGCGCGCTGGGCATCCCCGCCTACGGCATCTGCACGCTGGACGTGATCGCGGCCGACGCGGCCGCGGCGGGGCGCCCGTTCCTGGTGGCGACCGACGCCCGCCGCCGCGAGGTCTACTGGGCGCGTTATTCGGCCACCGGGGAGCGGCTGTCCGGCCCCGCCGTGGCCGCCCCGGCCTCGCTGCCGGCCGGCCTGCCCACCGCGGGCGAGGGCCCGGCGCTGTATCCGGGCCTGCTGGGCGACCCGATCGCGCCACGCTACCCGGCCGCCGCCACGCTCGCCGATCTAGCCGCGCAACGACTGGCGGCGGGTACCCCGCTGGCCCCGCCGGACCCGCTCTACCTGCGCCGGCCCGACGCCCGGGTGCCCGGCCCGCCCAAGCGGGTGACCCCGGCATGAGCGTGCGGCTGCGCCCCATGGCCGGCCGTGACCTGGCGGCGGTGGCCCGGCTGGAGGAGGCCCTGTTCGGCGACGAGGCCTGGTCCGCGGACATGCTGGCGGGCGAGCTGGCCGGGACCGGCCGGTACTACCTGGTGGCCGAGGATGACGGCGTGCTGGCCGGCTACGCGGGGCTGCTGGCGCCGGGGGGCGGCCAGGCGGACGTGCTCACGATCGGGGTGAGCCAGGACCGCTGGGGCAACGGGATCGGCACTGCGCTGCTGACCGGCCTGCTGGCCGAGGCGCGCCGCCGCGGCAGCGGCGAGGTCTGCCTGGAGGTCCGGGTGGACAACGAGCGCGCCCAGCGGCTGTACCGGCAGTTCGGGTTCGCCCAGATCGGGCTCCGCCGCGGGTACTACCAGCCGTCCGGGGCCGATGCGCTGGTCATGTGCCGGGAGACGGTCCCGGGCGACGCGGGTCCCAGGGAGCCGGTGCGGTGACCGCGCCACTGGTGCTGGGCATCGAGACGTCCTGCGACGAGACCGGGGCAGGCCTGGTGCGCGGCCACGAGCTGCTGGCGGACGCGATCGCCTCCAGCGTGGCCGAGCACGCCAGGTTCGGCGGGGTGGTGCCGGAGGTGGCCAGCCGGGCCCACCTGGAGGCGATGGTGCCCGCGGTGGACCGGGCGCTGGCCACCGCTGGGGTGACGCTGGCCCAGGTGGACGCGATCGCCGTCACCGCCGGGCCGGGGCTGGCCGGGGCGCTGCAGGTGGGCGTGGCCGCGGCCAAGGCGTACGCGCTGGCGCTCGGCAGGCCGCTGTACGCGGTCAACCACCTGGCCGCGCACATCGCGGTGGACCAGCTGGAGCACGGCCCGCTGCCGCAGCCGGTGGTGGCGCTGCTGGTGTCCGGCGGCCACTCCTCGCTGCTGCTGGTGCCGGACGTGGCGAGCGAGGTGGTGCCGCTCGGCGCCACCATCGACGACGCCGCGGGCGAGGCCTACGACAAGGTGGCCCGGCTGCTGGGGATGGGGTTCCCCGGTGGCCCGCCGGTCGATGCCGCGGCCCGGGGCGGGGACGGCGCCGCGATCGCGTTCCCGCGCGGCAAGTACCGCGA
>DATDGI010000185.1:0-26613 GCA_036522155.1 Streptosporangiaceae bacterium
CCCGTCCGGCGCGGGCACATCCGGCGCCGCCGCGTACCGGTACAGCCCGCGCAGGATGTCCTGCTCCAGCGCCTCGGTGCCGCCGGGGTAGCCGTCCGGCATCGCGGGCTGGAGGTACGGCTCGTTGTAGACGGTCAGGTAGTAGAAGATGTCCTCGCCGTGCGGGTACTCCTCGGACGAGCCGTACATCCGGCGCAGCCCGTCCCGGACGATGACGGCCAGTTCGTAGGCCCAGGCCGCGTCGTAGCTGACGCAGGCCGGGCTGACCGAGGCGAGCAGTACCGAGTGGCCGTCGTTGTGCTGGAGGCCCTCCCCGGCCAGGGTGGTCCGGCCGGCCGTGGCGCCGAGCAGGAAGCCGCGGCCCAGCTGGTCGCCGAGCGCCCACATCTGGTCGCCGGTGCGCTGCCAGCCGAACATCGAGTAGAACACGTACACCGGGATCATCGGCTGGCCGTGCGTCGCGTAGGCCGTGCCGGCCGCGATCACCGAGCCCATCGCGCCGGCCTCGCTGATGCCCTCGTGCAGGATCTGGCCCTGCTCGGACTCCTTGTAGGACAGCAGCAGCGCCCGGTCGACGGCCTCGTAGGCCTGGCCGTGCGGGGAGTAGATCTTCGCCGTCGGGAACAGCGAGTCCATGCCGAACGTGCGGGCCTCATCCGGGATCACCGGCACGAACCTGGCCCCGATCGACGGGTCCTTCATCAGGTCCTTGAGCAGCCGGACGAACGCCATGGTGGTGGCCACCGTCTGCTTGCCGGATCCGCGCTTGAGCTCGTCGTAGACCGAATCGGCCGGCAGCTGCAGTGGCTTGGCGCGGACCACTCGCTTGGGCAGGTAGCCGCCGAGCGCGGCCCGGCGCTCACGCATGTAGGTGATCTCGTCGGAGTCCTCGCCCGGGTGGTAGTAGGGCGGCAGGCCGTCCTCCAGCGCCTCGTCCGGGATCGGCAGGTACAGCCGGTCGCGGAAGGCCTTCAGCTCGGCCACGGTGAGCTTCTTCATCTGGTGGGTGGCGTTGCGCCCCTCGAAGTCCGGGCCCAGCGTCCAGCCCTTGATCGTGTGCGCGAGGATCACGGTCGGCTGGCCGAAATGCTCGGCGGCGGACTTGAACGCCGCGTACACCTTGCGGTAGTCGTGCCCGCCGCGGGACAGGTTGCGGATCTGGTCGTCGGTGAGCTGGTCGGCCATGGCCCGCAGCCGCGGGTCGCCGCCGAAGAAGTTCTCCCTGGTGTAGGCGCCGGATTCCACCGCGTAGGTCTGGAACTGGCCGTCCGGGGTGGTGTTCATCTTGTTGACCAGCACGCCGTCCACGTCCTGGGCGAGCAGCGGATCCCAGTCCCGGCCCCAGATCACCTTGATCACGTTCCAGCCGGCGCCGCGGAAGACCGCCTCAAGCTCCTGGATGATCTTGCCGTTGCCGCGGACCGGGCCGTCCAGCCGCTGCAGGTTGCAGTTGATGACGAAGGTCAGGTTGTCCAGCTCTTCCCGGGCGGCGACGCCGATCGCGCCGAGGGCCTCGGGCTCGTCCATCTCGCCGTCGCCCAGGAACGCCCATACCCGGGACCGGCTGGTGTCGGCGATCTCGCGGGCCAGCAGGTACCGGTTGAACCTGGCCTGGTAGATGGCGTCGATGGCGCCCAGGCCCATGGACACGGTGGGGAACTCCCAGAACTCCGGCATCAGCCGGGGGTGCGGATAGGAGGGCAGGCCGCCGCCGGGGTGGGACAGCTCCTGCCGGAAGCCGTCAAGCTGCTGCTCGGTCAGCCGGCCCTCAAGGAAGGCGCGGGCGTAGATGCCCGGCGCCGCGTGGCCCTGGAAGAACACCTGGTCGCCGGACTCGCCGTGGTCCTTGCCGCGGAAGAAGTGGTTGAATCCGACCTCGTACAGGCTGGCCGCCGACGCATAGGTGGCGATGTGGCCGCCGACGCCCAGCCCGGCCCGGTTGGCGCGGGAGACCATGACCGCGGCGTTCCACCGGATGTAGGCCCTGATCCGGCGCTCCACATACTCGTCACCGGGGAACCAGGGCTCGCGCTCGGGCGGGATCGTGTTGATGTAGTCGGTGCTGCGCAGGCCGGGCACGCCGACCTGCTGCTCGCGGGCGCGTTCCAGCAGCCGCAGCATGACGTACCGGGCGCGGGCCCGGCCGCGGGTCTTGACCACGGTGTCGAACGAGTCGACCCACTCCCTGGTCTCGTCCGGGTCGATGTCAGGCAGCTGGGTGGGCAGCCCGTCGCTGATGATCGAGAAACGCTGGCGGCCAGCAGCCACGGGTCATCCCGCCTTCCGCGCGGATGGGCGGCGGGTCGCCGCCCACGGGGACGGGGGTGGCCGGTCGCCGCCCCCGCAGTTCAGGGGTTGTCCAGACCAATTCTGGTACCTGGGCTCCGGGCGCGCATCTCGGCGATGGCGCGCCGAATCTGGGCCTGGCCGAGGATGGCTCATCGGGCCAGGCTGGGTACACCCGAGAGTGCGCACGAGGTCACAACCCTCAGGCTATGTGAGGCGGCGGAGCCGTCAACGAAGAGAGGCAGGGGCTATGCAGGCAGTGGTAGGAGACCGGCTCCACATTCGCGGGCACACTGTCGGCGACCCGGACCGGATGGGGGAGATCGTCGAGGTGAAGGGCCAGGCGGGCGCTCCGCCCTACCTGGTCAGGTTCGACGACGGGCGGACCCTGCTGGTGTTCCCCGGACCCGATGCCGTGATCGAGGCCGGGAAGGGCAGAGGCAAGGGGCGCTCGCGCAGCGGCGGCGCCGGAGGCGCCGCCGCCAAGGCCGGGCCCGCGCGGAAGAAGGGCAGCCGGTAGCTGGCCGTGCCCGGGTCAGGCCGGCCAGGCAGGGCCCGGTTGCGGGAGCGGGGGGTCGTTGACACAGTCGTTTGGCATGAAGAGTGAAGTTGTGGGGGTCCAGACCGGACGGCGCGAGGGTGTGCACGACATCACCCCGGCCTGTGCCGAGTTCACCGGGCGGGCGGCCGGCGGGGGAGACGGGCTGCTGCACGTGTTCGTTCCGCACGCCACGGCCGGGCTGGCGCTGATCGAGCTGGGCGCGGGCAGCGACGCCGACCTGCTCGCGGCCCTGGCGGAACTGCTGCCCGCCGACGACCGGTGGCGGCACGCGCACGGGTCGCGCGGGCACGGGCGGTCGCACGTGCTGCCCGCCCTGGTCACTCCGTTCCTGGTGATCCCGGTGCTGGCCGGCCGGATGGCGCTGGGCACCTGGCAGTCGGTGGCCCTGGTCGACCTCAATGTGGACAATACGGACAGACAGGTCAGGCTTTCCTACCTCGGGTGAACTGCCCGGGAAACGGGAAGGTTCCGGACGACGGGGCGGATTTGATATCGGGGGCCGTGGGCACTTGCGCAGGGGGCCGACCCAGTGTGGACTGTGCGGCAAGCAGTGCCGGGATTTGAGGAGGAGTCAGTGAGCGCGACCGCGCGCCAGGCGCAAGATCAACAGGGCCTGGCCGAGCGACTTGGCATAAAGCCAGGTCAGGTGGTGCAGGAGATCGGTTACGACGACGATTGCGATGAGCAGTTGCGGGACGCGATCAGTCGGCAGAAGGACACCGAGCTTGTCGACGAGGACTACGACGACGTGGTCGACGTGGTCCTGCTGTGGTGGCGGGACGGGGACGGCGATCTGGTCGACGCCCTGGTAGACGCGCTCACACCGCTCGCCGACGGCGGGTACATCTGGCTGCTGACGCCGAAGGCGGGCCGGGACAACCACGTGGAGCCGAGCGAGATCGGCGAGGCGGCGCCCACCGCCGGGCTGTCCCAGACCTCCAGCCTGAGCGCGGGCCGGGACTGGCTCGGGACGCGGTTGGTGGCGCCCAAAGCCCGCCGCTGAACCTCCGGTCCAAGGGGAGCAGCGCCCGGTGGCAGACTGGGCGCATCAGTTCTGCGCATCTCCGGCGAAAGGACCAGCGCATGGCGGTCGAGGTCGGCCAGGAGGCCCCCGATTTCGAGCTGAGGAACCAGCACGGTGAGCCCGTCCGGCTGTCAAGCTTCCGGGGCACCAAGAATGTGGTGCTCGTGTTCTACCCGCTGGCGTTCAGCGGCGTGTGCAGTACCGAGCTATTCGCGCTGCGCGACAACTTCCCCGAGGTGACGCGGGACGACACCGAGCTGCTGACGGTGTCCGTCGACTCCACGTTCGTGCTTCGCAAATGGTCGGACACAGAGGGGTTTCAATTCGGACTCCTGTCGGATTTCTGGCCGCATGGTGGGGTAGCCAGCCTCTACGGTGTGTTCGACGCGGACCGGGGCGTTGCCTTGCGCGGCACCTTCGTGATCGACAAGGCCGGCGTGGTCCGCTGGAAGGTTGTCAACCCCATCCCCGAGGCGCGTGACATCGCCGAGTACCAGAAGGCGCTCGCCGCTCTGGGCTAGGCGGGGCAGGGGCCGCGGGGGGAGCAGCGGAGGAGCAGGCCAGTATGCCCTGCTATCGCTGTGGCACACGGCAGACCGACCCTGCCCGTGGGCACAGTCCGTGGCAGCGCGGCGTCCGGGGCGACCAGCAGGTGCTGGTGTGCCCGGGCTGCCAGGGCGCCCACGACTGGACGGACGACCTCGACCACTGCGGCCAGTGCGGCAGTGTCCGGCTGGTGCGCCGGCTGGGGGAGGTGGAGTGCCGCGAGTGCGGTCTTGTCGCCTCGTCGCCGGAGGTGGCCGTGGTGAATCTGGACAACGGGCAGGCGCCCGGGCTGTCCGAGGAGGTCGCCCTGGCGCTGGAGCGGGTGCTGGGACGGAGCGGCGTTCAGCACCCGGTGCAGGCGCCGCTGTCCTGAGTTCAGGGTCCTCGGTACGCTGAGCCGGATCGGAGTCCCGCGGGGCGGGCGTGCGGGCGCATAGCTCAGTGGTAGAGCACTCGCCTTACAAGCGAGGGGTCACTGGTTCGAACCCAGTTGCGCCCACCCAGGCCAGACCAATATTTGGAATTCCTGTGCAAAGGTGTACAGCAGCAAAATACAGCAACCGCATGCAGTAATCGCGGCGCTGGCGCCCTGGTCCAAGTGATGACCCGCGTGGCTCAGGTCGTCCTGCCTGCAGGGATGGGCTTTCGCGATGCTCGGGTCAGGCCGGCCACCTGTAGCCGATGCCGATGGTCACCACGGCCAGCGCCAGCAGTCGCCGACGATGGGTTCCGTCAGCAGGCGCGCATCCTGCACTCATGGCTGTTCCCCATCGCAGAGGTGAGGGTGAGCTCGTCAGCGGAGCGTGATGACGTTGGCGGTGATCAGGGCGATCGGTGGCCAGAAAGTGCGTTGGCAGGGCTCGCCCCGGGTCAGCATGAGAATCTCGCCGGTCATGGCGATTGGCGAGCAGGTGCTCTCGGAGGTTGGGTGGCCGCCCGTGCGCGGAAGGCTAGGACTTACGCCGATTCCGGGCCTGGCTGCCGTTGGCTCGCTGGGCACCCAGCGAGCCCGGCTTCTGAGGGAGATGACCTGGCCGTGCGTGTTATAGCCCCGGGCTGCCTGCGGGGGGAAGGCAGCCGGCCGGGCGGCCGGCGGTCAAGCGCGCCGCCGGGCCTGCTCGTCTGTGCCGTCGTTGCCCTGCCGCCAGTTCCGGGCGAGGGCGACGAGGCCGCGAACCACGTCGGGGGGCAGCCCCGGAGTGCTGGCGATGTGCCACAGCGTCGGGTCTTCATACTCGGCATGCCCGAGGCTCGGCGACCCCACGGTAGGCTCCCCGCCAGCCAGTATCCGCCGGCACGAGCCCGGGGCCCAGTCGAGCCGGTTCTCGACCATACCGAGGGTGCTGGGGGAAACCCGCTGGCCGTTCTCGAGCTTTCCCAGCGTCCGCTCGGTCACCCCGGTCGCCTCGGCAAATGCCCGCCTGTCCCGCATGCCTAGCTCGACCCGACGTGCGACGACGTAATCGGCGAGCCGCCGCCAGTCCTCACCGGCCATGTGACCGTCCTTCCCGCGAGCCGGTGCTAGTCCCGCCACCGGCCACGTGACCATCCTTACCCGAAGAAGACAGAAGAGTCTAGCCCTCCTGCGGGGAGCTAACGACAAGGAACTGCACCTCTCTTCTTAGTTCATCTTAATTCATGCTCTTTACTTCCTATCTGTGCTCGCCTAGAGTGCCTAGATCAGGAAAAATAGCTTCTTGTTTGTTCCTAGAGGTACCTGGATGTGGGCCAGCTGCCGGGGGATCCAACGGGGTCAGGACTGTCACCCAAGCCTGGAGTCTGGATGGGCAGCACCGGTGACCCGAAGCGGTGAGCCCAGCCCGGCGCCCTGCGGGCCGGTGGCGTCCTTGCGCAGGCGAGGAGGGGAGCGCAAGGGCGCTCCGGCCACGCAGCGGGACATCTGGCCGGCTCTGTCCGATTTGTACCAGGCGCAGTACCGGTCACTGTTCCGGCTGGCGGTGTTGCTGACGGGTGACGCCGACGCCGCGGAGGCGGTGGTGCTGGACTCCTTTGCCGCGTTGTACCGCCTGCGGAAGCGCCCGCAGACGGAGGACGACGCCTTGCCGCACCTGCGGCGACTGCTGGTGGCCCGGTCACGGCTGGCGCGGCATCACCATCTCTGGGACGGCAGCAGGCGGCCCCCGGCGGGGGCGGGGCTGCCTGGCTGCACCGGCACTCCGCACGGGGTACCGCGGCCCGAAGGCTCGGCCGTGACCCTGGCTCTGCGCAGGCTGCCAACCAGCCAGCGGGAAGCGATCGTGCTCACTTCCTACCTGAACCTCAGCCCCGACCAGGCCGCCGCGGCCATGCGGGTGAGCCTGGCCACGCTGCGACGCCGCCTGGCCGAGGCCAGGTCAGCGCTACGGGCCGTGCTGCTTTCAAACCCCTGAGTACCAGCCGTACCGCGACCGGCAGCATTCGCCGGTCAGCCAGGCGGGCCGCGGATCCGCTGTCCCTGCCCGGCCATCAGCCAGCACCAGCCCCGGATCTCGGCTAGCTAAGCGGGCTCGGCGCGCCATACCCGATCCTCAGCACGGCCTGGCCAGTACGCAGCGTGACCTGTTGGACCCAGGCAGGGTGGTACTCGGCTCGCTGCGCGTCGGTGAACGACCGCATCCAGCTGAGATATGCCGCACGCGTGCGGTGCGCCACCCGGACGGTCGTCGCCAAGTCCACCCACCGCAGGAGGCTGGCAGGTCCGCCGCCAGGCGACTGGCTGGCGAAGTCCACAATGCGCAACGGATGGCTATGGGCCATGGTGACGATGAGCAGCGGCAGCCGAGGGTCAATCTGGCCGCTGAGAAGCTGTGCCTTGGCTGTGGCGGAGAGCCTGATATTGCTGTTGGTCAGCAGCTGGGCGTCGGCCGCTTTCCTGACGCGCAGCGCCGCGGGTAGGGCGGCGCGATACGCCTTGGCGCCGCCGGGATAGTCCCACCTGATGTCGATCCTGGTGTTTCCCGTGCCGAAGCTCGCGATGATGGCCGGAGCGTAGACGGCCAGATGACTGCCGAACTGGTTCCGAACTGTGGCAGTGGCCACCACCAGGTCGGAGCCGAGGGGGTCGTTCGACGCAGGCCCGAGCGGCAACAGGTTCGGGGACGGGAAGCCGCTGTTGGCTAGATCCCCGCATACCTGGGTATCGCATGACACGACCGCGGCGGGGCTGACCTGGTGCAGTATCCAGGTGATCGCCTGTGTTCTCGCCGCAGCCTCAGCGGCGAGTTGGCTGATCCGGGCATGCCTGCCCGTTGGCCGCTCCAACGATGCGCCCCGCCGGGAAAGAGTGAACGCAAGCCCGCCAGCACCGGCAACCAGCAGGATCAAGGTCAACAGCGCAGCTGCCCGCCAGCGCCACGATGCGCGGCCATTTTCGTGCCGCCTCCACCGTAGCCTGGACGCCAGGCCGCCGCCGGTCAGGCCATCGCCGCTGCCGGCCCGCGGTTCGGGCGGTGCCGTAGGCGCCTGCTCTGAGCTAGCCGTCTTCTCGTCCGTGCCGAGAGCGGACACCATCGGCGGCGTCGGGCTCATGAGCCGCGCTCCGGCGGCCACCAGCTCGCTGAGCGCGCCGCGGGCCGACGGCCTGACGGCTGGGTCCTTGTTGAGGCAGCGATGGACCAGCGAGCCAAGTGGTTCGGGAAGCCTGCCCACATTTGGCTCGGAATGAAGAATGGCGTATGCCGTGGCTGTCAGCGACTCGCCCTTAAACGGCAACTCACCGGTACCCGCGAATGCCATCGTGACGGCCCACGACCACATGTCGGCCGCCGCGGTCACGCGGACCGCGGCCAGCTGCTCCGGAGCCATGAACGCGGGGGTTCCCACGGCGACCTCGCCAGAAAGGCCAGTGGTGGTCATGCCGGGAACGGCCGCCAGCCCGAAGTCGATGACCACTGGCCCGTCGGGCCCGAGCAGGACATTGGCGGGTTTGAAGTCGCGGTGCACCATGCCGGCGGCATGCACTGCGCCTAGCGCGGTCAGCGTCGCGACGGCGATGCGCTCGAGTACTGCGCCGCCGCGGGGCCCGAGCTGCTCGACGACCTCTTCCAGCGATGGCCCGCTGACGTATTCACTGACAATGAACGGCCGCCGTTCGAAGATTCCCGCATCCAGAACTTGCGCAGTGCAGAACCGGGCGACCCGCTGCGCTGCGGCGACCTCCTTCAGAAAGCGGCTCCGGACCTGTGGGTCTGTGGTTGGCGGCAGAAGCTTGACCGCCGCCCGGCTTCCAGTAGGACCGAGCGCCAGGAACACGACACCCTGCCCGCCTTCCCCGAGGCGCCCGAGCAACCGGTATACACCCACCTCGCGCGGATCCGTGTCGCGCAGCGGAAGCATTCCAGACATTGTGGACCGAGCGGGTGTCACCCGGCCATTTTGCCCTGGCGGCTCAGCGCACGCCACGATTCCGTTTCGCCAGTTGCCTTCTGCAGCTCCCGCTGCAGCCGCCTACGCTTTCGGGGAACTGGCCGATGGGGGCAGGGACGATCGGCCAGCCGGGCGGGTTAGTCTCGGCAGATCCCAAGGACGGCGCTCACGCCAGCCCACCGGCAAGATGATGCTCTCGGCTGAGAACATAGGAAATTTCCCCTTGAACCCGCTTCGACCCGGGCATGCTGTTGGAGGAGCCCGGCCACAAGATGCCTCAAGGGCAGGCAGCGAGCCGGGTCATGGGCGGGCCCCGGCAGTGCCGTCTCCCCCCCACGGTGCCCGGGGCTCCGCTCCGCCTTAGGCACCGGCCACAGCGCCCACGTTCGTCCGGCTCTCGCAAACCGGTCTTGCCAGCGCCATTTGCCCCATAGGGCAGCTGGGCTTCCCCTCGTAGCGTGGACATATCGCCTTAAAGGAGATGGCGATGGGTGAGACACGCAGGAAGTTCGATCATGATTTCAGGGAGGGCGCGGTCCGGCTGGTCCGGGAGACGGGCAAGCCGATCGCGCAGGTGGCCCGGGACCTGGGGATCAACGAGGGAACCCTGGGGACTGGGTGAACGCCGGCAGGCGCCGCCGCGGTGGGGATGGGGCGTTGAGCGAGGATGAGCGGGCGGAACTGGCCCGGCTGCGCAAGGAGAACGCCGGGCTGGCGATGGAGCGTGACGTGCTCAAACGCAGCGTGGCCCTCTGGGTGAAGGACGCGATGGGGTGGTAGCGGTGGCCGCGCTGATCGCTGCCCGGGGGGCTGATGGCATCCCGGTTGCGGTGGCCTGCCGGGCGCTGGGGGTGTCCCGGTCGTGGTTTTACCAGCACCAGGACGGCCGGCTGCCGCCTCGCGCGCAGCGGCGGGAGCGGCTCAAAGCCGAGGTCGCGCGGCTGTTCGGGCGGCACGAGGGCAGGTACGGGTCGCCGCGGATCACCGCTGACCTGCGCGATGCCGGGTGGCGGGTGAGTGAGAACACCGTCGCTGCGCTGATGCGCGAGCAGCACCTGGCGGCGCGGCGGAAGAAGAAACGCAGATCCACGACCCGGCTGGGCAAGGGCCGGTGGCGGGCACCAGACCTGGTCAAGCGCGATTTCCCCGCCAGCCAGATCAACACCAAGTGGTACGGCGATGGCACCGGGATCGGAACCGATGAGGGCAAGCTCTACCTGGCCTCGGTCTTGGACATGGCCTCCCGCCGGGTGCTGGGCTTCGCCCTGGGCGAGCACCACGACGCGCAGCTGGCCTACGGCGCGCTGACGATGGCGGTGGCGGTGCGCGGCGGCCAGGCCCCCGGCGTCATCATGCACACCGGCCAGGGCAGCGAGTACACCGCAAGGCTGGTCCGCGCGGCCTGCGGCCGCCTGGGCATCCGCCAGTCGATGGGCAGGCCCGGCTCCGCGCTGGACAACGCGGTCATCGAGTCCTGGCACTCGACCCTGGAATTCGAGTTGCGGGCCCTGGAGCACTTCGCTACCCGGGCGGCAGCACGGGCCCGGGTCGCTGCCTGGATCGATGACTACAACCAGCACCGGCGCCACTCAGCGCTGCAGATGATGTCACCGGTGGACTACGAGAAAACACTCCAGCCCGGGGAGGCGGCCTAAATGGCCCCACGTCCTGCGCCACCCAGTACCGGCCGGTGCCCGGCTGCGTCCAGGTCGTTCCTCCGCGGGCCTGACGGCCCTGCGGGGGTCTCCACCTGGACACTGCCTGCGCTCCGGCGCTTACATGGCAGCTAGCAGGAAGCGGGACCACAACAAGATCAGCCCGATCAGAGTGTCCACGCTTTCAGGGGAACCGCGGGCGCCCGCTTCGTGTGGGCATCGGCGGGCAGGTCGTCATGGTTTGGCGTCGCGGCTGGTTTCTGGACCCTTGGCATGCGGGCGCCCGCAACGTGTACGCATTAGTGTACGCTTGGTGGATGTCTGTGCCGGTGGTGATGTCGTTCCGTGAGTTCCGTGCCGGGCTTGCCAGGGTGCTCGACCAAGTCAGGCGGTCTCCGGGCGATGTGGTTTTCGTCGGCTCTCATCGCAGGGCGGAGGCGGTCCTAGTGTCTGTCGAGCAGTATGAGGCCATGCTGGAGGCGGCGGAGCGGCAGCATTCGGTCGCGGCGGCGCTGGCGTCGGTGCGTGCCGAGGGCCTGGAGCCGAGCCTGGCGGATCTCGCGCTGTTCGTCGAGGTAGCAGCGGGACAGCTGACCACTGACGAGCTGCGTGACCGGATCTTGTCGCGCTACCGAAAGTGAGCAGGACGGGCCCGGATCCCTACCTTGACCCGGCCAGCGGCGTTCTCCGCAATCTGCTGGGCATTACCGATCCTGGCGAGCTGGCCCAGGTGGAGGCTGCGCTGTCGGCATCCCGGCTGATTGACCTGGAACGCCGGCGGCTGCCCGGCAAGTATGACCTTGACCATCTGCGGGCGTTCCACCGTTACATTCTTGGCGACCTCTACCAGTGGGCTGGTGAGCTGCGGACCGTGTCCATCGCGAAAGGCTCGCTGTTCTGCCTGCCTCAGCACCTGGAGTCCTACGGCGCCGATATCTTCGGTCGGCTGGCCGGGGTAGACCGGCTACGGGGTTTGTCGCGTGAGCCGTTTATCGGCCAGCTGGCGGAGTTCCTGGCCGACGTCAACGCCCTGCACCCGTTCCGGGAGGGCAACGGCCGGGCCCAGCGAGCGTTCTTCTCTCAGCTCGTCCATGACGCTGGGCATCATATCGACTGGGTGCGCATGGACCCCGCCCGTAACGTCACCGCCAGCGCCGCCGCCCACCACGGGGACCTCGCACCGCTGACCGCGATGCTCAACGAGCTCATCGACCTGCCGCACCCGCCCGGGCCACCTGGCCCCGGCGGGCACGCCGCCTGACCACACGCTCCAGGCACGGTTCCGGGCCAGATTGCTTGCTCTTGGCTGGCTGGGCCCCGGTCCTCATCCGGGGCCGGGTCTGCAAGTTCCCTGATGTCTTGAGATTCAAAGAGCCAAACCAAGAGCCAACGACTGCCGCTGTCAGGCGTCATCAGGCCACGGCCAGCCGATATCGCCGCAGCTAGATGTCACATCGGGCGACGCCTGGCAACGTCCCGCGATCGGCGGGGCGCGTCTTACAAGCGAGGGGTCACTGGTTCGAACCCAGTTGCGCCCACCAGGCCAGAGCAGTATTTCGAATGCGTCCGGGCACTCCTGTGGCCCCGCACCAAGCGAACTGGACACCGGCAGGAACGCATGTGGGCTCGCAGAGAGCCGGGCTGACCAAGTCGAAACACACGACTTTCGGGCATCCGCTCATCGATTTCAGCGTGGTCAGGCAGGTCAGTGCGGCTCTCCGCGTTTGAGCTAGGACGGCAGATTCGGATGCGCAGGACGGTGATTGGTTTACAAGCTGAATTCCCAGAACGTGGTCCAGTCGCTCCAGGGTGCATTTGGATCCGGCGTATCTTTGACCGAGGTGCGAATGGTCGGCATGTTCTGGCCGCCCTGAATCGCGAACAGCTGCAGGCGTCCGTCGGCTAGCTCCCCGACTGCTACCGACACCACGGGACCTGGATCGGGCTGCATTCTTCCCCAGGCCGCCCACGCAGAGCTGGGATCTGTTGTTGTCTTCCACGTCGTGCTGAGGGACGAATCACGGCCAATGGCCCAAAGCTGTGGGCGAAGGTCCGGGAGGCGACCCACCGTAATGTCAACAGCGCCGACGAAGGGGGGTTCCATCTGGGACCACGGCGACCAACTGGCGTTTGGCTGCGTCGAGGTCTTCCAGGTAGAGATCATCGTGCCGTCGCCGCGGCTGGCCCACAGTTGCAGTCGGCCATCGCTGAGGTTTCCCGCTCCCAGACTCAACAGGCGGTCGATATCCGCATTGAATGGCGTTTCCATCTGGCTCCAGGGAAGCCAAGGCGCATTCGGGTCAGCCGATGCCTTCCAGGTGGTCATCAAGGGGGCAATGATATCGTCGACGAATGCCCAGATCTGACCCTTGCCGTCGGCCGATCGGCCCGCCATGGCGAACAAGAAACCCACGGGAGTGTCCTGGAGCTGCGGCGGCACCCAACCGGCGTCTGGGTCCGGCGACTCCTTCCAGGTAGTGATCAGCTGGTTGTCGTCCAACAGTCCCCAGAGCTGTATTTTCCCGTCGGCGAGTGGCACGGCGAATACGTCGGTAAAACCGAAGTCGCCCGAGTTCAGGAACTGCCCCGAGTCTCCCGCCCAGTTTCGCGTGTCCGTCGGGTTGCCCTGTGTCGACGACTGCCACATGCTGAAGATGATGGGGAAGCGGAACCGAGGAACGACGAAGAGTTGAAGCCTGCCATCGGGCAGAGCGGCGACCGATAGCAGGTTTCGAGCCTGGGTGACGTTGGGTGCCGGTGTAGGCGGGGGAGGCGGCGGCGGGGGAGGCGGCGGAGGAGGCGGCGGCGGCGGGCCCGGAGCCGACAACGTACTCTGATAGTAGGGCCCGTAATCAGTTGAAAAGTCTGTGGCTTCGGTGGAGAAGACCACTGTGAGCACGTACGCGTACTGGGTCGCCGGTTGGAGCCCCAGAAAAGGGGCTGTCCCGAACTGGTCGTTGAACGGGCCCTCCGTGGTCTGATGTCCATGAGAATCTGTCTGGGCGACGGTCACGCTGTTGATGAATCCATTGTCATCTGGCGAAGGGCTCCAGCTCACTGATATTGCTGTATCGCTGACAGGAGCGGCAGAGATATTTGGCACTTTTCTCACTTCTCTCCGTTATAAGTGTCGAGTGGTAAACATTCAGGTCAGATCGCTGGCTCGATTCGCTCAAGGCCGGTTGGTGGTCATCGGACGTGTCTGGATTGAAGCTCCCCCATAGACGCGTCGAAACAGATGACGACGTTCGTCGGGCGCCATATTGGCGAGCATTGCTGGATAGGAGCGGACCCCGAACCATCGGCCCGGGGACCTGTTGGCATTCACTGGGAACCCCCACTGGTCAGATAGCGAATGGCTGCTGCCGTGTCTTGCTGTCTCATGCGTTCCGGCAGGTGAACTGGGCGTGTCCGGAGATGGTCTTGGCCGGCCCGGCCGAGCCGGCCAGCTTCGTGAAGGTCACGGACACCGAGCCATTAGCGCCCGCTACGGCTCTGACAGCGCTGCTAGATCCTGACGCATCGTATTCCGTGGTGCCAATGAGGAATCGGACGTCGGCGTCGCTGCCCGCAGTGGTGTAGGTGCCAGGCCCGTGATACTTGTCGAGGTACGTGTAGAACGCGGCGACGGGGCCTGTGATGAACACGGGGGCGCTCAGCTGGACCTCGCCTGCGTTGCTCGCGGCGTCGTGGGACAGGACAGCGCCGCAGGTCTCCTCGTTGGGCATGGTGTCGGTGCCGTGGAAGGCCTGGGCGCCGGCCGCGATGACCGTGAGGAAGTAACAGGATTTCGCTCCGGGATAGCTGGAGCATGAGGCAAGCGCGCCATTGCCGGAGCCCGCACCGGCCGAGCTTGACGCGGGGCCCGGTGCGGCGCTACTGATCGGGCTGCTGTTACCCGAGCCACAGCCGGCTAGCGCCGCGCCGAGCATAAGGATGAGGGTCGTTGCGGCGGCGTGGCGGGGCGCCCGCGCCGGAGCAGGAGACTTCATATCCGCTCCTTTGGCAGATTCGCGGGGACGTGACCGGTGCTGGCCTATGGCCGGCGCCGCGGCCTTGACTGCCCCTGATCGCTGACACAGTCGCAACGTTAGAGACGGGCCGACCCTAGGGAATCCGTGAAAACCACACGTTTGTCGCAGGCCCTGGTTCGGGCCGCGACCCGCTTCCGTTCGGTACTATTCCGGCAGGCCAGTTCCGGCGGAGGACAGATGCCCCGCAGCGGTGAAGTGATCGGCAGGGACGTCGAGCTGGCGTCGATCGCCGAGTGCCTGGCCACCATCTCGAGCGGCTGCACCGGCCTGTTACTGATCGGCGAGGCCGGCATCGGCAAGTCCACCGTGTGGAGCGCGGCGCTGGAGGCCGCCGTGTCCCGCTCGGTCACCGTCCTGGCCTGCCGCTGCGCGCAGACGGAGGCGGCGCTGTCCTTCTCCGCGCTCGGTGACCTGCTTGGGCCTGTCCTTGACGATACGGCGGTGGTGCTGCCGGCTCCGCAGGCACGAGCGCTGGAGATCGCCCTCTTGCGCGCGGACCCGACGGACGCCGTGCTTGACACCCGTGCGGTCTGTCTTGGTTTCCTCAGCGCGGTGCGCCAGCTTTCCGGATCGGCATCGGTTCTGCTGGCCATCGACGACATCCAGTGGCTGGACCCGGCCACTGCTCAGGTGCTCGAGTTCGCCCTGCGCCGCCTGGCTTCCGAGCCCGTCGTCTTCCTCGCGTCCCTGCGCAGCCCGCAACAGGGCGATTTGCCGCTGGACCTGGACGACGCGATGCTCGTCGGCGGCCTGACCAGGCTGCCGGTCGGCCCGCTGGCGTCAGGGGCGATCGCCAAGATCCTGCGTGACCAGGCCGGTGCGAGTATGTCCCGCCCGCTGGTCTGGCGGATCTTCCAGGCGTCCGGCGGTAACCCGTTCTATGCCCTGGAGCTGGCCCGCGCGCTGCAGGCGGACGGCGCCGAGCCGGCGGCCGGCGAACCGCTGCCGGTTCCGGCGGGCCTGGCCCGGCTGGTCGAGACGCGGCTGGCGGGCCTGCCCGCTGCCACCCGCGAGCTCCTCCTGCTGGCCGCCGCCGCGCCGCATCCTACTGTTGCCCTGCTGGCTGAGGCATGCCCCGGCCAGCAGGTCGTCCACTCGCTGCAGCCGGCGCTCGACCGCAAGATAGCCGAGATCTCAGGTGGCGGGTCAATTCGTTTCGCGCATCCTCTGTGGGCTTCCGCCGCGTACTCCGCTGCCGCCGCCGGCGCGCGGCAGCAGGCGCACCTGCGGCTGGCTGCCGTGACCCCGGACACGGAAGCGCGAGCCCGGCACTATGCGCTGGCTGCGGAACGCCCGTCCGAGGAGGTCGCGGCCGCACTCAGCCAGGCAGCCAGCAAGGCTCGGGCACGGGGCGCGGCACAGGCCGCCGCCGAATGCGCGGCCCTGGCTGCCCGTCTCACGCCGGGCAGCGAGCAGCAGTTGCGGCGGCGGATCGAGGCGGCGGACTACCTCTTCCACGCGGGAGACGCGACTGGCGCGTGCAGGCAGCTTGAGGGCCTGGTCGCTGAGCTGCCGCCGGGCCCGGTCCGGGCTCAGGCACGGGTAGGTGTTGGCCGGATCCGGATGTACGACGCCGGGAACCAGGCTGCGATCAGCGTGCTGGCGCCGGCGCTGGAGGACGCGCGGGAAGAGCCGCTGCTGCAGGCGGAGATTCACCAGATGATGGCCTGGATCTGCGACTTCGACCTGTCGGAGGGGCGGCGGCACGCAGACGCTGCGATAGCCCTACTGGAGTCTGCCGACGCTCCCGGGCAGCTGGCCGGCGCGCTCGGCGCCAAGCTGTGGCTGGACTTCCTGCTCGGAGACGGGCTCAAGCTCGATCTGGCCGAACGCGCTGCCGCGCTGGAGCGGCAGGCACGGGCCACCCGCGCGGTGGAGGGCGTGGAGCTTCCGCTGGGCGCTTTGCTCAAGAGCGCCGACCGTCTGGACGAGGCCAGGGACAAGCTCGAGGGCGTGCTCGGGGCAGCTGTGCGCGAGCAGGATGAGAGTTCCAGGTTCGAGGTGGTCCTGGAACTCGGCCACCTGGAGTGCCTCGCCGGGCGGTGGCCGCTGGCCGAGCGTTACGTGTCTGATGCGGCCGAGTTCGTCGAACTGACCGGCCAGGAGGAGCTACGTCCGGCGGTGCTCGGCCTCGGCGGGCAGCTGGACGCGCTGCTTGGCCGCCTTGACACCGCGCGGGCCAAGGCGGCCAAGGGTGTGCGGCTCGCCCAGGCGTCGCGCTCGACGTGGTTTGCCCTGATGACTCTGCCGGTGCTCGGCTTCGCCGAGCTATCGGCCGGGCAGCCAGCGCCAGCGGCCGCGCATCTGGCGCGAGCCGACGAAATGTGCGAGCGGATCGGGCTCCGCGAGCCTGGCCGGTTCCGATTGCACGCGGACTATGTGGAGGCGCTGATCGCATGCGGTGAGCTTGACCGGGCGGCTGAGGTGCTCGGCCGCTTCGCCGAGCGCGGCCATGCCATTGGCCGGCCCTGGGCGATGGCTACCGCCGCGCGCTGCAGTGGCCTGATGCTGGCCGCCCGGGGTGACCTGCCCGCCGCCCTCGCGCAGGTCGAGATCGCGCTGCATCACCATGAGCAGCTGCCGATGCCGTTCGAGCTAGCCAGGACACTGCTGATCGGCGGCCAGATGCACCGGCGGGCTCGGCACAAACGGGACGGCAGGAACATGCTGGCCGCCGCGGATTCTCTTTTCACCTCGCTCGGTGCCGCGACCTGGGCCGCACATGCCCGCGAGGGACTCAGCCGGCTAGGGATCCGGCCGCCGTCGCCGCTCGAGCTGACCGCCACCGAACGACGGGTGGCGGACCTGGCCGCCGCCGGGCTGACCAACCGGGAGATCGCCGAGCGGATGTTCATCAGCCTCCGAACAGTAGAGGCCAACCTCTCCCGTGTCTACCGCAAGCTCGGCATCCGGTCCAGGGCCGAGCTCGCCCGCGATTTCGGAGCCGGCGCCCTGCGGGCCTGATGCGGGCCAGACCCGACAAGCGTGTGGTTTCCACGGTTTCGCCGGGCCCCTCTCGCTCGTAGCGTCCTGGTCATACCAGGAGGTGGTGGGTGGGCACTTTCCTCGCGGAGGGTTACCTGTCATCGGCGACCGCCGACGGGCTCGCACGGGACGGGACCCGGGCGGCAGCGGCAACCAGCGAGCTGGCCTGGGACAGAGGCCGGGTCTGCTACCTCGGAAGCATCTTCCTCCCGGCGGACCAGACCTGCCTGCTGATCTTCGAGGCATCCGCTGCCGAATATGTCAGCCGGGCCTGTCACCGGGCTGGCCTGCCGTGCGAGCGGGTGACTGCGGCCATGATCGCAGGACGAGCCCCGGCGTGTGACCCGAGCGGCGCTTCGGCATGCGGCTGAGGACAAGCATGTGGTTTCCACGGATTCGCTGGTGCCCGCCGGCCCGTAGCGTCCCGCTCAGGAGTTTCGAAGACCGAGGCTCGCCTGGAGGAGTCATGGGACGCATGAAGAAGGGCCTGGTGCTTGTGGCGAGTATGGCTGCAATCAGTGCCGCCGCGAGCGCCGTCGGCGTGCCCGCGGCGGCAGCGGGCCAGCGGTCGGTTGCCCAGAACGCCGCCGTGCCCGGACGGGCCGGCGTGACCCGGGTGCCTGGCCCCGCGCCGTCCGCCGTGGTTGGCTACATGTGGTCGACCAGTGTCACCGGCGGCCCGAGCAGCGCCTACTTCGCCTATGACAATACCGGCGGCTCCATCAGCACGATCGCTGGTGCACCTGGCAGTGGCCAGTACACGGTGTACTTCCCGGGTCTCGGCCCTGCCAGCGCGAATCCCACGATCGATATCACCAGGTACGGGACACCGGGGACGTGCAGCCTGGCCAACGTGCAGCCGAGCGACGGGGCGCTGGCGGTGGGCGTCGTCTGCAACTCCCTGGCCGGGGTCCCCGGGGACGCGCTGTTCGACATGGTCGTCGCCCAGCCGCTGACCGCCCCGCAAGGCGTGCTCGACTATGACGCTGTGACACAGCTAGGTCCGCAGCTCGGCCCAGGTCAGTACAACTCCTCGCACAAGACGAACCGCGTCAAGCGCCTCGGCATTGGGCGCTTCCAGGTCACGATGCCGGGCTCGGGAGCAACCGGTACGACCGGGACCGTCAAGCTCAGCGACATCAACATCACTACCGGCAACTGTGAGATCGTCGGCTGGCACGGAACCCCGACCGGCCAGGTGATCGACGTTGACTGCTTCTCAGTCACCGGGACTCCTCAGGACCAGGATTTCCTGATCACCTACGCGCGGGGGAACAACCTGATGGGCCTGAACGGCGTGACCACCGCCGACGCCTTCGCCAACCGGCCCACCGCCACGCAGTACCAGCCCGGCACCCAGTACGACAGCCACCACAACGCGCGCGTGACCTCCATCCGCCTGGGGCAGGGCAACTACCAGGTGATATTCCGGGGGTCAGAGGGACCGGGCAGCGTCAACGGCGGCAATGTCCAGGTCAGCGCCGTCGGCCACACCGACGACCACTGCTACGTCGTTTCCTGGATCCAGCAGCAGGCGCCTTTCGCCCATGTCGTCTGCGTGAACACCCTCGGCGCCCGCGCCGACTCGGCGTTCACTATCCAATGGGTCGTGGCCTGACAGATGCGGCGGCGGCAGAGGCGGAGTGAATCATGGTGCGGGTGGCAGGTGGGCTCGTGATCCAGGACCAAGACCAGGCCAGGTGCCCGTGCTGTGGCACATCGGCAGGCGTGCGCTCTCTGGCGCAACTGATAGCTGACGCCGACCGGGGCATGGATCAGGCCATACGGGCGCGTGCCGAGCGACCTCCGGCAAGCGGCAAGCCGTTCGACTGGACGGGCGAGGACTCCGCGCTGGGCGAGTCGGGCGGCGGCGCGGACCTCGGGCAGTCCCTATTCGACTTCGCAGTGGCATCGACCGCATACCTGCTGCGCCAAACCGTCGGCCGCCGCCTGAAACAGTATTACCGGGAGCGGCTCCTTCCCGAGGCTGGCGAGGCCCGCGAGGCCCACCGCCGCAATCAGCTCCAGCTGGCCGAGCGCTACCCAGACCTGCGGGTCTGCATCAGCGACCAGATGATCTTCGTGGCGGGCGGCAGCCGGGCCATACCGCTTGACCGGCTTGCTCGCCACCGGCCAGCCGACCTGGACGCCGCGATCGGCGCGCTGGTCGCGGAGCTACGCGCGCCGTGACTCACGCTGGGGTCCGTCGTGATGCCACCGCCCGGCACGTGATGCCCGCGACGCTACCGAGGCGTCGCTGCAGCCATTGCGCCCACGGCCTCCACCCCAGCACCGCTCCGCACGTGGACTAACACACGAAATGCGGCAGAGGCGGGTGTCAGGGATTGGCGGTATCGGGTCTGGCGCGGCGTTCTGCTTCAGCCCGGATGCTGGTGAACGAGGCGCGGACCGCCGCCTCCCACGCGGCCGCGACACGGCCGGCCCACCACTGGCCGGCGGCTGCGAAGTCGGTGCCGAGCTCGCCGGAATAGTCCAGCCTGGTCGTGCCGTCGTGCTCTGTGAGCGCGAACTCCTCGGCGACATGAGGCACCGGGCCGCGCACCAGCCGGAAGGCGATCCGCTGCGGGCGGTCGAAGGTGACGGTCTCCAGCGTGGCGGCGGTGAGCCTGCCGCCGTGCACCGGCGTGTAATGCTCGGCCAGGACCATGCCGGTGCCGCGCTGCAGGACCTGAAGCTTGCTGGACATGGCGCGCGGGGTGCGGCCCAGGTAGGGCGCGGCGATCACATCGAACACAATGGTGGCCGGAGCCGCGATCTCGACCCCGAAAGGGCCAAGCGGACGCACCCGGCGGCCCCAGCCAGTGTCGATCGTCAGCTTGCCGGTGACCACCAGGTAGTAACCCAGGCCGGCCAGCCCGCCGGCCGCCGCCACCGCCGCCGCTGCGCCGCCCCGGATCATGCTCGCCAGCCTACGGGCTGATCACACCCGATCAGCGGCCGGCCAGGCACCCCGGCCCTCCTACGTACCCGGCGGCGAACTCATGCTCTGAAGGCCCGGCTTCACGACGCTACCCGGCTGCCTGTTGTCATCGATCGTCGTCCTGCCGCTCGCCCAGCTGCCACACAGCCCCTGACCGCCAGGGCTACTCCAGCCGCATGTGTCCTTAAATAGCGGCAGATGGCCAGTGGCTGACGCACCAGGAGCGGCACGAGCGAGCGGTCGAATGGGTCGCATCAGGGCCAGGAGCGACTGGTCAGAACCAGCCTGTACCCGTCCGGGTCTGCGATCGTGACGCCTGCGTGATCCCAGTAGGGATTGCGGGCTGGGACCCGGGTGCCACCGGCATCGACCAGCCGGTGGACAACGCCCGCATCGACCTCGCCATTGAGGTAAAGCACCAGCAGATCTTCCTCGGTCGGTGCAGCTGGCGTTTCACCGCCCGGGTCGCTGACGAGCTCGAGATGCCATGCGGCATCTGGCCATCCGGCCATCAGCAGCGCATGTCCACCTTCTGCGGAGGAGCCGGCCCGGAACAAGACGTCGAGGCCCAGGCCGTCGACCCAGAACCGCTCGGACGCCTGCAGGTCGTGGCTGGGGCGCGCGATACGCAGGTGACTTGCCGGTAGAGGTTTCATTGTTCGATCATCGCTGACATCAGACCCGCTCGATCGGGGCAGAAGCGGGCGTTTGTCTCATCAGGGTGGCGATGCGTTGTCTTGCCCGCTGGTCAGGCGTTGAGCCGGGCCGGAACGCGGGAATGCGTGACGCGAATGAGGCGATGTTGCCGTCCGCGGGTTCAGGCGTTCAGCTCAGGTGGATTGACGGGCAGGTCCAGAAGGTGCATCCTGGCCCGTTGAAGCAGGCCCGGCTTGGTGATGGTGCGGGAGCAGGGGCGGGCAATGGCCGAGGCGCCGGATGACCGGCCCGCCGCTGGCGCGGATCCGGTCATCTTGCGTGAGAGCAGGGTCTTCCCAAGCGTACTGTACGGCGGTTTGCTGGTGGTTTTCATCCTGGCGCTGGTGCGCGGCCTGGGCGGGGCCAGCACCACCGGCGGGGCGGTGGCGGTGGCGGTGGTCTGTGGGGCGCTGGCGGTGCTGGCGGCGTCGGCGTGGGTCATGGTGCTCCGGCGGCGCGGCCACCTGGAGATCACCGGTCAGGCCATCACTTACGCCGGCTATGTCCGCGGGAAGGCCCAGACGGTGGTCTTTTCCCGCCAGCAGGGCGGTGTGCTGCGGGTTGTCGAGATGGGCGCACCCCGGTTTCCGAGGCGGTGCCTAGCTGCCGATGGGACCAGCGCGGTGATACCGGTCAACCTGTTCAGGCTCAGCGAGATCCGCCAGGGCTGCGCGGCCACAGGCTGGCAGTTCCGGCAGGGCCAGGGCCCCAAAGGCTCATCGTGAGACATCGCGCACCAGCAATCCCCGGCGTTCCAGTTCGCCCCGACATCGTGCCCAATTGCGGCGGACGTCCGATCCAGTACGACCTGCTCGTGGCGGCTCAGCGAGGTCAGGATTACCGAGACTGTTTCCGCAGCCTGGTGATGAACACTCAGCAGGCCTGCATTCGCAATTACCCCCAGGAGTGAGTTGGCTCAACACACTTCCGCAGATGTTGATGTGGCTCAGTTCCGAGCGCGGACGGATCGGCGATCCCGCGGTAGCTGGCCAGCCGACCCACCGCGCCGGTAAGGGCTGGCCCGCGGCGCGCCGAAAGGCCGCGACCGTAGGCCTGATCCCGCGCGCCGCCCGCATCTTCCGTTGCCACCACTACCACTACTACGCTGGCTCAGCACCAACCCCGGAGGCGGGTGCGGGGTCTGACCCACGCAGCACACACCTCTTGCGAAAGGAAGCCGCGTATGAGCATCAATCCTGATGCCGCGGAGGGAAGCACAACCATCTGGCCCAGCACCCGGGCGGCACTGTGGCGGCTGGCTGGCCCTTGGTGGATATTCCTGCTGACTGGCATCGCGTGGCTGATCATCTCCGTGATGGTGCTGCGGTTCGACACCACCTCGGTGACTACCGTGGGCGTCCTCATGGGTGTCCTCTTCCTGCTGAGCGCATTCAACGAATTCCTGATTGCGTCGGTCCGCTCCAGCTGGCGATGGGCGCACATCCTGATGGTCGTCCTGTTCGCCGTGGCCATGATCTGGTCATTCGCGAACCCGATCAATGCCTTCTGGGCCCTCGCCTCCATCCTGGGGCTCCTGCTCATCTTCAGGGGCACGCTCGACATCGTCTCCTCGGTCGCGACCAAGGACGTCAACAGCACCTGGTGGCTCGGCCTGGTGGCCGGCATCCTGGAGATCTTGCTCGGCTTCTGGGCCTCCCAGCAGCTGTTCCCCTCACGTGGAGCGCTCCTGCTGCTCTGGGTCGGGTTCTTCGCCTTGTTCCGCGGCCTTTCTGAAATCGTCATCGCATTTGAGGTCCGGAGTCGCCAGAGCGCCCAGTAGACAGACGCCGCAACGGAGGAGGCACAGATAGGCACCGGCGGCCAGCCCGGTTGCCGCTAGGAATCGAGCACGAGGCCATGCTGTGCCTGTCAGCCCCACCCGGCCGCAGCAGGCGGCTGCTCTTCTTCCGCGGCCCCGGCCCCGACTTCGACGAGCGGGACCGCCTGCTGCTGGCACTGCTGCGGCCACACCTCAACGAGCTCTATCAGGAGCTGCAACTGCGACGGCGAGATGTCCCCGCCCTCACCACCCGGCAGCAGCAGCTCCTTCAGCTGGTGGCGCGTGGCTACGGCAACAGCGAGATAGCCCGCGAGCTCGTCGTCTCCACCGCCACCGTCCGCAAACACCTGGAAAACATCTTCCAGCGGCTCTACGTCACCAGCCGCACCGCAGCCGTCGCCCGGGCCTTCCCGCCCGGGCCCCTGTAGGCCGGCCCGGCGGCCGGCCGGCGGGTGCCGGTGGCAGGGTCATCATCCGGGCGGCCATGACAATCTCGGCCGTCAGGGCGGCGGTGACCGCCGCACGTTGCACGACTGGGTTCCACGGCCCCGCTGCCCGGGTGGCGAAGACGGCAAGTGCCAGTGCGCTGGCCAATGCCAGGGCCTGAACCGGGCGGCTGACAACAACCCAGTCCCGGTCATGGCGAAAGCACCACCCCAGCACGAGCAGCGCCGCAAGCATCGCCGCGTAGGCGACGCCGCTGGCCACATCGTGTACCTGGTTGTGCCACGACTCGCCAGCGAACCCCGGGCCGGTCAGCAGCATGTGATCACGCCGGAACACCCCCGCGGCGACGGCCGCCGTTCCCGCCACCACGACCAGCCACGCCCCCGCTGACCACCTGCGTCCGCCCACCTGGCCAAGCGCGGCACCGAACCCGGCCGAGCAGGCACCCAGGACCACAAAGGCGGCCATCATGATTTGCGGGTCCCTGGCATCGTCTGCGGCCAGGCCACTGAGCTGCACCCCAGCCGCCGATACGCCGGTCTGGCGCAGCGAACTCACCACCCACCCGGCTGTGAACAGCACCGGGCCCGCGATGCCGCCAATAGCCGCCAGCTTCCTGAGCTTCACCGTCCCGGCGTCACCTCCCGGCCCGCTCCGGCAGTTGGTATGCCACCTTGCCGGCGCTGTGCTTTCATCCTTGTCCATCTGATCCTGGGGGCGGCGCGAGAGGGTGTTCCTGGGAAGGCGTCAGGCAAGTCCTGGCGTTGTGCGCGCGGGGCGGCAACGGGCGCCTGCCCACCGCCTGAGGTTCGCGCCGTCCCCGACTGCGAGGTGAATTCATGCACTTTGAGCACGTGCGTGAGATCTGGTGTGACTTCCCCCAGCTGGTTCCCGGGGTCCTGTTCGCCGAAGGAATCACTGCCGGGGTCTCAGCCGAGTCTCCCGCCGCCAGGTTCACTGCCGTCGCGCGGTCCCGGCTGGCCAAGATGCCAGAAGGTGAACTGCCCGAGATCCAGGCCTGGCGGCGCGCCTTTTCCACGATGGGGCTAAAGCCGACCCAGTACCGCTGCGCCTCCGAATCGTTGCTGCGGCGCTTGCGCAAGCAGGGAAGCTTGCCGCAGCTTCACCCCCTGGTCGACCTGTGCAACGCTGTCTCACTTGCTTATGCCATACCGGTGGCCGTCTTCGACGTCTCCAAGATCACCAGTCATCTTGAGGTGCGGTACGCGGCCGGGGACGAGAATTACCTGACCTTCTCCGGCGATGTTGAGCATCCCACCGCCCACGAGGTGATCTTCGCAGACCAGGCGAGGCGGGTGCATGCCCGGCGGTGGACGAACCGGCAAAGCGGCCTGTCGGCCGTCCGGAACTCGACAGCCGCCGTCTTGATCGTGGCCGAAGCGATGCACGACTCGGCGGCATCGGACGTGCCAGAACTCACCGCGGCCGTGGCTGACCAACTGCACGCCCTGTGGTCCCTCACACCGACGGTCACAGTACTGAGCCAGCGGTCACCGCGGTTCACATTCGGCTGATAACCCCGCAGGTGGCGGCCTTGTTTCCCCCCGGGACCTGTTCGCCTGATAACCGCGCGCCGACCCGTCGCTCTGCGCGGCCCGGCTACGGGCGTTCTTGCAAGGAGGTGGTCCAGATGCGGTTGATCTGCGCGGGCTGGGCCGCCTTCAGGAGCCGGAACTGTAGTCGAAGTCGGTGGTGAACGCGGCATGGCGGCGTCCCCGGACTTCCCAGCGCAGCGCCGGGTCGGTTGATCGCAGGGTGTCGCCGTGGAGCTCGGTGCCGGGGTGGTCGAAGCCCGGGATACCGCAGCGGACGTTGCCTGGCTCGGAGGCGTCGCCCTCGGCCTGGACGGTCAGGTAGCCGACGACGTCGATGCGCTTGCGGGCCGCGGTGTGTTCGAGGGTGATCCGGGCGGGCCGGACAGCGTAGACCTCGCCGATGGCCGGGCCATACAGGCGGGCCACCGTTCCGCCTGCCCGGCCCAAGAAGATGGCGGCCAGCGCGGCCTGCTGCTCGTCGCTGGCGTCCTGGTCGACATAGAGCACGACCTGCCATGGGGTGCTGGGCTGCACCCGGTCGAGGTAGCGGATCGACAGCACAGTCCGCAGCCCGGAAAGGTCGGTGCCGTCGGCATGGCCGTGGTCGATGTGCCACGACAGCGCGCCGAAGCACTCCCCGAAACTGGAGGGCCCGCCGGGCCGGCCACCTACGCTGCGGCACGGGCAGATCGCCTCGCAGTTGCATCCCTCGAAGTACGAGCCCCGCACGCGCCAGTCGGCCACCGGGCCCGTCCCTGATCCGGCCATCACATGCCCCCATCTGGCTAGGGCCGGCTACCTGCTGCAAGCCGGGCGCCCCGGACGATTCCACCCCAGCACCATACGTCGCTCACATCGGCATGCACTTTGACATCGACCCGCCGCCGATGCCGTAGATGCCGCCGACGCAGCCGGTGACGGCCGGGGGGAAGACGGGGGAGAGAGCAGGATCAGGGCTCCGCTAGGTTGAGCGCGTGGACGCCGTCCAGGTTGACCTGTGGCACGAGAGTTCTGGCCAGACCGTCAGCGCGGTACTCAGCCCACAATGGGATGGCGTGAACGCGCGGCTGTCACTCGAAGTCCCCGAGCTGGATCTCTCCCTCCAGGCCGATGGCCCGGACCTATTCTCGGCGCTCCAACAGCTAAGGAAGACCCTGGAGCCGCTCGGCTGGGTGCCGCTCTGCAACGGGGCAAGGGTGGACTGTTACCCGTCCGGCATGGCACGCGACATGGGCGGGGGAGCCAGCGTTTACGTTCTGAGCGCCAAGCCCGGCCCGCGCCGGAGACTCCCGCTTGTCGGCACGTTCGGACCGGCGTCGAAGGAGTCGGTCGGAACCGTCGTTGACCAGGACATCTACTTCAAGAAATGGCTTGGGGCTAGGGGACGCTGAGCATCTCGTAGGCCCCCCGGCTTTGGTCGACTCGCCGAGTGAGTGGGTCAGGCCGCGAGTGCGGCCTTGGTGCAGGGCATCTCGTGTTCGGCGGGTGGCGGGGATCGGCTGGTGGTTCATGCCAGGCAGGCGAGGGGGCGGCCGCCGTTGTAGGTGACCATGTCGGCGAGTGCGGCGAGGATGTCGATGGTGGCACCTGGCGGGGCCCCGCCGAGTTCGGCGTAGGCGCGGTGCAGGTTGCCGGCGATCCGCTCGCGGTCGGCCCAGCCCGCGAACCTGCCCAGATCAGTCTCCTGAGCGGCCTGGAGCGGGGACAGGGCGGCTTCGCGGCCGCGGACAGCGACC
>DATDGI010000186.1:0-7307 GCA_036522155.1 Streptosporangiaceae bacterium
TGTCGCTGTACTCGGCCACCGACGCCGAGCGAGTGTGGGCGGCGGTCAGCAAAGCGCTCACGGCTGCGGCGCCACCGGAGTCGAGCTGGCCGGCGAACTGGCCGAGATACTGCCCGAGGTGGCCAGCCGCCACGGCCTGGCGACCGACCGGCCCGCCGTGCAGCTTGTCGAGGCAGGCCCCACCATCCTGGCCGGCTCCTCACCGCAGCTGATCGACAAGGCCACCAAAATCCTCTCTGACCTTGGGGTCGGTGTCCGCACCAACGCGGCGATCGCCGCCGCGACCGCCGACGGCTTCCGGCTCACCGACGGCCGGCTGGTGGAGGGCGGGGTGTTCGTCTGGGCGGGTGGGCTGAAAGCACCCGAGCTTGTGGCCGATTCGCCGCTGCCGACCGGCCACAACGGCCGCGTCAAGGTCGACCAGTACCTGCGCGCCTTGGACCACCCGCAGATCTACGTCGCCGGCGACCTCGCCTCGGTGACCGACCCGGGCACCGGGCACGTGCTGCCCCCGTTGGCGCAGGTGGCGCTGGAGGAGGGCGAGACGGTGGCCCGCAACCTGGACGCGGAGCTGAACGGCCGGCCGCTGGAGGCGTTCACCTTCCACGACAAGGGGTTCGTCGTCTCGGTCGGGACGAGCCGCGGGGTCGCCGACATCGCCGGCATCACCACCGGCGGGCACCTGGCCCACCTGCTCAAAGACGCCATCGAGTGGGAGTACCGCCAGTCCGTAAAGCACCTGCGCGGCTGGGACCCAGTAGCCCGGTGACCGCTGCCCATCCTGCCGCAACAAAGAAGGGAAAGGGAGCAGACGCACGACCCACCCTCAGTCACAGCGCTGCCGCACGCAGATCATCCCGATCGGCGCGGTCGCCGACTTCGCCGTAGCTATTCAGCAAGAGCCGATGGCGGTAGGGAGCCGCTGAAGATGTGATCCGGACCGTTCAGCTGGCATCTCGGATGCATCTGTGCTGCTACTTGTCATCGGCGGCGCAAGCGCCAGCCGGGTTTGACTCGCTTCCCGACGGAGCTTGTCGTCCCGTGCAACCCCATCGCGGGCGCCTCGGAGCGCGGGGCACCCAGCGCGGCACGTCCGCCAGGTAGGCCCGGTAGTCCTCGCCGAAGCGCTCCAGCAGCCAGCGCTCCTCCCACGGCACGAGCGTGGTGAAGGCGGCGGACACGATGGCCAGCCCGGCCCAGACGGCCGGGCTGGCGTAGAACAGGGCCCAGCCGAGCCAGACGGTCACCTCTCCGGCGTACATCGGATTGCGGGTCCACCGGTACGGGCCCGTGCGCAGCAGGTACCCGGGCGTGGGCCGGGACTCCAGCGGCCAGCCCTGCGGTGCCGCCTGGTAGTGGGCTGCGACCACCCACGCCGTCAGCGCGCCGCCTGCCGCCACCATCAGCAGCCCCGCGCCCCGCGCGGCGGGCGGGGCCGGTGCAGGCCGCCCGGCCCGGTCGCCCAGCTGCGACAGCTCGCGCGGGACGACGGCGTTCAGCCCAACCAGGCCGAGCGTCCAGGCGAGCAGGCCCGCCGACCTTGGTATGTGTTTCACCTACGAGAGCATCGCACGGCCCGGCGCGCGGCTCCAGACCGCACAGGCGCCGGAGAACCTGCGCGGGGCGCTTCAACGTCGCCTCCGGTGTCACGGCGGAAGATTGAGCAGCCGGAGGAGAGCGGGATGCTCGCAGAGCCTTGCCGAAGCGTCCTGACAGAATCCAGCCACCGGATCTCCAGATAGCGAGGTCGCACCCCTGCAATGGCTTTGCTGTTCGCTGCCCGGGGCGGCTGCGGGGCTGGTGGTGTGGTTTCGCGGACGCGAGGGCGGCATGGCGTGGCGGTTGTTGACTGGCGGGCCGGGATGGTGATCATTGCCTGTTGTGCCCGGCGTGCCTGATGTTCCCTCGGCTGAGGGGCTGTCGGCCCTGCCGGCTAGCGAGCTGGCGGCGCGGCTGGCTGAGGCGTACCGGCTGATCGGGGAGCTGGCTGCGCACAACGAGCGGCTGGCGGCCCAGGTGGAAGACCTTAAGCGCCGGCTGGGCAGGGATTCGTCCACGTCGCCGGGGCCTCCGTCGTCGGACAGCCCGTATAAGAAGAAGGGCAGGGACCGATCGCTGCGGGAGCGGGGGAAGCGGCGGCCGGGCAAGCAGCCGGGTGATCCGGGCACGACGATGCGCCTGATGGATGACCCGGACGAGCGCCTGGAGTTCCCGCCTGCGGCGTGCCGGGGGTGCGGGGCGGGCCTGGCCGGGGCGCCGGTGACGGCGCAGCGCCGCCACCAGGTCACCGGCATCGAGCCGGCGCCGGCGCCGAAGGTCACCGAGTACGTGGCGCAGGCGAAGCAGTGCCCGTGCTGCGGGACGGTCTCCGAGGGCGAACTGCCGCCGCACGTGCGGGCGCGGGCCAGCTTCGGGCCGGAGACCTGCGCGCAGGCCGCAAACCTGACCGCCGGCCACCATATTCCTGTCTACCGGGCCACGATCTTGCTGTGCCAGCTCGCGGGCATCGCCGTCTCGACGGGCTGGATGGCCGGGATCCGCGGGAAGGCCGCCGCGCTGGTGGCGGCCAGCGGGTTCCTGGACCGGGTGCGGGAGCTGCTGAAGACAGCCCCGGCCATCCATGCTGACGAGACTCCTGCCCGCGCCGCCGGCGGGACGCGGTACGTGCACCTGGCCTGCACCGCCTACCTGACGCACCTGCACACCGGTGACCGGTCATCGGACGCCATCGACGCCGGCCAGGTGCTGCCCGGCTACGCCGGCGTCATCGTCCGCGACGGCTACGCCGGCTACGGGCATCTCACCGATGCGCTGCACGCCTGGTGCGGGGCGCACCTGCTGCGCGACCTCAAGGACCTGTACGACTTCGAGCCCGGCAAGCAGGAATGGGCATCGCAGATGGCCTGCCTGCTGATCGAGCCCCGCGATGCCGCCCCGGCCGCCCGCCAGGCCGGCCAGTCCTCCCTGGACGCCGTCATCCTGGAAGACCTGATCAACCGCTACCGGGCGCTCGCCGCTGCCGGGCTCGCGGCAAATCTCTACCGCCGCACCGCGACGGCGAAGGACGCCCGCCGCACCGCCCGCCGTTTCCTCAGCTTCGAGGACCTGATCCTGCGCTTCGCGACCCGCCCTGACCTGGACATCTTCACCAACAACGAAGCAGAGCGGACAATCCGGCCAGTCAAGGTCCAGCAGCGCAGCTCCGGGGGCTGCTGGCGCACCATCGAGGGGCTCGCCGACTTCGCGCTCGTCCAGTCTTACCTGTCCACCGCCACCAAATGGGGCGTCAGCAAACTCGACGCCCTCCGCCATCTCTTCAACGGCCACGCCTGGCTGCCCCCAGGACTCGAACCCGCCGGATAACCACGCTTCGCCGTACTTATCACATCGCAGCGCTGACGCTTGCTGAATAGCTACGTCCCGACAGCCGGTCGCGGATCAGATCGGCCCGGCGCTGCTTGTCCTGCACACGGTGCTCGAACAGTTTGGTGCGGACCTCGATCACAACATTGAGGTCGCCCACATCCAGCGGAGACTTCTTCCGGAACCGGATCTCTATGTCACCGGGCTCCTCCGGCCCAGTCCAGGGTTCCTCCGGACACCCGACCGCTTCGCCAGCGACATCTGGCAGCAGCTCGCCCAGGCGACGCAGAACTTCCTCGCTCACCGTCCCGTCATAGGTCACATCGATCAGCGGCATGCCACCAGTTTCCCCGAGGGAGCGTGCTCTCTCCAGCGCCGAAGCAAGGAGCCATCACAGACCGCCGGATTGCGGACGAACAGAATGACGGACTCCGTCCCGGGGCGCCCGCGTCCTGCGATTTCACTCGGTATAAGCCTTCGATGCATCTGACGCGCGCGTAGCCGCCTAATTGAGATCGAGGTAAGCGTTGCGGTGTTTGCCGTAGCGTTCGAGAGGCCCGACGGGCTGGGCTCCCTATCCGCCTGCCGACCGCATCAGCAGTCGCGGTCTGGCTCTATATCGAGGTGCCAGCCTGCCGGGCCTCGTCGCGGCGTGGCTCGAAAGAGGGACGAGCGCCAGCACCGTAATTAGGCATGCCCGCCGCGGTCCTGTATCCCCGGATCGAGGACTTGGAGCGCGCTGATGACGGCAGTGATGATCGGCGTGGACCCGCACAAGGGGTCGCACACCGCGGTTGCGATCGACGCGGCGGAGGAGCCGCTTGGCAAGCTGCGGGTCCGCGCCTCGGCCGGCTAGGCGCAGCGGCTGGTGGCGTGGGCGGCCGCGTGGCCGGAGCGGACCTGGGCGGTGGAGGGCGCGGGCGGGCTGGGTCACCTGCTGGCCCAGCAGCTGGTCGCGGCCGGTGAGCGGGTGCTCGACGTGCAGCCGAAGCTGGGTGCCCGGGTGCGGTTGCTGGCCACCGGGGCCAGCAATAAGAACGACCCGAACGATGCCCTGTCGGTGGCGGTCGCGGCGCTGCGCTCGAGGACCCGGCGCCAGGTCAGCGCCGATGATCACGCCACGGTGCTGAAGGTGTGGTCCCGGCGGCACCGGGACCTGGGCCGGGCCAAGAACCAGGTCGCGTGCCGGCTCCATGCGGTGCTGTGCGAGCTGGTCCCCGGCGGCGTGCCCGAGGAGATCACCGCAGCTCACGCCGCCCGCATCCTCCAGTCAGCCACGCCGTCCGGCACCGCCGGGCAGGCCCGCGGCGAGCTCGCCGCCGAGCTCCTGGAGGACATGCGCCGCCTGGATGCCCAGATCCGCGAGTCGAAGAAGAAGCTGGCCACCGCGGTCAAGGCCTCAGGCACCAGCCTCACCGGCATCTTCGGCGTCGGCCCCGTGATCGCCGCCACAGTCATCGGTGACGTCGCCGACGTGTCCAGGTTCGCCACCAGGGACCGGTTCGCCGCCTATAACGGCACCGCGCCGATCGAAGTCTCCTCCGGGAACCGCAAAACCTACCGGCTGTCGCTGCGCGGCAACCGGCGGGTCAACCACGCCCTGCACATGGCCGCAATCACCCAGATCCGGCATCCCCACAGCGACGGCCGCGCCTATTACGAGCGGAAGGTCGCCGAGGGGAAGACCCACAAGGAGGCGCTGCGCTGCCTCAAACGGAGGATCAGCGACGCCGTCTACGCCCGCCTGCAGGCCGACGCCGAACCCGCCGCGCGCGCTGTGATGACAGGCCCGGGAGGGCAACCGGGGAACGACTCTGACTCCAGCGCGGCTGGCTCGCACCCCGCACGCCAGCTCTTCGGAAAAGCCACTCCCAGGCCCGCCACCCCGACACTACGACCCGGCACCCCGCCCCGGCCAGCCGCAAAGGAAATCTGCCGGACCCCTTGACAGCGCTCTCAAAGAGGTCTCGATATGCGTGGCCGTTGGCTCGAGGCCGATCATGAAGGCAGACCGCCCGGATTTGGGCATTCTGTGCGTCCGCGAGCCGGGCGGACGGGGATCGCCGGTTACATCCTGGGGCTGACGGCCGGCGGTCAGGTCAGTCGAGGTAGTCCCGGAGGACCTGGGATCGGGACGGGTGCCGCAGCTTCGACATGGTCTTGGACTCGATCTGGCGGATGCGCTCCCGGGTGACGCCGTAGACCTTGCCGATCTGCTCAAGGGTCTTGGGCTGGCCGTCGGTCAGGCCGAACCGCATCGATATGACCCCGGCCTCGCGCTCGGAGAGCGTGCCGAGGACCGAGTGCAGCTGTTCCTGCAGCAGGGTGAAGCTGGCCGCCTCGCCCGGCTGGATGGCCTCGGAGTCCTCGATCAGGTCGCCGAACTCGCTGTCGCCGTCCTCGCCGAGCGGGGTGTGCAAGGAGATCGGCTCCCGCCCGTATGTCTGCACCTCAATAACCTTCTCCGGGGTCATGTCGAGGTCGGCCGCGAGCTCCTCGGGGGTGGGCTCGCGGCCCAGGTCCTGCAGCATCTGCCGCTGCACCCGGGCCAGCGTGTTGATGGCCTCGGCGATGTGCACCGGGATCCGGATCGTGCGGGACTGCTCGGCCATCGCGCGGGTGATCGCCTGCCGGATCCACCAGGTGGCATAGGTGGAGAACTTGTAGCCCTTGGTGTAGTCGAACTTCTCTACGCCACGGATCAGGCCAAGGTTGCCTTCCTGGATCAGGTCGAGGAAAAGCATCCCGCGGCCGGTGTACCGCTTGGCCAGCGAGACGACCAGCCGCAGGTTGGCCTCGAGCAGGTGATTCTTGGCCCTCCTGCCGTCTTCGGCGACCCGCTCAAGGTCGATACTCTGGTCGGGACGCAGCACCCCCCTGCCTTCGGCGAGCTTCTGATCGGCGAACAGCCCGGCCTCGATGCGCTTGGCCAGCTCGACCTCCTGCCTGGCGTTGAGCAGCGGCACCTTGCCGATCTGCTTGAGGTAGTACTTGACCGGGTCGGCCGTAGCGCCGGCGGCTGCCACCTGGGCGGCGGGAAGGTCCTCGTCGTCAGCGCCGAAAACGGACGGCTCGTCCTCGCTCTCCTCGCCCGCTGCCTTCGGCGGGCGGCCGGCAGCAGCCGCGACGCCGCCCTGGCCGGTGCCTGGCACCTGCTCACCGGCCGCCTCCTGCCCGGCGCAGGGCTCATCTTGGGCAGAGCCTGAGCGCGCCATTTCGATCGGAGCGGCAGGCAGCGGCCCGCCGATCTCAAACGCGCCGCTGTCCCCGCCGGGGCCTGCCGGGTCATCCAAGCCCATGGCAGCGCCGATACCATCACCACCACCGGCGGCTGCAGCGAGCTCTGGCTCACGGGCCAGCCCAGGAGCAGCCGCACCCGGCGCGACTTCGGCGGAGCGGCCAGGTAGTTGCCGGGAGCAGGCGACCCGTGCACGTTTGGCGGATGCCGTCCCGGAGCCTGCAGCGCCTGCCACCGCGATCACCTCTTCGATCGCCGGGCCGCAGCGCGCCGTGCCGGGATCGACGCCCGGCTGGGCACGCTGGCTGGCGACACAGGCATCCTCTCCCGGATACGCAGGACAACAAAGCGGAACATACTGCTAAAACCCGCGCTGTCTGCCAGGTGCCGGAAGACACGATGACAGAAAAAAATCAGAGCGGCTGCCTCGTCCTCCCTCACACCACACTAGGCGGAGTCAGGGGCGGCCCGAACGCCGCCGGGCGCCAGGTCATCAGATAGCTGCCGGATTTGCCCGCACCCGCGCAAACGCTTGAGCTTCCCCCGGTTTCCCAGACTGTTGTGCCTGGGCCGCCCCGAGCTTTCCGGACAGCGGATTTGGAGCTATTTCATGCTGCACGTTGCCGGTCCAGGTACTCGTCGTGGACTTCTTGCGGAGTCCGGTACCCGAGTGCCGAATGGAGACGAGTCCGATTATACCGGAGCT
>DATDGI010000187.1:0-24896 GCA_036522155.1 Streptosporangiaceae bacterium
CGCACCACCCTGGTCGAGCACATGGGCGGCGACGCGGTGCTCATCCCGAACGGGGTCACGGTGCGGCGGTACGAGAAGGCCGCCCCGCTGGCCGGCTGGCCGGGAAGCGGCGGCGCGCTCGGGTTCCTGGGCCGGATGGACGAGCCGCGCAAGGGCCTGGATGTGCTGCTGCGCGCGTTCGCGTTGCTGGCCGAGGGGCGGCCCGGGCTGCGGCTGCTGATCGCGGGCCCGGGTGACGCCGGCGACGTGCTGGACCGGGTGGCCGCTCCGCTGCGGCCGCGGGTGGAGCTGCTGGGCCAGGTCAGCGAGGAGGACAAGGCCCGGGTGTACCACTCGGTGGACGTGTTCTGTGCGCCCAACACCGGGGGGGAGAGCTTCGGCATCGTGCTGGCCGAGGCGATGGCGGCCGGCGCCCCCATCGTGGCCAGCGACCTGGACGCGTTCCGCCAGGTGCTGCGCGGCGGGCGGGCCGGTGAGCTGTTCCGCACCGGGGACCCGGCCGAGCTGGCGGCGGCCGCGGGCCGGCTGCTTGACGACCCGGGGCTGCGGGCCAGGCTGTCCGCCGCCGCCGCGGACGCGGTGAAGGCCTACGACTGGCCGGTGGTCGCCCGAGACGTGGTCCAGGTGTACCAGGCGGTCGTGCCCGCCCCCGGCCTGGTGACGGTGGTGCCATGGGTTCGCTGACCGCTGTCGTCATCATCATCGCCGCGGCGATCCTGCTCGGCGTGTACGTGTCCTGGCGGGCGGGCCGGCTCGACCGGCTCCACGCCCGGGTGGAGACGGCCCGGGCGGCGCTGGACGCCGCGCTGGTGCGGCGCAGCGCGGTGGCGCTGGAGCTGGCCGCCTCCGGGGTGCTCGACCCGGCCACCAGCCTGCTGGTCGCCGGGGCGGCGCACGACGCCCGCGCGGCCGGGGAGCCGAACGAGCTGGCCGAGAGCGACCTGACCCGGGCGCTGCGGGCCGCCCTGGGCCAGCCCGGCTTCCGGGCGGCGCTGGCCGAACGCGGCCGGGGCGAGGAGCTGCTGGCCGAGCTGGAGGCCACCGCGCACCAGGTGTTCCTGGCCCGCCGGTTCTACAACGACGCGGTCGCGGTCACCCGGGCCGCGCGGCGCCGCTGGCTGGTCCGGCTGCTGCGGCTGGCCGGGGGTGCGCCGCGGCCGGAGTTCTTCGAGATAGACGACTCGGTGGTGTCCGGCGGGCCCGGCGGCGGCGGTGCGGACATGCCGCGCCTGACCGGCGGCGAGGCGGCCTACCATGGGGAGAGCCCGTAGCAAGCAAGCATGTGAGGTCCGCCGTGTCAGTCAGCAGTGCCGCCAGCGCCGGAAACCCTGCCGCCACCGCACCCGATGGCGGGCCCGTGGGGCTGGGCACCACGGTGACCGGGACCGCACGGGTCAAGCGGGGCATGGCCGACATGCTCAAGGGCGGCGTGATCATGGACGTGGTCACCCCGGAGCAGGCGAAGATCGCCGCGGACGCGGGGGCGGTCGCGGTGATGGCGCTGGAACGGGTGCCGGCCGACATCCGCGCCCAGGGCGGGGTGGCCAGGATGAGCGACCCCGACATGATCGAGGCGATCATCGGCGCGGTCACCATCCCGGTGATGGCCAAGTGCCGGATCGGCCACTTCGCCGAGGCCCAGGTACTGCAGGCGATCGGCGTCGACTTCATCGATGAGTCGGAGGTGCTCACCCCGGCCGACGAGGCCCACCACGTGGACAAGTGGGGCTTCACGGTACCGTTCGTGTGCGGTGCGACCAGCCTCGGTGAGGCGCTGCGCCGGATCTCGGAAGGCGCCGCCATGATCAGGTCGAAGGGCGAGGCCGGCACCGGCAACGTGGTCGAGGCCACCCGGCACATGCGGCAGATCGCGGCCGGCATCCGCCAGCTCGGCGCGCTGCGCGACGACGAGCTGTACGCCGCGGCCAAGGAGCTGCAGGCCCCCTACGAGCTGGTGGCCGAGGTCGCCAGGGCCGGCCAGCTGCCGGTGGTGCTGTTCACCGCGGGCGGCATCGCCACCCCCGCCGACGCCGCGATGATGATGCAGCTCGGGGCCGAGGGCCTGTTCGTCGGGTCGGGGATCTTCAAGTCGGGCGATCCCGCCCGGCGGGCCGCGGCGATCGTCAAGGCCTGCACCTTCCACGACGACCCGGACGTGGTGGCCAAGGTGTCCCGTGGCCTCGGTGAGCCGATGGTCGGGATCAATCTGGACACGCTGCCACCGGAGCAGCACTACGCCGGCCGCGGCTGGTAACCCACCCGGCGGCCCCCGCCCGCCCGGAGCCCGCGTGGACCGTCACATCACCCCATGCCAAGGGGAGTGAGCATATGTTCGAACGGTTCACCGAGCGGGCCCGGCGAGTAGTGGTCCTCGCCCAGGACGAGGCCAGGGAACTCGACCATAACTACATCGGCACCGAGCACCTGCTGCTCGGCCTGCTCCGCGAGGGCAAGGGGATGGCCGCGCGGGCCCTGGACGAGCTCGGCATCAGCCGGCAGGCCGTGCGGGATCAGGTGGTGGAGACCGTCGGCCGGGGCGCGCAGGCCCGGTCCGGGCACATCCCCTTCACCCCGCGGGCCAAGAAGGTCCTGGAATTGTCGCTGCGGGAGGCGCTGCAGCTCAGCCATAACTACATCGGCACCGAGCACATCCTGCTCGGCCTTATCCGCGAGGGTGAGGGGGTGGCCGCGGAGGTGCTGGTCCGCCTGGGCGCGGATCTGCAAACGGTCCGGGCCAAGGTGCTCGAACTCGTCCCCGCCGGGTCGGCCGAGGGCATGGAGATCACCCGGCATCTCCGCACGGCCGTGCCCGGCCCGGTGGCGGACGGGATCATCCGGCGGCTGGACGCCATCGCCGAGCGGCTCGCCGCCATCGAGCGCCACCTGGGCCTGCCCACCCCGGCCGAGACTGGGGCGGATGAGGCTAATGAGGCTGATGAGACGATTGGCGGCGGGGGCGCGAGCGGCGAGGCGCCGCCGGCCGCGGAAACCGGGGGAACGGCGGACGCCGGGGAACCTGGAGGGGCTGGGGAACCTGGGGGAGCCGGGGAACCTGGGGAAACCGGGGAAACCGGCACCGGAGGCTGACCGGCCCGGCCGGCCCCAGGTCGCGGAAGAGGCGCGCCCGCGCTGGCGTTGCACCAGCATCCCCAGTCCCGGATGAACCCATCTGCCCAGGAGGTCCAGCATTGCCCGCCGCCCGCCCCGCCCCGCTGATCGGGGTGCTCGCCCTGCAGGGGGACGTCGCCGAGCACCTGCGGTCGCTGGCCGCCGTGGGCGCGCGGCCGGCCGTGGTCCGTCGGCCGGACGAGCTCGGCGCCGTGGACGGCCTGGTCATCCCGGGCGGCGAATCCACCACCATGTGGAAGCTCGCGGTGATCTTCGACCTGATGGAGCCGCTGCGCAAGCTGGTCAGCGCCGGCCTGCCGGTGTTCGGCTCCTGCGCCGGGATGATCATGCTCGCGGACCGGCTGCTTGACGGCGCGGACGGGCAGGAGACGGTGGGCGGCATCGACATGACGGTGCGGCGCAACGCGTTCGGCCGCCAGGTGGACTCGTTCGAGAGCGACATCGCGCTGGCTGGCGTGGCCAGCCCGCCGGACCCGCCGTTCCGGGCCGTGTTCATCCGCGCGCCCTGGGTGGAGCAGACCGGCGGGCAGGTGGAGATCCTGGGGACCGAGCCGGCCACCGGTAGGATCGTCGCCGTCCGGCAGGGGCCGCTGCTCGCCACCTCCTTCCACCCTGAGCTGACGGGTGACGCGCGGGTGCACCGGCTCTTCGTAGACGTGGTGAGGGAATGGGCATGAGTGGCCATTCGAAGTGGGCGACGACCAAGCACAAGAAGGCGGTCGTCGATGCCCGGCGCGGCAAGCTGTTCGCCAAGCTGATCAAGAACGTGGAGGTGGCCGCCCGTACCGGCGGCGGCGACCCGGCGGGCAATCCCACCCTGTACGACGCCGTGCAGAAGGCGAAAAAGAACTCGGTCCCGAACGAGAACATCGACCGGGCCATCCGCCGCGGTGCCGGGCTGGAGGCGGGCGGGGCCACCTACGAGAACGTCACCTACGAGGGTTACGCCCCGGGCGGGGTGGCGGTGCTGGTGGAGTGCCTGACCGACAACAGGAACCGGGCCGCCGCCGACGTGCGGACCGCGCTCACCCGCAACGGCGGCTCCATGGCCGATCCCGGTTCGGTCTCCTATCTGTTCCACCGCAAGGGCGTGGTGCTGGTGACCAAGTCCGCCGGGGTGAGCGAGGACGACGTGCTCACGGCCGTGCTCGACGCTGGCGCCGAAGACGTGTCCGACCTCGGCGAATCGTTCGAGGTGATCAGCGAGCCCACCGACCTGGTGGCGGTGCGGACCGCGGTCACCGGGGCCGGCCTGGAGTACGAGTCGGCGGAAGCGGCGTTCCTGCCCACGGTCGAGGTCGAGCTGGACGAGGACCAGGCCAAGCGGGTGTTCCGGGTGATCGAGGCGCTTGAGGACTCCGACGACGTGCAGGACGTCTACGCCAACTACTCCGTCTCCGACGAGATCATGGAGAAACTCGGCTGACTCCCGGCGACACACCGGGGCGGTTAGCCGCCCGGCGGCGGGCAGGCCGGTAAGGTCGGCACCGAACACATGTTCGCCAACGCGGCCGGGACGGTGAGGCATGCGCGTGCTGGGCGTCGACCCGGGACTGACCCGCTGCGGGCTCGGGGTCATCGACGGCGTCCCCGGCCGGGCACCGCGGCTGGTCGCCGCCGACGTGCTGCGCACCCCGCCCGGTGACGACATCGCGGCCCGGCTGCTGGCCCTGGAAACGGGCATCGACCACTGGCTGGCCGTGCACCAGCCGGACGCGGTCGCGGTGGAGCGGGTGTTCAGCCAGCACAACGTGCGGACCGTGATGGGCACCGCGCAGGCGGGCGCGGTCGCCATCGTGTGCGCGGCCCGGCGCGGGCTGCCGGTCGGGCTGCACACCCCCAGCGAGGTGAAGGCGTCGGTGACCGGCAGCGGCCGCGCGGGCAAGGAGCAGATCACGGCCATGGTGATGCGGCTGCTCCGGCTGGGGGATCCGCCCCGCCCGGCCGACACCGCCGATGCGCTGGCGCTGGCCATCTGCCATCTGTGGCGTGGTGACACCCGGCGCCGGCTGGCCGAGGCGGCCGCCCGTTTCGCCCCACCGCTCGCCGCCGGGGGCGGCCGGTGATCTCCCATCTGGCCGGCACCGTGAGCGCGGTCGCACCGGACGGCGCGGTGATCGAGGTCGGCGGGGTCGGCCTGCTCGTCCAGTGCACGCCCGCCACCCTGGCCACACTGCGGACCGGGGAGCGCGCCCGGGTGGCCACCTCGCTGGTGGTCCGGGAGGACGCGCTCACGCTGTACGGCTTCGCCGCCGACGACGAACGGGACGTCTTCGAACTGGTACAGACGGCCAGCGGCGTCGGGCCCCGGCTGGCGCTGGCCATGCTGGCCGTGTTCACCCCGGACGCACTGCGCCGCGCGGTCGCCGCCGAAGATGTCACCGCGCTCACCCAGGTGCCCGGGATCGGCCGCAAGGGGGCCCAGCGCATCGTCCTGGAACTGGCCGGCCGCCTGGGCGCACCGGGCAGCGCGGCCTGGCCTGCGCGGCCCGGTGGCGGGACGGTCCGGCCATCCGCCGAGCCGTGGCGTGACCAGGTCCGGGCCGGGCTGGTCAACCTGGGCTGGCAGGCGCGCGAGGCCGACCAGGCGATCGCCGCGGTGGTGGCCGACCTGGCCGATGACGGCGGGACGGCGGGCGGCGATGGCCCGGTGGACGTGGCCCTCATGCTGCGGTCCGCGCTGCGGAAACTGAGCAACGTGTGACCGGGCCCGGTACCGGCGGCGCGGGCGGCCCGCACGCGGCGGCGGAGGCGGCGGCGCAGGAGGCACCGGAACTGTCCGCGGCCGAGCGCGAGGGCCTGGTGTCGCCGCTGGCCGATGCGGACGAGCGGATGATCGAGGGGGCTCTCCGCCCCCAGCGCCTGGCCGATTTCATCGGCCAGGCCCGGGTGCGGGAGCAGCTGTCGCTGATCCTGACCGGTGCGCTGCGCCGCGGCAAGCCGCCCGACCACGTGCTGCTGTCTGGCCCGCCCGGGCTCGGCAAGACCACCATCGCCATGATCATCGCGGCTGAGCTGTCGGCGCCACTGCGGATCACCAGCGGCCCGGCCATCGAACGGTCCGGGGACCTGGCCGCGGTGCTGTCCACCCTGGCCGAGGGCGAAGTGGTGTTCATCGACGAGATCCACCGGCTGGCCCGGCCCGCCGAGGAGATGCTCTACCTGGCGATGGAGGACTTCCGGGTCGACGTGGTCGTCGGCAAGGGGCCCGGGGCGACCGCGATCCCGCTCGACATCGCCCCCTTCACGCTGGTTGGCGCGACCACCCGGGCCGGGCTGCTGCCCGCCCCGCTGCGGGACCGGTTCGGCTTCACCGCCCGGCTGGACTTCTACGAGCCGGGCGAACTGGAGGTCATCGTCCGCCGGTCGGCGGCCCTGCTCGGGGTGGCGCTCCGCGACGATGGCGCGCAGGAGATCGCCGGGCGCTCCCGCGGCACACCGCGGATCGTCAACCGGCTGCTGCGCCGGGTGCGCGACTATGCGGAGGTCCGCTCCGACGGGGTGGTCACCCGGGACGTCGCCCGGGCCGCGCTGGCCCTGTACGAAGTGGACGAACTGGGCCTGGACCGGCTGGACCGGGCCGTGCTCGGGGCGCTGGCCGGCCGGTTCGGCGGCGGCCCGGTCGGGCTGTCCACGCTCGCGGTGGCGGTGGGGGAGGAAGCGGAGACGGTGGCGGTGGTGGCCGAGCCGTTCCTGGTCCGGGCCGGGCTGATGGCGCGGACGCCCCGGGGGCGGGTGGCCACCCCGGCGGCCTGGCAGCATCTCGGCCTGCCGCCGCCGGATCCAGCGGCGGGCTTGTCCGCACCGGGCAGCCTGTTCGAGTAAGTCCCGCGGTCAGCGGATGCCGGCCGGTTTGGTCGCGAGGATGTCACGATCAGTCGCCAGAGGCCATAGCCTGTTGGTGCGCCGGCCGTGCGCCGCTACACTTCGGCAGTTGGCCAAGTGACCGCCACCTGACCGGATGTGCCGGGGCTCCCGCTCCGCGGCCCTGGTCGCGTGCGTCGGCGCAGTACATCAACGGAAGGAACCCCGCAATGGGGCACGTGGAATTCCTCGCAGCAGCGGCCAAGTCATCGGGCAGCAGCTACTACCTACTCATCGCGATCGTGGTCCTGTTCGGCGTCATGTACTTCGTGATGATCAGGCCCCAGCGGAACCGGCAGCGCCAGGCCATGGCGACGCAGAACCAGATCATGCCGGGCCAGCAGGTCCGGACCACGGCCGGCATGTACGCGAAGGTGGTCTCGATCAACGACGCCGACGTGGTACTGGAGGTCGCCCCGGGCGTCAACGTCCGCTACCTGCGCCGGGCGATCATGGAAGTGATCCACAGCGACGACGGGATGGCCGCACCCGGGGCGGGCACGAAAGAAGCAGGCAGCGCGGCTGAGGACGGGACCGCCACCAGCTAGCCACCCAGGTGCGCCGCTGGCCGGCGGGTCCCACCGACATCAGAATCGAAGGACGGGCGAGAAGTGGCTCCGCCAACCAGTACCTCTTCCCGGCCAGGCCGTTTGCTGGCCGTGCTGGCCGCCGTCATCGTGGTCATGCTGCTGGCCATCCTGGGCGGCGACCTGGCCACCCCGGGGAAGTGGTCAGGCAACTTCAAGGTCCATCTGGGCCTTGACCTGACCAGCGGCACCACGGTGGCACTGCAGGCGGCCAAGCCGGGCGGTGGCACGCCGACCTCGACCGAGATGCAGCAGGCCATCCAGATCATGACCAACCGGGTGAACGGGGCCGGCTTCACCGAGGCGCAGGTCGTCCAGCAGGGCAGCAACATCATCAACGTCTCGGTGCCCGGCCAGAACGCGCAGAAGGTGGTCAGCCTGGTCAGCCGGACCGCCGAGCTGCTGTTCCGGCAGGTGCTGCTGGAGGCGCCCAACCGGTCCACCGCCACGCCCACCCCGACGCCCAGCGCCACACCCAGCTCATCGGCCAGCCCGTCCGCGTCGCCCAGGGCAAGCACATCGGCCACGCCCACGCCCACCGCCTCGGCCACCCCGTCTCCTACACCGACCTCGGGCCTGTCCACCTGGCAGCAGGCCACCGGCAACGCCACGCTGGTCAGCGCGCCGGTGAAGGCCCTGTTCGACAGGCTCAACTGCGAGAACCCGAGCTGGCAGAAGCAGGTCGGGTACAACAACGGCGAATACGACAACGCCAGCATCCAGATCGTGTCCTGCGACGCGGCCCACAATAAGTACGTGCTGGACAAGTCGACGGTCGCGGGCACCATGATCACCTCGGCCAGCGCCAATCCCAACCCGAACGGGAGCGACTGGCTGGTCGACATCAGTTTCAACGGGGCGGGCGCGAAGGCGTTCGGGGACCTCACCACCGGGATGTACGACAAGTACCACCAGAGCGTGGTCCCGCCGGACCTGCTGGGCGTGGTGCTGGACGGGACGGTGGTGTCCGCGCCCTACATCCAGACCCCCACGGTCGGCGGCCAGTCACAGATCAGCGGCAACTTCACCCAGAACACGGCATCCCAGCTGGCGAACCAGCTGTCCTACGGCAAGCTGCCGCTGAGCTTCCACCAGCAGTCGGCGGAGTCGGTGTCGCCGCAGCTCGGTCATGACCAGCTCACCGCCGGCCTGATCGCGGCCGGGCTCGGCCTCATCCTGGTGGTCTTTTACCTGCTGCTGTACTACCGCGGGCTGGCCCTGGTCGCGGTGTCCAGCCTGGTGATCGCCGCGCTGCTGGCCTACCTGTCGGTGATCCTGCTCGGCAAGTACCAGAGCTTCGCGCTGTCGCTGGCCGGCATCGCCGGCCTGATCGTGGCCATCGGCATCACCGCCGACTCCTTCGTGGTGTTCTTCGAGCGGCTCAGGGACGAGGTGCGGGAAGGCCGCTCGCTGCGGGCGGCGGTGGAGCGCGGCTGGACCCGGGCCCGGCGGACGATCCTGGTCTCCGACACGGTGTCCTTCCTGGCCGCCGCGCTGCTGTACTACTTCGCGATCGGCAGCGTCCGCGGCTTCGCGTTCACCCTCGGCCTCACCACGGTGATCGACGTGCTGGTGGTGTTCACCTTCACCAAGCCGGTGATCACCCTGCTGGCCAGGACCAAGTTCTACGGGGATGGGCATCCGCTGTCCGGGCTGGATCCCAAGCGGCTCGGCGCCCGGGCACCGTGGCGCAGCTCGGTCCGCCGCCCGGCCCGGGTCCCGGCCCGGAGCACCCCGGTGAAGGAGGCATGATGTCCGGGCTGGGTGGCATCGGCGGCCGGCTCTACCGGGGCGAGGTCTCGGTCGACTTCGTCGGCCGCAAGCGGCTCTGGTACACCATTTCCGGGGCGATCCTGGCGATCAGCGTGGTGGCGCTGCTCGTCCTCCACCTCAACTTCAGCGTGGATTTCAAGGGCGGGTCGGTGTTCAAGTTCCCGACCGGCACCGAATCCATCAGCCAGGTGCGCACCACCGTCAGCGGGGCCGGTGGCGGCGCGGACGCGATCGTCCAGCAGGTCACCAACCTGGCCAACGGCAAATCCCAATGGAACGTACAGACGCACCCGCTCACCTCGGCCCAGCAGACCTCGGTGTCGGACGCGATCGCGCGCACCTTCCACCTGACCCAGGGCCAGATCAGCACCCAGTTCGTCGGGGCCAGCTGGGGCAGCCAGATCTCGCAGAAGGCCCTGGAAGCGCTGATCGCGTTCCTGATCGTGATCGTCATCTACCTGTCGATCGCGTTCGAATGGAAGATGGCCGTCGCCGCCCTGGTCGCGCTCGCCCACGACATCGTCATCACGGTCGGGGTGTACGCGCTGCTCGGCTTCCAGGTCAGCCCGGCCTCGGTGATCGGCCTGCTGACCATCCTGGGTTACTCGCTGTACGACACGGTGGTGGTCTTCGACAAGGTCAGGGAGAACACCGCTGGCCTGCTCGGCTCGGCCCGGTCCACCTACAGCCAGGCGGCCAACCAGGCCCTGAACCAGACCCTGGTCCGGTCCATCAACACTTCGGTTATCGCGCTGCTGCCGGTGGCGGCGATCCTGTTCATCGGGGCGGGCCTGCTCGGCGCGGGCGAGCTCAAGGACCTGGCGCTGGTGCTGTTCGTCGGCATGCTGTCCGGTACCTACTCCTCCATCTGCATCGCCACCCCGGTGCTGGCCGACCTGAAGGAACGCGAGCCGCAGTACCGTGCCCTGGCCAAGCGGGTCTCGCTGCGCGCGGCCGGTGGCCGCGCCGCCAGGCGGGCCGGCGCCAGGGCCACGGCCGGCAACGGCACCGCCACCCTGACCGCGGACGGGCCGGACCCGGCGGACGGCGACCTGCCGGAGCCGGCCGCCGACGAGCAGGCCGCCGGCACGGCGGGTACCGAGCCGGTGCCGGCGGGCCGGACTCCCGGGCGCGGCACCAACCCGGGGGGCGCCCGGCCTGGCCCGCGGCAGCAGCCACGCCGGCCCAGCAACGCCCGGCGGCGCCCGGGCGGCAAGAAGAAGCGGCGGTAGCCGCGTGCCGGCTGGGCCAGGGCTGCCGGGGGAAGCGGGCGCACCGGCCGGGACGGATCTGGAGGGCCTGATCAAGGCCAGGATCCGGGATGTCCCCGACTACCCACAGCCCGGCATCGTGTTCAAGGACATCACCCCGCTGCTGGCCGACGGCCGGGCGTTCGCCACCGTCGTGAGCGCGCTGGCCACCGGGCACGGGCCGGTGGACAAGGTGGCGGGAATCGAGGCCCGTGGTTTCATCCTGGCCGCGCCGGTCGCGACGGAGCTGGGCTCGGGGTTCGTGCCGGTCCGCAAGCAGGGGCGGCTGCCCGGCCCGACCTACGCCCAGAGCTATGACCTGGAGTACGGGACCGCCACCATCGAAGTGCACCAGGACGCGTTCGCGCCGGCCGAGCGGGTGCTCGTCGTCGACGACGTTCTGGCCACCGGCGGCACGGCGGCGGCCACGGTAGCGCTGGTCGAGCGGGCCGGGGCCGACGTCGTCGGCATCGCCGTCATCCTGGAACTGGCGTTCCTGGGCGGCCGGGCCCGGCTGGCCCGCCCGAATCTGCGGTCGCTGCTGGTGGTGTGACCGACATTTGCCCCGCCGCCGGGATGAGCTGACCATCCGCCGGTGTTACCGCCGGTAGACTGGATGCCAGGCGGACGACAGGAGCGCATGTGGCCGGTGACGTGGCGATGACCGGCCGGGCCGGCGCCGACGTCACCCCGCCCGGCCCGGAGCCGCCGGAAGCCCTGGCGGCCGCCGGGGACGGGCCGGGGGTGGCGCCCGGCGCGCCCGTGCCCGCGTCGAGCGCTGCCCACCCGGTCCCACCCGGCCCACCCGGCGCACCGGGCACGGCCGGCGGCGCCGCCGTCCGGCGGCGCCTGGCCCGCCTCGGCGCGACCCGCGGCGGCGGAGTCAACCCGGTGCTTGAGCCCCTGCTCAAGACGGTCCGGGCCACTCATCCCAAGGCCGACATCCGGCTCATCGAGCGGGCCTACGACGTGGCCGCATATTGGCACGCCGGGCAGAAGCGCAAGAGCGGTGACCCCTTCATCACCCATCCGCTGGCGGTGGCCACCATCCTGGCCGAGCTGGGCATGAACCACGAGACCATCTGCGCCGCGCTGCTGCACGACACGGTCGAGGACACCCGGTACACGCTGGCCGAGCTCAGCCGGGATTTCGGGGACGACGTGGGCGTCCTGGTGGACGGGGTCACCAAGCTGGAGAAGGTCAAGTACGGTGAGGCGGCCGCGGCCGAGACCGTGCGCAAGATGGTGGTCGCGATGTCGCGCGACATCCGGGTCCTGGTCATCAAGCTGGCCGACCGGCTGCACAACATGCGCACCCTGCGCTACCTGCCGCGGGACAAGCAGGAACGCAAGTCACGCGAGACGCTGGAGATCTTCGCGCCGCTGGCCCACCGGCTGGGCATGAACACCGTCAAGTGGGAGCTGGAGGACCTGGCCTTCGCCACCCTCTATCCCAAGCGCTACGACGAGATCGCCCGGATGGTCTCCGAACGGGCCCCCCGCCGGGAGCTGTTCCTGCAGGAGGTCGTCGACGAGGTCCGGGCGGACCTGCGCGAGGCCAAGGTGAAGGCGCGGGTGACCGGCCGCCCCAAGCACTACTACTCCGTCTACCAGAAGATGATCGCCAGGAACGTCAGCTTCGACGAGATCTACGACCTGGTCGGCATCCGGGTGCTGGTCGATTCGGTGCGCGACTGCTACGCGGTGCTCGGCACGGTGCACGCCCGGTGGAACCCGATTCCCGGGCGGTTCAAGGACTACATCGCGATGCCGAAGTTCAACATGTACCAGTCGCTGCACACGACGGTGATCGGCCCGGAGGGCAAGCCGGTCGAGCTGCAGATCCGCACCTGGGGCATGCACCGGCGATCGGAATACGGCGTCGCCGCCCACTGGAAGTACAAGGAGGAGACGAGCCCACGGGGGCGCAGCGGGAACGGCGGGGCGGACCCGGGCGAGATGGCCTGGCTGCGGCAGCTGGTGGACTGGCAGCGGGAGACCGCCGACCCGGCCGAGTTCCTCGAGTCGCTCCGGTTCGACCTCGGCGCGGCCGAGGTCTACGTGTTCACCCCGCGCGGCGAGGTGATCGCGCTGCCGCAGGGCGCGACCCCGGTGGACTTCGCCTACGCGATCCACACCGAAGTGGGCCACCGCACCATCGGGGCCAGGGTGAACGGCAGGCTGGTGGCCCTGGAATCCACCCTCGACAACGGCGACACGGTCGAGATTTTCACGTCCAAGGCGCAGGACGCCGCGCCCAGCCGGGACTGGCTGGGTTTCGTCAAGAGCGCCCGGGCCCGGAACAAGATCAGGCACTGGTTCTCCAAGGAGCGCCGGGAGGCAGCGGCCGAGGCCGGCAAGACGGCCATCGCCCGCACCATGCGCAAGCAGGAACTGCCACTCCAGCGGCTGGCCTCCGCGGACGCGCTGCTCGCGATCGCCACCGAGCTGCACTACCCCGACGTGTCCGCGCTGTACGCGGCGGTGGGGGAGGGCCACGTCAGCGCCCAGTCGGTGGTCGCCAAGCTGGTCCAGTCCGTCGGTGGTGCGGCCGCCGCACAGGAGGACCTGGCGGAAACCACCCTGCCGACCCAGCCGCCCCGGCCCCGCACGGCCGGCGATTCCGGGGTGGTGGTGGAGGGCTCGGCCGATGTCTGGGCCCGGCTGTCGCGCTGCTGTACCCCGGTGCCGGGGGACGAGATCACCGGGTTCGTCACCCGCGGGCACGGCGTCTCCGTTCACCGGTCGGACTGCGGCAACCTGCGGCACCTGCTTGACTCCGAGCCGGAACGGCTGGTGTCGGTGCGCTGGTCCCCGACCGAGGATTCGCTTTTCCTCGTCGCCATCCAGGTGGAGGCGCTGGACCGGACCGGCCTGCTGTCCGACGTCACCCGGTCGATCTCCGACCAGCACGTCAATATCCTGTCCGCCTCGGTCACCACGACCAGGGACCGGGTGGCGGTCAGCAAGTTCACCTTCGAGATGGGCGACCCCAAGCACCTGGGGCACGTGCTCCGCGCGGTCCGCGCCATCGACGGCGTCTACGACGTCTACCGGGTCACCAGCTGACCGGGCCGGCGCCGGCCGCCGGCAGGCCGGGCTCAGCCGGACAGCTCGGCCAGGGTCCGCTCGGCCTCGGCCAGCCATGACTGGCGGGCCGCGAGCGCTTCCTCCGCCTCCTGCGCCGCCTTGGCGTCGCTGCGCTCCCTGGCCTTGGCCAGCTGACCCTCCAGCCCGGCGATCGCCGACCTGATCTGCTCCACGGTGTCCTGGGCCCGCGCCAGCGCCTCAGGGTTGGACCGCCGCCACTGGGCGTCCTCGGCCTTGCGGACCGCGTCCTCGATCCGGCGCAGGCCCGACTCCAGCCGCTCGTGTGCCTCCCTGGGCACCGGCCCGGCCTGCTCCCAGCGCTCCTGGATCCCGCGCAGCGCGGCCCGGGCGGCGCGGACGTCGGTCACCGGGACGAGCCGGCCGGCCTCCTCCAGCAGTTGCGTCTTGACCGCGGCATGGTCGCGCAGGGCCGCGTCCTTGGCCGAGTACACCTGCGTCCGGGCCTGGAAGAAGGCGTCCTGTGCGGTCTTGAACCGGCTCCAGAGCGTCTCCTCGTCCGCCCGGGCCGCCCGCCCGGCCGCCTTCCAGGAGTGCATCAGCTCACGGAAGGCGGCCGCGGTGCCCGCCCAGTCGGTGGACGAGGCCAGCGACTCGGCCTCGGCGCACAGTTTCTCCTTGGCCGTTCGTGCGGTCTCCCGCTCCTCCTCCAGGTCGGCGAAGTAGGCCTTGCGGCGCTTGTTGAACGCGTTGCGCGCGGCCGACAGCCGCTTCCACAGGGCGGCTTCGACCGCCCGGTCGGCCCGCGGCGCGGCCTTCCACTCCTCCAGCAACTGGCGCAGCCGCTCACCGCTGACCTTCCAGTGGGTCGCCTCGGCCGCCAGCCGCTCGGCCTCGGCGACGATCCGCTCCTTGACGTTCCTGGCCTCGGCCCGGGCGTGGTCGCGCGCCGCCCTGACCTCCTCCTGGCGGTGGTCGACCTTCCCGGACAGGGCATCCAGCCTGGCCAGCAACTGGTCCAGATCCCCGATGGCATGGGCGTCGGTCACCGCCGCCCGCACCCGGTCGATACTGGCGCGCGCCTGGGCCGGCGACAGGTCGGTGGCGGTGACGCGCTGCTCGAGCAGGGTGACCTCGGTGTCAAGCGCCTCGAACTTACGGCAGAAGAACGCGAGCGCCTCGTCCGGGCTGCCAGCCTGCCACGAGCCGATCACCCGCTCACCGTCGGCGGTACGCACGTAGACCGTACCGTCGGCGTCTACCCGGCCCCACGGGTCGTTAGCGGTGCTCACCGCGAACCTCCTGCTCAGACCTGACCCCGGTGATGAAGCGGGGTCAGGTCTTGGTGATAGTGACCCTTTCGATGATGACCTTCTCCTTGGGATGGCCGTCACCAGGGCCGTTGGCGTTGTTTGTGCCCGCCTTGGCCACATTCTGGACGATTCCCAGTCCCTTGACGACTGTGCCGAACGGCGTATAGCTGGCCGTCAGCGACAGCGAGTTCCGGTAAACCAGGAAAAACTGGCTGCCGTTGGTGCCAGGGCCCGCGTTCGCCATGGCCACGGTGCCGGCCGTGTACCTGGCCCCGGCCAGGTTCTCGTTTGCGAACTTGTAGCCCGGGCCACCGGTGCCGGTGCCGGTTGGGTCACCGCACTGCAGCACGAAAATGCCGGAGGTGGTGAGCCGGTGGCAGGTCGTGTTGTTGAAATACTTCTTGGCCGCCAGGTAGACGAACGAGTTGACGGTGCAGGTCGCCTTCGCGTTCAGCAGGTCGATCACCACCGTGCCGCGGTTGGTCACGATGCGGGCCTGATAGGTGGCCTTGCCGTCGGGTTTCGCCGGCGGGAAGCCGACATTGCGCGCTGGCGTCCCGTTCGAGGTGTAGCTGCAATGCGTGGCGGGCTCGGCCACCGCCGCCGTCGCTGAGGGGCTGGGCGTGGCGGAAGCCGAGGCGGTCGGGGTGAGGCTGGGGCTCGGCGTGGCCGAGGAGGCGGCCGCGGGCTTGCCGCTGCCGGAGAAGATGAAGAAGCCCCCGACCGCGAGCGCTATCATTACGGCCGCGGCCCCGCCGACGATGGTGGAGACCCGCACTTTACGGGCCTTCTGGAGCCGCCTGTTCTGCTGCCGCTGATAACGCTCACGAGCGAGCCTGCGCTGGCGTTCCTTCTTCCCCGCCACGCCTGTCAACCTCCTGGCTGCTAGGTGCCACCGGTGCTGATCAGCGAAACTTCGCGAATCGTACCTGCGCGTTGCCCTCTGCGACGGCTCTGTTATCTGTTCGTCGCGTTGCTGATGGCTCGGTAGCCTGTACCAGCAGCGCCCACCGCAGCGTTTTCCTGCCACCGGAGGAGGAAGGCCGTGCTCATCGCCGGGTTCCCGGCCGGCTCGTTCGCCGCCAACTGCTATGTGGTGGCCCCCGGGCCCGGGGCGGAGTGCGTGATCATCGACCCCGGCCAGAACGCTGAGCCCGGCATCGCGGACATCCTGCGCGAGTACCGGCTCAAGCCGGTGGCGGTGGTGCTCACCCACGGCCACATCGACCACATCTGGTCGGTGGCACCGGTGTGCGGCGCGCGGGATATCCCCGCCTATATCCACCCCGCCGACCGGGCGCTGCTGTCCGACCCGGCCCGGGGGCTGTCCCTGCAGGCCGGGCAGCAGCTCTTCGGCGGGCTGACCTTCACCGAGCCCGACGAGGTGGCCGAGCTGGCCGGCGGCATGACGCTGCGGCTGGCAGGCGTGGAACTCGTGGTCGATCACGCCCCCGGGCACACCCCGGGGTCAGTGACCTTCCGTGCGCCGGAAGGCCTGGACGGCGGGCAGGACGTGCTTTTCTCCGGTGACCTGTTGTTCGCCGGGTCGATCGGCCGCACCGATCTGCCGGGCGGCGACTACCCGACCATCCTGGACAGCCTGGCCCGGGTATGCCTGCCGCTGCCGGACTGGACCGCGGTCCTGCCCGGGCACGGGCCAGCCACGACCATGGGCGCTGAGCGTGCCACCAATCCGTTCCTGAGCGACCTGGCCCCCCGGCCCGGATCGCCGGCCTGGCAGGCGCCGGGGCGCGGGCGGCCAGGCTTGTGACGGTGCCGCTGACCACGGAGAGGCTGAATTAGGCGATGATCCGTACCCACGAGGCGGGGACCCTGCGCCCGGCCCAGGCGGGTGAGCAGGTGACCCTGGCGGGCTGGGTCGCCCGGCGCCGCGACCACGGCGGGGTGGTCTTCATCGACCTGCGCGACGCCAGCGGCGTGGTGCAGGTCGTGTTCCGCGGTGACGGCGAGGACCGGCCCGAGCACGCGCTGCGCGCCGAGTTCTGCGTGCGGGTGACCGGGGAGGTGCGGCAGCGGCCGCCGGGCAACGAGAACCCGGAGCTGCCGACCGGTGGGGTCGAGGTGGTGGCGGCCGAACTCGAGGTGCTGTCGGAGGCGGCGGCGCTGCCCTTCCCGGTCGAGGGCACCGGTGAGCTGAGCGAGGACGTGCGGCTCCGCTACCGCTATCTCGACATCCGGCGGCCGGAGACCGCCGCCGCCCTGCGGCTGCGGTCCGAGGCCAGCTACCTGGCCAGCGAGGTCCTGCGGGAGCATGGGTTCGTCTACGTGGAGACCCCGTACCTGACCCGCTCCACCCCGGAAGGCGCGCGCGACTTCCTGGTCCCGGTCCGGCTGCGGCCCGGCCGCTGGTACGCGCTGCCGCAGTCACCGCAGCTGTTCAAGCAGCTGCTGATGGTCGGCGGCCTGGAACGCTACTACCAGCTCGCGCGCTGCTTCCGTGACGAGGACTTCCGCGCCGACCGGCAGCCGGAGTTCACCCAGATCGACCTGGAGATGAGCTTCGTCACCAGGGAGGACGTCATCGACGTGGCCGAAGACCTGGTCGGGCGGCTATGGGCGGACCTGGCCGGCTACCGGGTGCCGCGCCCGATCCCGCGGATGACCTACGCCGAGGCCATGCGCAGGTTCGGGTCGGACAAGCCGGACCTGCGATTCGGCTGCGAGCTGGCCGACCTGACCGGCTATTTCGGCCAGACCTCATTCCGCGTGTTCCAGGCCCCGCACGTGGGCGCGATGGTTATGCCCGGCGGGGCGGGTCAGTCACGTAAGGAACTGGACGGCTGGCAGGAGTGGGCCAGGGCGCGTGGCGCCCGGGGCCTGGCCTACGTCACGATCGGCGAAGACGCCGCGGTGACCGACGCCGGGCCGGTCGCCCGCCACCTGTCCGCCGCCGAGCGGGAGGGCCTGGCCGCGGCCGCGGGCGCGGCGCCGGGGGACTGTGTCTTCTTCGCGGCCGGGCCGCCCGCGCAGGCCAGGGAACTGCTCGGCGCCGCCCGGCTGGAGATCGGCCAGCGGCTCGGCCTCATCGACCAGGCGGCGTGGTCGTTCCTGTGGGTGGTGGACGCCCCCATGTTCGAGGAGGACGGCGAGGGTGGCTGGACCTCGGTCCACCATCCGTTCACGGCCCCGCTGCCTGACTGGGCGGACAAGTTCGCCGTCGAGCCGGCCGACGCCCTGGCCGACGCCTACGACCTGGTCTGCAACGGCACCGAGATCGCCGGTGGCTCACTGCGTATTTACCAGGCCGCCGTCCAGCGGCAGGTGTTCGATGTGATCGAGCTGGACCCAGAAGAGGCCAGGTCGCAGTTCGGCTTCCTGCTTGACGCCTTCCTGTACGGGCCCCCGCCGCACGGCGGGATCGCGTTCGGCTGGGACCGGCTGATCATGGTGCTGGCCCGCCGGGACACGATCAGGGACGTGATCGCCTTCCCCAAGGCGGCCTCCGGGCTGGACCCGCTGACCGGCGCGCCCACCCCGATCACCCCCGCCCAGCGCAGGGAGGCGGGCATCGACGCCGTCCCGCCGCCGGCCAGCTGACGGCACCTGGCTGGTGCCCGGGGAGCCGGATAGGGTCGTTAGGTGGGCAAGATCGGCGACGGGCAGGCGGAGAGCCTGTTCGACGAGGCGGCCGAGGAAGCCGCCCGCGCGGCCGCGCCGCTGGCGGTGCGGATGCGGCCACACAGCCTGGACGACGTGATCGGCCAGCGGCACCTGACCGGCCCGGGCACCCCGTTCCGCAAACTGATCGATCACGACGCGGCCATGTCGCTGCTGCTGTGGGGGCCACCGGGGACCGGGAAGACCACCCTCGCTCACGTCGTCAGCGAGGCGACCAGGCGGCGCTTCACCGAGCTGTCGGCGGTCACCGCCGGGGTCAAGGATGTACGGGCCGCGATCGAGACGGCCCGCCGGGAACTCGGCCTGACCGGCACCCAGACCGTGCTGTTCATCGACGAGGTGCACCGGTTCAACAAGGCGCAGCAGGACGCCCTGCTGCCGGCGGTGGAGAACCGCTGGGTCTCGTTCATCGGCGCCACCACCGAGAACCCGTTCTTCTCCGTGATCTCCCCGCTGCTGTCCCGCTCGCTCCTGCTCACCCTGGCGCCGCTGGGCGAGGAGGACATGGCCGAGGTGATCGCCCGGGCGCTGGCCGACGAGCATGGGCTGGCCGGCGCCGTCACCCTCGCCCCGGGTGCGGCCGAGCACCTGATCATGCTGGCGGGCGGCGACGCCCGCCGGGCGCTGAGCTACCTGGAGTCGGCCGCGCTCGGCCTGCCCGCCGGCGCCGAGATCGATCTCGCCACCCTGGAACGGGCGGTGGACCGCGCCGCCGTCCGCTACGACCGCGACGGTGACCAGCATTACGACGTCATCAGCGCGTTCATCAAGAGCATCCGGGGCAGCGACGCGGACGCGGCGCTGCACTACCTGGCCCGGATGATCGAGGCGGGGGAGGATCCCAGGTTCATCGCCCGGCGGCTGATCGTCCACGCCAGTGAGGACGTCGGGATGGCCGACCCCACCGCGCTGGGGGTGGCCGTGGCCGCCGCGCACGCGGTCGAGTTCGTCGGCCTGCCCGAGGCCAGGATCAACCTCGCCCAGGCCACCATCCACCTGGCGCTGGCACCGAAGTCGAACGCGGTGATCAAGGCGATCAGCGCCGCGGCCGCCGACGTGCGGGCCGGGCTGGCCGGGCCGGTCCCCGCCCATCTGCGCGACACCAGCTACCGGGGCGCCGCCCGGCTCGGCCACGGCCAGGGGTACGTGTACCCGCACGAGGCGGCCGAGGGCATCGTCGCCCAGCAGTACGCACCGGACGCGCTGGCCGGCCGCGAGTACTACCAGCCATCCGGTCACGGTGCCGAGGCCCGCTACGCCGAGCGCGCCGAGCGGGTCAGGGCGATCCTGGCCCAGGCGCGCCCGGCCAGTGATGAAGCCTGACTCCGGGCGGTCCAGCAGGCGGTAGGGTCGGCAGGGGCTCCTGGTCGGGGACCCGGCGAACCGGTGCTGGAGGAACAGCCATGCTGAACGCGGTCTGGGTGGCGGTCATCGTCGCCGTGGCGTTCTGGGCTGCCGGGGTCGGCGCGGCCGTGTACCTGATGGTGACGGCCGCCCGGCTGATGAGGCAGACGTCGGCCGCCATCACCGGCCTGGCCGAGCGCCAGGACCAGCTCATCGACCGGGCGAACGCCACCATCGACCGGGCCGGTGAGCAGCTGGCCGCGATCGGCGCCATCACCGCCAGCATGGACGAGGTGACCGCGAACATGGCCGAGCTCACCGGCCGGGTGGCGGCGCTGGCCCCGCTGGCCCGGGTCCTCTCGGGCACGCCCGGCTCGCCCATGGCCAAGGCCATGGCGCTTGGCTACGGGGTGACCAGGGCGCTGTGGCTGCGCCTGCCCACCGCGGCCCCGGCCAGCGGCGCCGGCCGCGGCGCCCGGGCCCGGCTGCTGCCGCGGACGGCCGCGCCCGCCCGGCGCGGGCCCGCGCTGAACGCCCGGCGGGACGAGGCGGGGTCATGATCAGGCGGCTGTTCTGGCTCACCCTCGGGGCCGCGCTCGGCGTGGCCGGCTACCGGCGGCTGACCGCGCTCGTGCGGGCGGTCTCACCCACGGCCCGGGTCCGGGGGCTGGCCCGGTTCGCCGGCGATGTCCGTGAGGGCATGCAGTTTTATATGGAGCGACAGCCCGGTAACCGGGCCTCTACCCTCGGAAGTCCAGCGGGGCAGCGGGAGCTGCCCGGGCCGGCCGGCCGGGCGCGTTAGCCGCCTGGCGCACCGGGGACCGCTGGCCATTAGGCCACTGACCATGTGAAGGATGGCACCGATGGAGTCGGCTGAGATCGTCCGCCGTTTCCTGACCTATTTCGAGCAGCTCGGGCACACCGTGGTCCCTTCGGCCAGCCTGATCGCCGACGACCCGACCCTGCTGCTGGTCAACGCCGGCATGCAGCCGTTCAAGCCCTACTTCCTCGGCCAGCAGGTCCCGCCCTTCCAGCTAGCGACCAGCGTGCAGAAATGTGTCCGCACCCCGGACATCGACGAAGTCGGCAAGACCACCCGGCACGGAACGTTCTTCCAGATGCTGGGCAACTTCTCGTTCGGCGGCTACTTCAAGGAAAAGGCGATCCCTTACGCCTGGGAACTGCTCACCCGGCCGGAAGGCGCGGGCGGGTTCGGTTTCCCCGAGGACCGGCTGTGGGCCACCGTCCTGTTCGGCGACGACGAGGCGGCCGCGATCTGGCGGGAGCAGGTCGGCCTGCCGGACAGCCGCATCCAGCGGCGGGGCCTGCTGGACAACTACTGGCACATGGGCGTGCCCGGCCCCGGCGGCCCGTGCTCGGAGATCTACTACGACCGCGGGCCCGAGTACGGGCGCGAAGGCGGGCCGGAAGCCGACGAGGACCGCTACCTGGAGGTCTGGAACCTGGTCTTCATGCAGGACTCGCTGAGCGCGGTCCGCAGCAAGGACGACTTCGACATCGCCGGTGAGCTGCCCGCCCGCAACATCGACACCGGCATGGGCCTGGAACGGATGGCGGCCATCCTGCAGGGCGTGGACAACATCTACGAGATCGACACCATGTGGAAGGTGCTCGACCGGGCCGCCGAGCTGACCGAGCAGAAGTACGGCCAGGACCACCGCACCGACGTGGCGCTGCGGGTGGTCGCCGATCACGTGCGGACCGCGGTGATGCTGGTCTCGGACGGCGTGCTGCCGGCCAACGAATCGCGCGGCTACGTGGTGCGGCGGATCCTGCGGCGCAGCATCCGCAACCTGCGGCTGCTGGCGGGCGGGCAGCGCGGCGGCACCGGGCGCGGCGGGGAGGGCGAGCGCTACCTGCACGAGCTGACCGACAGCGCCATTGCCGCTCTCGGCGACCAGTTCCCCGAGCTGCGCCGGGACGCGCCGCGCATCCACGGCGTGATCGACGCCGAGGAGGCCGCGTTCGGGGCCACGCTGCGCACCGGTTCGGCGATGTTCGACGCCGCCGCCGGGGAGGTCAAGCGGCGCGGCGGCCGCACCATCGGCGGCGACCAGGCGTTCCAGCTGCACGACACCTACGGCTTCCCGATCGACCTGACCCTGGAGATGGCCGCCGAGCAGGGCCTGACGGTGGACGAGGAGGGGTTCGCGCGGCTCATGGCCGAGCAGCGCCAGCGGGCCAAGCAGGACTCGATCGAGAAGAAGACCGGCAACGCCGACATCTCGGTGTTCGCCGATCTGCTGGCGCGGTCCGGGCCGGTGGACTTCACCGGGTACGAGCAGGTGACCGGCGAGGCGAGGGTGGTCGGCCTGCTGGCGGACGGGGCGCCGGCCCCGGCCGCGGGCGCGGGGACGGCGGTCGAGGTGGTGCTGGACCGCACCCCGTTCTACGCCGAGGGCGGCGGCCAGCTCGCCGACATCGGGGTGATCCGCGTGCACGGGACGGGTACCGGCGGCGGCGAGGTGCGGGTGGACGACGTGCAGTCCCCGGTGGCCGGCCTGATCGTGCACCGCGGGAAGGTCATCAGCGGCGAGGTCGTGGTGGGCGACGCCGCCGAGGCGGAGATCGACATCGAGCGCCGCCGGGCCGTCTCCCGCTCGCACACCGCCACCCACCTGGTCCACCGGGCGATCCGGGGCGCGCTGGGCGAGGCGGCGGCGCAGGCCGGCTCGGAGAACGCGCCCGGGCGGCTGCGGTTCGACTTCACCACGGCCGGTGCGGTGCCGCCGTCGGTGCTGCGGGACGTCGAGGATGAGGTGAACAGCGTCCTCATCAACGACCTGGACGTGCGCGCGTTCGTCACGCCGATCGAAGAGGCGCGGGCGATCGGGGCGGTCGCGCTGTTCGGCGAGAAGTACGGCGACCAGGTCCGGGTGGTCGAGGTCGGCGACTATTCGCGTGAGCTGTGCGGCGGCACCCATGTCGCCAGGTCCGGGCAGCTCGGGCTGATCAAGATCCTGGGCGAGGCGTCCATCGGCTCCGGCATCCGCCGGGTGGAGGCGCTGGTCGGAACGGACGCGTTCCGGTTCCTGGCTACCGAGAGCGTGCTGGTGAGCCAGCTGGCCGAGCAGCTCAAGGCACGCCGGGAGGAACTGCCCGAGCGGGTGGCGGCGCTGGTGACCCGGGTCCGTGACGCCGAGCGGGAACTGGACCGGCTGCGTTCCGCCCAGGTCCTGGAGGTGGCGGCGGAACTCGCGGCTGGCCCGGAGGACCTCGGCGGGGTGGCCTTCGTCGGCCACCGGGTACCCGACGGGACGGCCGCGGACGACGCCCGCAAGCTGGCGCTAGACGTGCGCGGCCGGCTGCCGGCCGGCCGGGCGGCGGTGGTCGCGGTGGTCGGCATCCCGGCCGACCGGCCCACCGTGGTGATCGCGGCCAACAACCGGGCCCGTGAGCTGGGGCTTTCCGCCGGAACACTGGTGCGGGCGGCGGCCGGCCGGCTGGGCGGGGGCGGCGGCGGGCGGGACGACGTCGCCCAGGGCGGCGGTGCGCCGCAGGGCGGAGGGGCCGCCGCGGCTATTGGCGAGGCTTTTGATGCAGTTCGGGCTGTTGTGAGAGACATCGTGGGACCTGGTGGCGTAGCGTGAGACCGTGCTGCAGCCGTACCGTTGCGCCAGCGCGACCCAGAGTGCACGGAGCTGGTGGTTGAGGGCCGGGGTCCGGCTCGCCGTCGACGCCGGCGCCGTGCATATCGGCGTGGCCCGGTGCGACCCCAGCGGACTGCTCGCCACCCCGCTGGCCACGGTCAGCCGGGGTCCCGGCGACCTGGACCGCATCGCGTCACTGGTGGCCGCCGAAGGGGCCATCGAGGTCATCGTTGGCCTGCCCACCGGCCTGTCCGGGCGGGAGGGCGCGGCCGCCGCCGGGGCCAGGGCCTTCGCCGCGGAGCTGGCGGCCCGGCTCACCCCGGTCCCGGTACGGCTGGTGGACGAGCGTCTCACTACGGTCATCGCCCATGACGCGCTGCGGCAGGCAGGCCGCGGCTCGCGGGCCCGGCGCCCGGTGGTGGACCAGGCAGCGGCGGCGCTGATCCTCCAGGGGGCGCTGGACGCCGAGCGATCGACCGGCCGTCCCGCAGGCGAACTGGTCGGCTCGGCGCCCGGAGCCGGATGATGGGCCGCCACAGCGGCGGGGGCAACGACGGAGGATACGGCGAGGGGACCTGGCTGCCGGGCGGCTACTCCGGGCAGGGCGACGACGATCCGGGCAGCGACACGGATGGGTTCGGCGATCGGTACCGGCGCGGGCCCAGGGCCACCCGCACCTCCCGGGACACCGACAGCCCCACCGGCCCGCCCTGGGACGAGGCGAGCCCGCCGTGGGGACAGGCCGCCCAGCCCTGGGAGGTAGCCGGCCAGCCCTGGGACCCGCATGGCCCGCTGCCCCCGGACCTGCCGGACCAGCCGGGCGTGGCTGACCTGGGCTCGGGGCACCCGTCCGGGCCGCTGCCGCCGGTCCGGCCACCGGCTGGCCAGTGGCCGGAGCCCCCTGGACCTGGCTTTCCCGGGCCGGACTACCCGGACCCCGGCTACCCGGGGACGGGCTACGGCGAGGCCGGGTACCCCGGCGACGACGACTACCCCGGCGGCTACCCGGGGACGGGCTACGTCGACGAGCCCTACGTCCACCCGGCCTACCGGGACGCCCGGTTCATCGGCGGCGACCCGGGGTACGCCGACGATGGCGGCTACCAGGCCGGGGACAGCGACGAGTACCACGAGTACGGAGACCCTGTGGCCGGCCGTGACGACCGGGACGACGGTCGTGGCTATCCTGACCGCGGGGGCTGGTACGGGGACGTGGACGATGACCAGGGCTGGGCCGACGAAGACGACGACGGCGACTTCCTGCCCGGCATGACCGGCGGCACCAGCCGGGCAGGCACCCGCCTGGATGATCGCCCGGCCCGTGGCGGCGGCCGCTCA
>DATDGI010000188.1:0-20958 GCA_036522155.1 Streptosporangiaceae bacterium
TGGCCAGCGGCGGCGCCGACGGCTACGTGCGGGCGTGGAACCCAGCCACCCACCAGCCCGTCGGCGCGCCCCTCGAGGTCGGCAACGGCCCTAATGGCGCCGTGTTCGTGGTGGCGTTCAGCCCCAACGGCAAGCTGCTAGCCACCGGCGGCCTCGACGGCACCGTGCGACTGTGGCAAATATCGCTATTCACGCACACCTACGCGCAGCTTTGCGCCGACGCGGGACCACCGACACCACAAGAATGGAACCACTACGCCTCCGGCGAACCGCAGCCGAAAGTCTGCGCCTGAACGCCCACACACCCCGGCGGCCACCGCCGTCATCGCGGCTGTTCCGAGTGCCTCTGACGTGCTAGAACGCCGTCAAGCAGCGGCTTTGTTGGCCTGCGCACTCAGTTCGGGACGAAGAGGCCGCCGGTTCAAATCCGGCCACCCCGACCCAGGTAGTTCTGATTTTTCGAACACTCACACGGGCCAATTGCTGGTGAGTGACTGGCGCCGCTCGCCTTTAGAAGCCTCAGCCGTGTTCCACGCGAATTGTCCGGCTGATGCCCTGCCCGCGCCGGCGGATCTACGCTTTCTGCATGAGTGACTCCCCGTTGTCCCGCCAGGACATCTACGCCGCCGCCGCGGCGCACGATGAGCTAGGCCCGGAGTACAGCGACGCGGTGGTGGCATCGTTCCTCGAGAAAGTCGACAGGGAAATCGCCGCCCGCGTTGACGCGCGCCTCGCGGGCAGGCGGCAGCCAGCACCGCCAGGCGGACGAGACGGCCTTCGCACGCTGCTGAAGGGTATCGCCGTCGGCATTGGTGTCGGCGGTATTGCTTTTCTCGTGGTCGGCGGCAATGCCGATGAACGTCTGCACCGTGCTCTCTGGGTGATCCCTCTTCTCATAGTGATATGCACGATCGCCGCCTACTGGGCGGGGCGGCGACTGGGTGACCGCCGGGCGGCTATCCCCTGGCCCGGCAGCCGACCGAGTGACTAACTGAGTGCCGATCGGCTTCTTCGTAGCCACTGGCGCCTGATCTCCGGGGCGGGGCAAACCGGCCGGACCGCGGAACGGCCGCGGCGGCCTAGTGACGAAACGGGCAAGCGCCGGGAACACTGGGCACGGAGGGCTCACAGCCAGCGCCAGCGTCGGCGCGGCTGGCTCCGGTGACCGGCGAGGTGGCGGGTGCGAGCACACGAACGAGCGGGCCAGCCCGCCGCCGACGCCGATCTGGTCGATGTGGCCGCGCTGGTCACGGCCTACTACACCGAGCATCCAGACCCGGCCGAACCCGGGCAGGCGGTCGCCTTCGGCACCTCCGGCCACCGCGGATCGGCGTTCCGGCTGTCCTTCAACGACGACCACATCGCCGCGACCACCCAGGCGATCTGCGACTACCGCGCCTGGGCAGGCATCACCGGCCCGCTCTACCTGGCCCGGGACACGCACGCCCTGTCCGAGCCCGCCCACGTGACCGCGCTGGAGGTGCTGGCCGCCAACGGGGTCAGCGTGCTCGCGGACAGCCGGGACGGTTACACCCCGACGCCCGCCCTGTCCCGCGCGATTCTCGTGCACAACCAGGGCCGGACGGACGGGCTGGCCGACGGGATCGTGGTCACCCCGTCGCACAACCCACCGGAGGACGGTGGCTTCAAATACAACCCGCCCGACGGCGGCCCGGCCGGCGCGCAGGTCACCACGGCGATCCAGGACCGGGCGAACGAACTGCTGCAGGGCGGGCTGCGGGAGGTCGGCCGGGTCCGTTACGCCCGGGCCCGGGCCGAAGCCGGTTCTCATGACTTCCTGGGCGAGTACGTGGCCGCGCTGCCAGCCGTGGTGGATCTCGATGCGGTACGGGCCGCGGGCGTGCGGATCGGCGCGGACCCGCTCGGCGGGGCCAGCGTTGCCTACTGGGGCGAGATCGCCGGCCGGTTCGGGCTCGACCTGACGGTCGTCAACCCGGTGGTGGACCCAACCTTCCGGTTCATGACCCTGGACTGGGACGGCAAGATCCGGATGGACTGCTCGTCGCCGTACGCCATGGCGTCGCTGATCGGGCGCCGGGCCGACTTCACCATCGCGACCGGCAACGACACCGACGCCGACCGGCACGGCATTGTCACCCCGGACGGGGGCCTGCTCAACCCCAATCACTACCTGGCCGCGGCGATCGACTACCTGTTCCGCCACCGTACGGGCTGGCCCGCGGGCGCGGCGGTCGGCAAGACGATGGTCAGTTCGGCCATCATCGACCGGGTGGCGGCCGCGGCTGGCCGCCCGCTGACCGAGGTGCCGGTCGGGTTCAAGTGGTTCGTGCCCGGCCTGCTCGGCGGCGGCATCGCCTTCGCCGGGGAGGAGAGCGCAGGCGCCTCGTTCCTGTGCCGGGACGGGCGGGCCTGGACCACGGACAAGGACGGCATCATCCTCGCGCTGCTGGCCTCCGAGATCACCGCCGTCACCGGCCGCACCCCCAGCGAGCTCTACACCGCGCTCACCGCCCGGCTCGGCGACCCGGCCTACGCCCGCATCGACGCCCCGGCCAGCCGGGCCGAGAAGGCGGCGCTGGCCCGGCTTGATCCCGGGCTGGTCAGCGTGGACGAACTCGGCGGCGAGCCGGTACTCGCCCGGCAGACGTCCGCGCCCGGCAACGGCGAGCCACTGGGCGGCCTGAAGTTGATCACCGCCTCCGGCTGGTTCGCGGCCCGGCCGTCGGGCACCGAGGACGTCTACAAGCTCTATGCCGAGTCGTTCGCCGGGCCCGGGCAGCTGGCCCGCATCCAGCAGGAGGCCCAGCAGATCATCGCCGACGTGCTCAAGGAGGTGTGAGGTGCCGAAGCAACGGGTCCTGGGGATCGTGCTCGCGGGCGGGGAGGGCAAGCGGCTGGCGCCGCTGACCGCCGACCGGGCCAAGCCCGCCGTCCCGTTCGCGGGCCTGTACCGGCTGATCGATTTCGCGCTGTCGAACCTGGTCAACGCCGGCTGCCTGCGGGTGTGCGTGCTGACCCAGTACAAGAGCCACAGCCTGGACCGGCACATCACCACCACCTGGCGGATGAGTGCCCTGCTGGGCAACTACGTCACCCCGGTGCCGGCCCAGCAGCGGCTCGGACCGTACTGGTACACCGGGTCGGCGGACGCGATCTACCAGTCGCTGAACCTGATCAACGACGAGCGGCCCGACACGGTGGTGGTCGTCGGCGCCGACCACGTCTACCGGATGGACCCGCAGCAGATCATCGACCAGCACGTGGCCCATGGCGCGGGGGTGACCGTGGCCGCGATCCCGGTGCCGCGCACCGAGGCCACCGCGTTCGGGGTGATCGGCGTCGGCAAGGACGGGCACACGATCGACGCCTTCCTGGAGAAGCCCACCGAGCCCCCGGCCCGGCCGGGCCACCCGGATCAGGCCCTGGCCTCCATGGGCAACTACGTGTTCTCCACCGATGTGCTGGTGGACGCGCTGGGCAAGGACGCCGCCGACGATTCGAGCCGCCACGACATCGGCGCGAACCTGATCCCCGCGCTGGTGCGGGATGGCCTCGCCCAGGTGTACGACTTCACCACCAACAAGGTCCCCGGCGCCAACCCGGAAGACGCCGCCTACTGGCGGGACGTTGGCACCCTGGACTCCTACTTCGACGCGCACATGGACCTGCGCTCGGCCACGCCCAAGTTCAATCTCTACAACGACCGCTGGCCGATCCTGACCCACGTCCCTTCCCAGCCGCCGGCCAAGTTCGTGCACGACGAGGGCGACCGGGTCGGCCGGGCCATCGACAGCCTGGTCAGCAACGGTGTCATCGTGTCCGGGGGGCTGATCCGTGACTCCGTGCTCTCACCCGGTGTCCGGGTCAACAGCTGGGCCACGGTAGAGCGATCCATCATCATGGACAACACCGTCGTCGGCCGGCGCGCCGTGGTCCGCGACGCGATCATCGACAAGAACGTCGTCGTCCCCCCGCATGCCGAGGTCGGGGTGGACAAGGAGCGCGACCGGGCGCGCGGCTTCGTGGTGTCGGCCGGTGGCATCACCGTGGTGGGCAAGGGGCAGGCGGTGCCACTGTGACCGGGCGGCTGCGGGTGGCGCTGCTGACCAGGGAGTACCCGCCCGAGGTCTACGGCGGCGCCGGGGTGCATGTCACCTACCTCGCCCGCGAGCTGGCCCACCTGGTCGACCTGACCGTGCACTGCCAGGGGGCGGACCGGCCCGGTGCGGTCGCGCACCAGCCATGGGACCGGCTCGGCGGCGCCAACGAGGCGCTGCGGACGATCTCCACCGACCTGTCGATGACCGCGGCCGTCGCCTCCGCCGGGCTGGTGCACTCGCACACCTGGTACGCCAACCTGGCCGGCCATCTGGCCGCGCTGCTGTACGGCGTGCCGCATGTGGTCACCATGCACTCGCTGGAGCCGCTCCGCCCCTGGAAGGCCGAGCAGCTCGGCGGCGGCTACGCGGTGTCCAGCTGGTGCGAGCGGGTGGCAGCGGAATCGGCGGCCGCGGTGGTGGCGGTGTCGCAGGGCATGCGGGCCGACGTGCTCGCCACCTATCCCGCCATCCCCCCGGACCGGGTCCGGGTGATCGGGAACGGCATCGACACCAGCGAGTACGCCCCGGACCCGGCCACCGACGTGCTGGCCCGCCACGGCGTCGACCCGGGCCGGCCCAGTCTGGTGTTCGTGGGCCGGATCACGCGGCAGAAGGGGCTGCCGGTGCTGCTCAAGGCGGCGCCGCAACTCGACCCGGCGGCCCAGCTGGTGCTGTGCGCGGGCCAGCCGGATACCGCTGAGCTGGCCGCCGAGGTGACCGAACTGGTGGCCGGGCTCCGGGCGACCAGGTCCGGGGTCGTCTGGCTGCCGGAGATGCTGCCGAAACGGGAGGTCATCCAGCTGCTGTCCCACGCCACCGTGTTCGCCTGCCCGTCGCTGTACGAGCCGCTCGGGATCGTGAACCTGGAGGCGATGGCGTGCGGCACGGCCGTGGTCGCCTCCCGCGTGGGCGGGATCCCCGAGGTGGTCGCCGACGGCGAGACCGGGCTCCTGGTCCCGCCGGACGATCCGGCCGCGCTGGCCACCGCGCTCAACTCACTGCTGGGTGATACCGGCCGGGCCACCGCCATGGGACGGCTGGGCCGGGAGCGGGCGGTCGCGGACTTCGGCTGGCCCGCGATCGCCGCGCAGACGGCGGCTCTCTACGCCGAACTGGCCGGCTGCTAGCGCGGGCTGGGCGCGGCCGGGCGCCAGTCGATCAGCGGGCCGTCGGGGACGATGCGGGACGGGTTCAGGTGCGGGTGGGTGGTGTAGTAGTGCCGCTTGATGTGGTCGAAGTTCGTGGTCCCGCCGAACGCCGGCAGCGCGTACAGGTCACGCGCGTAGGCCCACAGGTGCGGGTAGTCGGTGATCCGCCGCAGGTTGGCCTTGAAGTGCGAGTAGTAGACCGCGTCGAACCTGGCCAAGGTGACCCAGAGCCGGACGTCGGCCTCGGTGACGCGGTCGCCCATCAGGTAACGCTGGCCGGCCAGCCGCTCCTCCAGCAGGTCGAGCGTGCCGAACAGCTCGGTCACGGCCAGGTGATACTGCTCCTGGGTGGTGGCGAAGCCGCTCCGGTAGACGCCGTTGTTCACGGTCGTGTAGACCAGCTCGTTGATCTCATCGATCTGCGGGCGGAGCGGCTCCGGGTACAGGTCGTAGCCGGGGTCGGCCCAGGCGGTGAACTGGGTACCGAGGTCGATGGTGATGTCGGGGAAGTTGTTGCTGACGATCCGGCCGGTCTGCCGGTCCCACAGCACGGGCACCGAGATGTGGCCTTCGTAGCCGGGCTCGGTCGCGTCGTAGGCCTCCCGCAGGAACGCGAACCCGTTGACCGGGTCCAGGCTGTGCCCGTCACCCTCGCGGAAGGCCCAGCCCCGGCCGTCGCGGACCGGGTCCACGGCCGACAGCGAGACCACCTCGTCCAGGCCGAGCAGCTGGCGCACGATCGCGCTCCGGTGGGCCCACGGGCAGGCCCAGGAGATGTACAGGTGGTACCGGCCAGGCTCGGCCGGGTAGCCGCTGGAGCCGTCAGCGGTGATCCGGCCGCGGAACGGGTAGGGGGGCCGGACGAACTCGCCGGGTTTGCCCTCCGCCGGGCGCCGGTTGCGCTTGGCCAGGTAGTCCCCGTAGTCGCCATAGGCGACGAAATCGACCGGGCTGGCGCCGCCTGCCTGCTGCGTGACCGTCATCGCGGGCTCCCTCGGCTAGCTCCCGTGAAGTCCAACGAACCACCGTGGATGGCCATTCCGGCCGCCGACGGAGGGACCGGCCTATGGCTGCATGCCGGTGTCCCGCCAGCGGGAGAACACCTCGATCCGGTCCGCCGGCCAGGCGCCGTCACACGGCATGGAGCCGTCCTGCAGCCGCCGGAGGATCTCCTCCGCGTGGGCGCGGACGTCATCGCCGGACCACAGGTCGAAGGCGAAGCTCATCGACTGCCGGTCGCGCTCCCGGAACAGCGGCCTGATGTGAGCCGCGAAACCCACCGGCTCGCCGGGCCCCGGCAGTTGCTCTTCCATGGCCGGGCCGGCCTGGTCCGCAGCGGGGGTGGCACTGGTGGGCGGGCCGCCCGGGCCCCAGTCCCACCGGGGCGTGCTACCCGCTGGCCCTGGTGCGCCCGCCGGTGGCTGGGCGAGCGCGGACCGCGACAGCCAGTCGAGACAGGAGGACCAGGCGGACCGGAACGCCGGGTCGGCCGGCAGCGCGCTTTCGTCGGCCGCGGTCCCGGCCAGCATCACCCACCTGGCCCGCTCTTGCTCGCTGAGCCCGGCTGAAGTGAAGCCGGTCACCTGCCGGAGGTCACCTGGCCCGTCGCCGGCCGGGCCGCCAAGCGCCCCGGCGAGCCAGTCCGCCAGCCGCTGGGCCTGACCGGGTGGCGCGTCCGCGAACAGCGGGGCCAGCCGCGGGTCGGCGGGCACATGCTTCTCATACAGCAGCGTGCTCATCGCCGTCAGCGCGGATCGCCCACCGGCCCACTCGAACAGCGTGGGCTGATAGCCCGGCCCGGGCACCGGGTCGCGGAAACCGACGTACCAGTGCATGCCACTGCAGAAGGGCTTGTTCTGCGAATGCCCGCACCGGCACAGCGCGTAGTGCTCCAGTGAGGCGCCTTCGCCGCGCGGCTCCGGTTCCCCGTCCGGGCCGGTCAGGGCGATCTCACCGGTGATCCGGTACGGGCCGTCCCTGGTCACCTCGATGGACTGCTGCCGGGTGCCGCTCCAGTCGGCCACCTCGCGCGCTTCGGTGCCGTCGATGGCGAAGCTCAGCGCACCGGACGGGCAGTCGCGCACAGCACGGATGATGTCGTCCATCCGGCCACCGCTGGCGGCCACGAACGGCTCGGTGCTGGCGCGGAACACGGCGGCCAGCCGGTCGGTGCAGTACCCCGAATGCTGGCAGATGCCGCGGTTGTCGAAGATCGTCAGCTGCTGGCCCGGGTAGCTGTCCCGCCGGTCGGGGACCCGCTTGGGATCCTTGGCACCGGTGAACCCGGCCCGGGCATGGCTCCCGTCGCACAGTGGCTTGATCGCCGACTCGCCACAGCGGCACAACGCCAGCTGAGGGGCCGGCCTGCTGCCCGCACCCAGGTGGCCGACCAGCCGCGGCACGTTCGTCACCAGGTAGGGCCCGTCCCGTTCGGCCTGAATGCTGGCCGGCAGCCCGGCCTGGAGCCGCCACAGCTCCGTCTGGCGCGCGGCCGCCTGGGCCGGTGGCACCAGCCGGACCGCCAGATCCTGGAGCGCGGCGGTGGCCTCGACGATATGCGGCGAGCAGCCGCCGGCCTGGCCGAGCCGAGTCCGCAGCATGGTCGCCGCCTTGGCCAGGTCCCACACCCGTTCGGTCACCGAGGCCGGCCCGCCGGCCGGGGCCGCGGGCTCAGCAGCAGCGCCCGCGGCCTCGCCTGGGCTGGCCGACTCCGCGCCCAGCGCCCCGGCGAGCGGCCGGAGCACGCTGTCGACCAGCCGGGGCACGATCAGCGCCTGCTCGTGCGGGGCGCAGTCCTGCCCGCTGGCGGCCTGCGCCACTATGGCCTGGGCTGCCGCGAACACGCCGCCAAGCGCGTCCGCCGTTCCGCCTGGGCCCCGGGCCGCTGCTACCTCAGCCAGCTCGCGGGCGCGGGCGATCAGCGTGTCGAGGTCGCCGGGGCTGAGCGTGGCCGGTGCCACGCTGAGCCGGGCGTGTGCACTTCCGGGCGGCAGGTGCGCGGCCAGGGTCTGTGAGAGCTCCCGCATGGCGTCGAGTACCGGCGCCAGCTGGCCGGAGAGTTCTTTACCCCGCCCGGCCATCAGCTCCGCACACAGCCAGGCACTCTCGTCAAGGCGCTCGGCCAGCAGCGCCCAGGCCGCCTCCCGGTGCGGCATCAGGTAGTCGCTCTCGTAGAACAGCTCGAAGCTGGGGCCCGCCGTCATGCCCGGATGCTCGTCCCCGGCCGGCCGGGTGGTGATCAGGTCACCGAGCGGCTTGATGACCCGCAGCATGAGGCCGACGGTGGCGTCGGCCAGGATTTTGAGCTGGGTGTCGGTTTCCTCGGTATGCGCGAAGAACCGCTCGAAGATCTGCAGCAGGATCTCGTAGGCGACGTTGAACAGGTCGCTCACCCTGGCGGTGAGCGGGTCGCCGATCAGGGGCACCGCCACGTCCCGCTCGGGCGGGCGGACGTTGGCCGCCATGACCGGGCGGACCGGATCGAAGCCCGGGCTGGCCTCGCGCAGCTGCTGATACTCATCCAGGATGTTCACGAACTGCCCGAAATGCGCGTCCCGCCAGTTGCCGCGCGGTCCCTCACCCTGCTCGAGGATCTCGTCAAGCGCGCGCTGCGCGCTGGCCAGGTCGGTCACCGCGACCAGCTCCGGCCAGCCGAAGTGCTCGGTGGTTGCCTGCGCCCGCGGCGGCCCGACGAACAGCCAGTCCTCTCCGTACTTGCCGGCCAGGCGTGCCAGGCCCGCCTCGATCGACCGGTACAGGTGCCCGATCGTCGCAAAATCCTGGCCTCGGGGAACGATGTCCCGCTCGCTCAGCACCGGCGCCGCCCGGCCCACCGCGGCCAGGCCATCGGCGTCGGCCAGGTCCATCCCCTCCGGCCGTTCCAGGAACATGAAGTGCTTGAGCGCCTGCTCCCCGAACGGCATCAGCACCAGCTGCACTCCCGCCGGGTAGTAGGAGGCTGGCGCCGGCAGATTCGGCCGGAACAGATGCGGCGCTGCACCGATCGCTGACAGCACGTTGTGCACCAGGGCCAGGTGCAGCATCTCCTGGGTAGCCACGTGCGAGATCTGCTGGCGCCAGCGGCGGACGGCGGCCAGTTCAGCCTCGGTCAGGCCCTCGTCCACCGACTGCTTGAGCGAGAACGCGGCGAACAGGTACTGGCACATGATGGCGTGTTCCAGTTCGGCCGCCTCGCACAGCATGTAGATCAGCGCCTCCCGGTGCTCGATCACAAACGGTGCCTCCGGCGCCGCCAGCCCGCCCCTGGTAGCGATCACCTGCGCGAGTCTGCCCTGGCCTCCGGCCTGGCCGCGGCCAGCCGCGGTCGGATCGTTGCTCATGCCAATTCCTGTCCGTCCATCAGGTTTCCGGCCTCACCACACTTCCGGTGGCGGGGCAGTCTCGATTACATAATTACACGTACCACCTCGGCGCAGGCACCAGGCCGCATCCGGCCCGGCGAACTCGCCGACCGGCTGAGTTCAGCCAGTCACGGCGGTGGGACGGCCAGCTCCAGGCAGGTGAGCCCGCGCAGATCGAGCCAGGCCCGGTCCGGACCGCGGACCAGCCGGAGCACCACTTCCCCGCAGGACGGGCAGCGGGCGACCAGGCCCGGCGCATCCGGGTACACATGCGCCTGCGCGACGGCGCTGCTCGCGCCGCACGAGACACACCGGCCGATGGCAGTGGTGATGTCCACGGTGAACAGCTCGCCCAGTGTCCCGGCGAGCATGTTCCCGTCCAGGTGGTCGCTCATGATTAACCTCCGGAAGGCCCGAACCGTTCGGTCTTGATGGTGCGCGGGTCGTGGCCCGCGTCGACGAGCAGATCCGCGGCGGCCTCGACGAACCCGGTGGGCCCGCACGCGAACACCGCGGGGGACTGCCCGGGCCGGAACCCGGCGGCGGCGATGGTGCCAGCGCTGATCCGCCCGGTCGGCAGCCCCGAGCCGGCGGGGGCGGCGCGGGTGTAGACGTAGCTCACGGTGAGGCCGTCCCCGGCCTGTTCCCGCTCGGCCAGCTCGGCGGCGTACAGCGCGTTCCCGGGGTCGCGGACCGAGTAGATGAGCCGGAACGGTGCCCGGCGGCCGGCCAGCGCCCGGGCGCGGATCATCGCCATCAGCGGGACGATCCCGCTGCCGCCGGCCACCAGCAGCACCGGCCCGGCGTCACCGGGATCCCAGACGAACCAGCCGCCGATCGGCCCGCGCAGCTCGAGCGGGTCACCCACCGCCAGTGTCTCGGTCAGGTACGGCGACACCTCGCCGTCGACCAGCCGTTGCACGGTGAGTTCCAGCGAGGGCGCCAGCTCGCCGTGACCGGCCGCCGACGCGATCGAGTAGGAGCGCTGCGCCGAGTACCCGTCCGGCGCGGTCAGCCGTACGTCGACATGCTGGCCTGGCTGGTGGCCCGGCCACCCGGGGACCGCGAGCACGAGGGTGCGCGCGGTCGGGGTCTCGTCCCTGACCGCGGCCACCTGCGAGACCCGCCAGGTCAGTCGCCCCAGTACCGCTGCTCGCGCCATGGGTCACCGTAGTTGTGGTAGCCCAGGCTCTCCCAGAAACCAGGCTCGTCCCGGGCGGTGAGCTCTATCTGCTGGAGCCACTTGGCCGACTTCCACAGATACAGATGCGGAACGAGCAGCCGCGCCGGGCCGCCGTGCTCCGGGTCGAGCGGCTCGCTGTCGTACTCGTAGGCCACCCAGGCCTGCCCGTCCAGCAGGTCGGCCAGCGGCAGGTTGGTGGAGTAGCCGCCGTAGGACCGGGCCAGCACGAACTCCGCGGCAGTGTCCACACCGTCCAGCAGCGTCTCGACCGGCACGCCCCGCCAGTGGGTGCCGAGCTTGGACCACTTGGTGACGCAATGCAGGTCGACCGTGATCTCCTCGCTCGGCAGCGCACGGAACGCGGCCCAGTCCCAGGACCGGGCCTGCCCGGTCTCGGTGGCCAGCCGCAGTTCCCAGGACGCGGTGCTGACCCGCGGTGTCGGCCCGGCCGACAGCACCGGGAAGCCGGTAACCAGGTACTGGCCGGGGGGAAGCTTGTCGCCGCCGGCCCGCCGGCGGCCAGAGAACCCGGGCGAGACGATGCCCACCCACGAAGCCTGTCACACGACCGTGCGCCGCACATCCCCCGGCGCTAGGCGAAGGCGGAGATGCCGGTGATGTCGCGGCCGACGATGAGGGCCTGCATGGTCTCGGTGCCCTCGAACGTGTGAATGGCTTCCAGGTCGGCCATGTGCCGGATGGCGTGGTGGTCCAGCAGGATCCCGTTGCCGCCGAGCATGTCCCGGGCGTCGGCGGCTATCGCCCGCGCCTTGCGGGTGTTGTGCATCTTGGCCAGGCCCGCCACGGTCCCGGTCAGCCGACCCGCCTCGGCCAGCCGGCCGATCTGCATGCAGTACAGCTGCATCGCGGTCAGGTCGGCCAGCATGGTGACCAGCCGCTGCTGGATGATCTGGAAACTGGCCAGCGGCTTGCCGAACTGCCTGCGGCTCAGGGCGTAGCGGAGCGCGGTGTCGTACGCGGCGGTGGCGTGGCCGAGGGCGGCCCAGGCGCAGGTGCTCCTGGTAGCGGCCAGCACCCGGCCGGCGTCCTTGAAGCTCCGCGCGCCCGGCAGCCGGTTCGCGGCCGTCACGGCGACGTTGTCCAGCGTGATGTCGGCCTGCCACACCGCACGCAGCGACGCCTTGCCCTCGATGACGCTGGCCTGGTAGCCCGGTGACCCGCCTTCCACCACGAAACCGCCGACCTGCCCGGTGCTGGTGTCCCGGGCCCACACCACCACCAGGTCGGCCAGGCTGCCGAGGCCGATCCACCGCTTGCGGCCGTTGAGTATCCAGCGGTCGCCGTCGGGTTCGGCGGTGGTTTCCAGCGCGACCGAATCGGAGCCGTGGTCGGGTTCGGTCAGCGCGAACGCACCCAGCTGCTCCATCCGGGCCATGGCGGGCAGCCAGCGCTGCTTCTGCTCCTCCGAGCCGCACAGCGCGATCGACCGCATGGCCAGGCCGGAATGCACACCGAGGATGACGCCCAGGCTGCCGTCGCCGCGGTGCAGTTCCATGGTGACCAGCCCGCAGGCCAGCGGGCTCATCCCGGGGCAGCCGTACCCCTCGATCTCCTCGCCCACCACACCCAGTTCCGGCAGCCGCCGCACGAGCGGCCACGCGATCTCGGCGCGTTCCCAGTAGCCGGGTGCGGCCGGGATGACCTCGCTGTCGACGAACTTCCGCGCTGCGGTGAATCGCGACCATTGCTCGCTGGTGAACTGCTCGCGCACCGAGAAGAAGTCGGTGCCGAGCGCCAGCCCGAGGCCGGCGTCTGCGATCTGGTTCATGCACTGGCCTTTCCAGGGGTGGCGGCCGTGGCCTCGCCAGGACCGAGGAACTGCTCGACCACCGGCGCCAGCCGGTGCGGTTCGGCGATCAGGTCGAGGTGCCCACCGCGGTAGATGTGCAGCTGGCTGCCGCGGATCAGCATGTGCATGATCCGGGCGTTGATGAGCGGGATGAGCGGGTCGTCGTCGCCGGCCAGGACCAGCGTGGGCGGGCGCAGCAGCGGCAGCAGCGGCAGGCTGGTCCAGCCGGCCCCGGCCAGCAGCTGGTAGTAGTAACCGCGCCGGGTGCCGGTCAGGGCGGCCGCCCCGAGCAGCTCAGCGGCCCGGGCCGGGGTGGCCCGCATGCTGCCGCCGTAGATGTCAGCGGCGACTTCGGCTGCGTGGGCCGGGTCGAGGTGCCGGCGCGGGCTGAGCATGTGCCACAGCACGCCGGGCTGGCCCGGCACCATGACCGAGCCGGTACCGGTGGCGGCCAGCACCAGCCGGCGGACCAGCTCGGGCCGGGACAGTGCGAACTGCTGTGCCAGCCCTCCGCCCCAGGAGATGCCAAGCACGTCCGCGCGCGGATGGCCAAGCTGGCCGAGCAGGCCCTCCAGCAGCCGCGGCAGCGTCGACAGGTGGTACGGGACGAGAGGCAGTGGCGATCCGCCGATGCCGGGCAGGTCGAACCTGATGATCTCCCGCCGCTGGTCGAGCGCATCCACGAAGGGCTGGAGCAGTTCCAGGCTGGCCCCGATGCCATTGCACAGCAGCAGCGGCGGCCAGCCGGGGTCACCGGCCCGTACCGCGACCCGCACGGTGTAGCCCCGCGCGGTCACCATCTGGACCTCGTCGCCCGGCCGGCGGGCCCTACCCCGGCGCATGGTCACCAGGGTCGCTGACGCGCGGCGGCGCCGCCACTGCGCAGGCATTACTTCTGCTTTGCATAACGGCCGGGGGCGGGCTCGGCCACCGGATACCGGCGGCTGCCCAGCGTGGCCGGAGCCGGGCGGTCGCCGCCGCTGTGGTCACGCACCCACTGGGCCCAGTGGCCCCACCAGGTTCCCTGCTGCTGGCTGGCAGCGGCCAGCCAGGCGTCAGGGTCGCGGCCCGGGCGGGGCCCGGTGCGGTAGCACGCCTTGGGGTTGCCGGGCGGGTTCACCAGGTGCTGGATGTGACCGCCGCCGGACAGCACGAAGGTGGCCTCGCCGCCCAGCAGCTGGGTGGTCTGGTACGCCCCCCGCCAGGGCACCAGATGATCGGTTTCGGCACCGACCACGTAGCTGGGGACGTCCGTCCTGGCCAGGTCGATGGCGGTGCCGAGCAGGGTGATGCCGCCCGGGGTGGCCAGCAGGTTGTGCTCGGCGATGGCCAGGAGCTGGCGGGCGGCCGTCCCGGGCAGCCGGGTGGTGTCCGCGTTCCAGGCCAGGATGTCGAAGGCCGGCGGGTCCTCGCCCATCAGGTAGTTGCTGACCCAGAAGTTCCAGACGAGCTCGCCCGGGCGGAGCCAGGCGAAAGCCGCGGCGGTGTCGCGGCCGTCCACCAGCCCGGTCGCGCGGGTGGCCAGCCGGGCCAGGCCGGGCAGCGGCGGCGCGATCACGAGCCCGGCGACGCTGGGCACGGACATGTCGAGCTGGCTGACGCCGAAGGTCACGTGGGCGGCCCGGTCGTCGCCGCGCGCCGCGAGCTGGGCGAGCAGGGCGGCGAGCAGCTGACCGCCAGCGCACAGCCCCATGAGACCGATGCGCGGGCTTCCGCTGATCTCCGCGACCGCGTCCATGGCCTCGGCCAGGGCGCCCGCGTAGGTGTCGAGGTCCCACCCGGCGTGCTGGCGGCCAGGGTTGCGCCAGCTGGTGACGAACACCTCGATGCCCTGGCTGACCGCGTACTCGATGAAGCTGCGGCCGGGCGCGAGGTCGAGGATGTAGTAGCGGTTGATCAGTGACCAGACGATGAGCAGCGGCTCCGCGCACACCCGGGGAGTGGCCGGGGCGTACTGGATGATCTCCACCACGTCGTTGCGGAACACCACCGCGCCGGGCGTGGCGCCGATGTTCTCGCCCAGGCGGAACGGCCGGGTGTCCACCTGGCGCGGGATGCGCTGGCCGGCCCACGCGTCGGCGAGCAGGTTGCGGGCGCCGCGCAGCAGGCTCCGCCCGCCGGTGCGGACCGCGTGCTCCAGCGCGGCCGGGTTGCCGGGCAGGGTGTTGGTCGGGGCCAGCGCGCTGGTGAGCACGGTGGCGGCAAACCGGGCCTGCTGCTTGGTGCGCCAGTCCAGGTCGGCCTGCTCGACCAGCTCGGAGATGGCCCGCTCGGCGGCGAGGTACGCCTGGCCGAGCCGGGCGTAGCACGGGTTGTCCCGCCAGGCCGGATGGCTGAAGCGGGTGTCACCCCGGGCCGGCTCGGCCACCCGCTGGCCGGCCGCGGCAGCGGCCAGCTCACGGGCCAGCGCGCCGGCCCTGGCCGCGGCGTCCGGGTGGCTGGCCAGGGCCCGGCCCAGCGCGGCGGCCGCCTGCCGGGCACCGACCCGGCCGGTGGCCAGGCCGGCGTTCAGCGCGCTGGCCGCCGCCTCACCGATCGCCGCCTCACGTTCTGGCCCGGCCGAGGGCTCGCCCGCTGCTCCGGCCGGCCGGCGTGCCGACCCGGAAACCTTGCCGCTGCCCGCGCGGGCGCCGCCGCCGGCGGTCATGGCCGGGCTCCCGCCGGGCTGGCCTGCGCCACGAGTTCCCGCTTGAGGATCTTGCCGGTCGCGGTCATCGGCAGGCTGTCGCGGAACTCCACGATCCGCGGGTACTTGTAGGCCGCCATGTTCTGCTTGCACCAGGCGATGAGGTCGGCCTCGGTCAGCTGGGCACCGGGGGTGCGGACCACGAACGCCTTGACCTCCTCGCCGTGGCTGTCGTGCGACACGCCGACGACCGCGGCCAGGCTCACCGCCTCGTGGGTGAGCAGGACTTCCTCCAGCTCGCGCGGGTAGACGTTGAAGCCACCCCGGATGATCAGGTCTTTCTTGCGGTCCACGACATACAGGTAGCCGTCCTCGTCGGCGGTGCCGATGTCACCGGTGCGGAACCAGCCCTCGCCGTCGATCGCCGCCGCGGTCGCCTCGGGCCGCCGGAAGTACCCCTTCATGACGTTATGGCCGCGGATCTCGATCTCGCCCGGCTCGCCGGTGGCGGCGGCCGCACCGTCGTCGCGGACGATCCTGACCTCGGTGCCCCACACCGGCAGGCCGATCGACCCGGGCCGGCGCGGCCGGTCCACCCGGTTGAAGGTGGCCAGCGGGCTGGTCTCGGACAGCCCGTAACCCTCCAGAATCGGCACCGTGAACCGTTCCTCGAACCGCCGCATCAGCTCGGCCGGCAGGGCGGCCCCGCCGGAAACGGCCACCCGCATCCGGGACGCGATCGCCGGAATGTCCGCGCCGCCGGCGTCCGGGCAGTTCAGCAGCGCGTGGTACATGGTGGGCACGCCGGCGAAGAAGGTGACCCGCTCGGTGTCCATGAGCGCCAGCGCCCGCGCCGGGTCGAACCGCGGCAGCAGCACCACCGTCGCGCCGGTGGCGAAGCCGTTGTTCATCTGCACGGTCTGCCCGAACGAGTGAAACAGCGGCAGGGCGATCAGGTGGACGTCGTGCGGGTGGATGCCGAACAGCCGGTTGGCAAGCAGAGCGTTCTGCACCATGTTGCTGTGGGTCAGCTCGGCGCCCTTGGGCTGCCCGGTGGTGCCGCTGGTGTAGAGGATGACGGCGGTGTCGGTCTCCGCCGTGGGGGCGGAGCGGAAGGTGACCGGCTGGCGATGGGTGAACTCGGCCAGCGTCTCCACCTCCGGGCGGGGGGAGGTGGCCGCCGGGTCGGCGGTGAGCAGGACGAAGTGCTCACAGCCGAGGGTGCGGGCGGCCGCGGCCGCGCCCGCCTGGCCCATCGGCAGCTCGGCCGTGCCCTCGAAGCAGAAGTAGGCCCTGGCCGCCGAATCGGCCAGGTGGTAGGCGATCTCCCGCTCGGTCAGCAGCACGTTCAGCGGCACGACGGCCGCACCGGACTTGAGGATGCCGTAGTACACGATGGGGAAGTGCGGCAGGTTCGGGCAGCTCAGGGCCACCCGGTCACCCTGGCCGATGCCCCGGGCGGCGAGCGCGCCGGCCACCTGGCTGGCCGCGGCGCCGAGCTGGGCGTAAGTCAGCCGGGCCGGGGCGTGCACGACGGCGGGCCGGCCGGCGAAGTTGCCTGCGCTGTCCTCGAGCAGGACGGCTAGGTTCAGCATCTGGCACCTCCAAGGCTTCCAGGAGGTACTCACTGTGACCGGGCGCGGCCGTCAGGTGTTAGTGGCCGGCTCACAAGGAGCGTGGTGATCCGGTCATGAAATCCCCGGCACCGGCGCCGGGGGTGCCACGCCAGCGGCGGGGGCGCCGAGCAGCCGCACCGCGATAAGAAGTTCCATCACATCGGCGAATCGCCGCAGGTCACAGCCGGTCCGCTCGGCGATCCGGTCCAGCCGGTAATAGGCGGTGTTCACGTGCAGGTGCAGCTGCCGGGCCGCGGTCCTGGCGTTGAGGTCGCAGGCCGCGTACGCGGCCAGGGTCGCGATCAGTGCGCCGCCCGCGGCGGCGTCCTCGGCCACGAACTGCCGCACCTCTGGGCGGATCAGCCGCCGCGCCGTCTCGTCATCCCGCAGCACCAGGTAGTCGAAGCTGGTCAGCAACGGCAGCGCGAGCACGCCCGCGCCGGTGCCCAGGCCGTCCCGGGCGACCCGGGCCTCGGCATACGCCTCCGGCACCTCGTGCAGGCCGGCGTGCACCGTGCTCACGCCGACCGCGAGGTGGACCCCCTCGCGGGCAAGCTCGGCGCAGACCCGGCTCAGGCCCGAGATCGCTGGGTCGGCCCGGCCCCGCGGCAGCGGGGCGATCGCCACGATCTCGTCGTGCCGGGCCACGGTGAGCCCGAGCCCATGACCGCCGAATGCGCCGCGCAGCGCGGCCGCGACGTCAGCCAGGTCCGGCTCGCCCGCCCGGCCCCGGGCCGCCCCAGCGCCCGGCTCGGTCTCCTCGTCCCCGGCCGGGGCCGCCGTCGCCACCAGCAGCCGCCGGTCCGGGCCGAGCCCCGCCGCCCGCAGCATCGCCCGCCCCGGCCCGGCGAGGGCGCCCCGCCGGGCCAGCAGATCCTCAAGCAGATCCCGGCGTACCCGGTCACCTTCGGCCAGCGCGTGCTGCTGGGCCTGCACATAGGCCTCGCCCGCGACGGTGCTGCCCAGTTCGATGACCTGCATCAGCCGCGCGACGACCGACAGCGCGCCGTCCCGCGCGGCCGGGTCGTCGCCGGCCGCGGCCAGGATGCCCTGCCACAGCGTGAGCTGCCCGATCCGGAACGCCTGCAGGAAGTCGGCCAGCGAGATTCCCTGTGCCACCCGCCGGGTGGCCTGTTCCCTGGTGATCGCGAAGTCGGCCCGGCTGGCCTCCCGGTGGGCCGCCAGCCCGTCCAGGAACACCCGGAACACCGCATCCACATGCACGCCGACATCGGCCCGTAGCTGGTCATCCTGGCTGGCGGCATAGGCGGGCACCTGCTGCCAGATGGCCTCGACCGCGGCCGGGACCAGGTCCGGCACGGACGCCGCGACGCCCGCGGCGAGCCGTGCCACCTCCGCCTGCCCCGCACCCGCCAGGTGCCCCGCACCCGCCGGGCGACCCGTGCTGGCCGGCTGCTGCGGCGCCTCGCCCATCGCCCCTCCCGGGTGCCAGCTCCGTGCCCCCAGCATGGCGCGATTGTGAGCCGGCCACAACCGGCCGCCGCTCGGCCTGGCCGGTCCGGGCTCTATCGCCCTCCCGGGTCCTTACTGTGGAGGGACGGCCCGGCGCAGCAGCATCACCGGGTTCACACGAAACTCGCATGAAAACCACATGGGACGAGGGGGTCGACCTGGTCAGATGAGGTGCGAGGGCAAAGGAGCAGGGCGATGGGTGAGGCAGCGCCGGGCCTGGCCGACCGGGGCGAGCTGCTGGTGGTCGACGACGAGCCGTTCCTGCGTGATGCCGTCGCCGCCTCGCTGCGGTTCCTGGGGTTCACGGTGACGACCGCGGGCACCGGCCTGGGGGCACTCCGGCTGGCCCGGGAGCACCCGTTCGACCTGGTGGTGCTGGACGTGATGCTGCCCGACACCGACGGCTTCGAGGTGGTGGCGCGGCTGCGCCGGGACGGCCTGCAGGTACCGGTGATCTTCCTGACCGCCCGGGACACCCAGGCGGACAAGGTGACCGGGCTGACCCTGGGCGGCGACGACTATCTGACCAAGCCGTTCGGGCTTGAGGAGCTGGCGGCCCGGGTCCGGACCGTGCTGCGCCGGACCCGCCCTGCCACCTCCGGCCCGGTGCTGACGTTCGCGGACATCGAGCTGGACCAGGACAGCTACCAGGTCTACCGGGCCGGGCACCTGATCGACCTGTCACCGACCGAGTTCCGGCTGCTGCGCTACCTGATGCTGAACCCAGGCCGGGTGCTGACCAGGACACAGCTGCTGGCCCACGTCTGGGACTACGACTTCGGGGGATCCAGCACGGTGGTGACCACCTACATCGCGTACCTGCGGCGCAAGCTGGCCCGGTATGGGCCGGATGTGATCCATACCCAGCGGGCGGTCGGCTATTGCCTGCGCCTGCCCGGCCCGGAAGATGAGGCGAGCGGCGATGACAGCTAACGCAGGGCGAGTGGCCCGCTGGCGCGTCCGGCCCCGGCGGGCCCAGCTCCGTATCCAGGTCCTGGTCGGTGTCGTGCTGGTCACCCTGGCTGCCCTGGGGGCCTTCGACTTCGCCGCGGTCACCGCGCTGCACGGTTACCTGGTGGGCAAGACCGACGGCCAGCTCCAGTCGGTCCAGGGCCAGTACCGGGCACAGGCGAAGGTGGCGTCGGGCCCGCGGTTCACCGTCTCGCTCGGTGGGGCGAACTGGCAGGCGGCCCCCGGCCGGGGCAGCCGGTCGGTGGTCGTCGGGCCGCGCCTGGTGCTGCCACGCACCCTCGCCCCGTACTGGGTCGAGTGGGTGTCGCCCAAGGGGGCCAAGATATTCGTGCGGGGCAATCCCGACCTGATACCGGTGCTCCCGCGGAATCTGCCGCTAACGCCGCCCGGCCGGGTGGCTCGGGCCGTGGCCAGCCGCAACGGGCGGGCCCAGCTGCTGATGCAGGCGGTGCCCCTGGGGGGTGGCCAGCTGGTGGTCACCACCAGCCTGGCCAGCGTGAACAGCACCACGGCCCGGCTGGCCCTCATCGTCATCGCTGGCTCGCTGGCCGCCGCCATGCTGGTCTTCGTCGGCGTGGCCTGGATTCTGCGCCGTGGGCTGCGCCCGATCGAGAGCATGGCCGCCCAGGCCGACCGGATCAGCGCCGGTGATCTCACCGACCGGGTCGGTCCCGACGACAGCGCCACCGAGGTGGGGCGGCTCGGGACGGCACTGAACGGCATGCTGACCCGGATCGAGGCCGCCGTGCACGAGCGCGAGGCCAGCCAGGAACTCACCCGCCGCTTCTTCGCCGACGCCAGCCACGAACTGCGCACCCCGCTCGCCTCGCTGCGCGCCAACGCCGAGCTCTACCAGCAGGGTGCCCTGCCCCAGCGGGCCCAGGTGGACGAGGCCATGCGGCGTATCGCGCTGGAGGCGAAGCGGATGAGCGCGCTGGTCGACGACATGCTCCGGCTGGCCCGGCTCGACCACCACCCCGGACCGCAGCATGACGAGGTCGACCTGACCGCCCTGATCGGCGAATGTGCCGAACGCGCGCGGATCGCCGATCCGGCCAGGACCTGGTACACCGACGTCGAGCCCGGCCTGACCGTGACGGGTGACGAGGAAATGCTGCACCGGGCGGTCGGCAACCTGCTGGCCAACGTCGGGGCGCACACCCCGGCCACCACGGTCGGCACCATCACCGCCGCGAGTTGTGCCAGCGAGGTCACCATCGAGGTCAGCGACGACGGCCCGGGGGTGGCAGCGGCTCAGCTTCCCCGCATCTTCGACCGCTTCTACCGGGCCCCGGCACCTTCCCGCCAGCCGGGCTCCGGCCTGGGGCTGGCCATCGTCAGCGCGGTCGCCACCGCCCACCATGGCACCGCGACGGCGGCCCTCAACCAGCCACACGGGCTGCGGATCACGCTGGCCTTGCCCACCTCGCCGCCGCTGGGCGAGCCCGCCCTCGCCGCCGCGGGGGCCAGCCTCAACGGAGCCAGCGCCCACGGAGCCGCCGCCAACGGAGCCAGCCTGGCGCCCTGACCAGCCACCGCGCCCCGCCCGGCACACTCGCCGCTGCCGTCCCGGCGATTCGCCACGATCGGTGCGCCGGTTCCCGCTAGCGTTCACTGCATGGCAGAAACGCCTGCCCCGGCCGCCGAGGAGGAACTGCGCCGCTGGGCGCAGACGAACGCCAGGCGG
>DATDGI010000189.1:0-3754 GCA_036522155.1 Streptosporangiaceae bacterium
ATGACGACCTGCATATCGAAAGTGGCGAACTCCGACAGCCAGTCGGAGAGAACGTCCTCGCAGTCGCCCAGGTACAGGCTCACTCCGTCACCGGACCAGTACGGATCGCTCATTCCGGCTCCCATCCGCACCGGCATGGCCCGTCCAGCGGCCGCCAGTCCATGTGGGTGCAGCGTCTGCGCCGCCACCAGGCGCGCAGCCAGCAGGCCAGGGCGCGGGTGGGGCTGGCGAGGGTGGCCAGCGGGTCAGGTGGCATCGGACGGCCTCGTTTCGGCGCCGACGATGCGGCCCGGGTAGGCGCGCACCTCGAAGTCGTCGCTCCCGCACTTCTCGCCAGGGATGCCGACGAGTGTGATGCCGACTTCTTCGCGCATCCATTCGGTGACGACTTCCAGCCGGTCATCCGGCCCCGGGGCGTCCGGTTCGGCGCAGGAGGCGGCAAGATCGTCCAGGTCATCGGCATAGAAGCCGGGAATCTCGATGTGCAGCACGAGGTGCTTGCGCTTGGTTGGGGTGATCGGCGCGTCAGGCATCGGCAGCGCTTCGCACCAGGGCCCGTGAGTGGTGTGCCCGTCTAGTGGGTGATCACAGGCGGTCATGGCCGCATCCAGTCTGGGACCGGGACACCCGGGGCAGCCTGGATGTGGAGGCTCGCGCCGAGAGCCCGGCCGCACACGCAGTTGCCAGCGCCTGAGCCGACGTCGCGGGCGTAGACGTGCGGGTCGCCGTACTGGCCGGGGAACGGGCCTTGAGTGCCCTCCCAGCCGGGTATCTCGTTGCGAAGTTCGCTCTTGGGGGCGTAGGGCAGCGGGTCAGGTGGCATCGGTGGTCTCCTGGTGGGTGGCCGCGCGGGCGGCGGCGGTGTGCCGTCCTTTGGGTTCGGCGGCGAGGGGATGGCAGGCGGGGCAGCGTGCGGGCGGGTCGCCGATCTGGCGGGTGAGTTCGTCGCAGGTGCCGCACCACGGCGGTTTGGGTGTTCCGCCGCGGGCGGGTGGGCCCGCAGGGCTTGCCCGCCCGTTCGCGGCGGTCGTGTCCGGGGCGGGCCCCGCCCGCCCCGCTTCCTTCGGGGCGGGGCGGGGCGGGGGTGGGGCATCGTCTTGAGACGCGTTACGCGACGCACCTGTAGACGCGTCTACATCGGCGTCTCGCAACCGTCTACGTTTAGCCTCCCGCCAGCGCTTTTGCCGTTCCGCCTTGTGCTTGCGCTCGTTTTCCACAACCTCTTTGGTGGGCTGGTAGTCGGGCCAGTCGTGGTACTGGTAGCCGCCTTTCACGCGTAGCCACAGCCCGCGGCGGACGAGTTCCCTGGCTGCCTTCTCGGGGTCGCTGCAGAACCGGGCGATCATCGCGGTGGGCACGTAGCCGTTGGTGAGGCTGCGGGCGCACCACGTGCCGGCCCGGGTCCAGAGGGCCACGGCGCAGTCAGGGGCGTCGAACACTTTGGGGTGGTCGTAAAAGGAGTCGTCTACACGGAACCACGGCATCAGCGGACCACCGTCCACATGGTGCGGTCGGCGAACGATGCGGGATATTCGCGTGGCGGGATGAGATGCCCGGTGACCCTGGTGCCGCACCCGCGGCAGTTCAGGCCGTCCCGGAGCCGTACCCAGGCCCACATGTGGCAGCTCTGGCAGCGTACGAGCGGGGTGTTGGCGCTGAGCGGGTCTTCCCACGTCAGCGTGTACCGGGTGTCGCTGGCGGGTGACCAGGTAGGTGGGCGGCCGATGATGACGACCTGGCCGCCAGGCCACTGGCACCGGCATTCTTCCTTGCACTGGCAGGCGGTCATCCTGGCCAGGTCGTGCGCTTTCCACCTGCCGGGCACCTGGTCGCCTTTGACCTCGAGGTAGGTGCCGATCGCGGGCAGCCAGAAGTCCGGCACGTAGCCGTCGCCGGTGGGCAGCTGGACGCCCACCGGCTCGTACTGCCAGCCGATGCCGAGACGGTCGAGTGAGCACGCCCAGTCAGCTTCCAGGGATGACCGGAAGGCTGTCTGGTGATACCAGCGCGGGACGGCTTCGATGGCCACTCAATCCAGTCCTGTCTCCTCGGTCAGCGGATAGGGGTGTCACGTGCTGGCGCCCGGCTCGAATCGGGCTGGCAGCCTGCTGCGGCCAGCTGGGCGTCAGGCGCCGGTTTCCGAGCCGATCTCGACGTGGAAGTTGCGGCCGTGCAGCGACGACTGCGGGTCCACCAGCGGCGGGTCGCTGCTCATGCCGTTGGCTGTCGAGTACGCCTGGACGGCGGTCCAGCAGGACGTGCCGCCAAGGTTGTGGGTGCCGCATTTCTGCCCGGTCAGGCGGACGTCGGTGAAGCTGGCGAGCCGCAGCGCCAGCGGCGCCGACAGTGTCGTCAGGTTCTGGACGACCCCGACCCCGGCCTCGTCGGGGAAGGTCAGCCCGGCGAACGACTTCGACGCCGAGGTGCCGAGGGTGACGTCTTTCGCGAACGCCTCGTACACGCCGGGAGAGACTTCCTGCAGGATGAGCAGGACGGTGTTGCCGGCGGGGACGTCCAGTGCCGGGCTCAGGTCGGACCCGGCGAACGCCCCGCCGGAGTTGCATGGGGTGGTGTCCGTCCCGGGGTGGGCTGTCAGTGTGCCGGAGCCGACGAGGATGTCGAAGGCGTTCTCGCCGGCGTTCCAGCGGGCGCCGAGCTGGACGGCGTTGCCGGTCGTGTCGTTGCACAGTTGCACGCCGGTCCCGCCGGTGCTCCCGAGTCCCTTGGCCTCGTTGCGGAGGGTGAACTGCGCCTGTACGGCTTTGAACCGGCCGGGGCCGTTCATGCCAGCCTGGTAGCCGGCTTCGCCGTTGGGTGTGATGACCTTGGTGTGGCTGATGCCGGCTGCGGCTGGGAGCGCCGCCGCGAGTGCCAGCCCGCCGGCGGCGAGCGCCGTGGCGATTGTTACTGCTGCCTTGCGGATCATGTTTCTCCTCTGGTGGTGGACCCGGGCCGTCGCGGCGCGGGGTGTGTCACGTCCTGGCGGCCGGTGACGATCCGGCCCGTGGCACCGTGCGCCAGGTGCCGGCGGCGGCCCGCTCATAAGCCCATGAAGGGCCGCCGCCGGCTGCCAGCCAGTGCACACGGTGGCGTCCCTCCCAGGACGCCTCTGGCTGGCGGGTGCGGCCGGGGGGCCCCGGGGGTGGGCCCGGCCCGGGCCGCACGCCTGCGGGCTAAGGCGGCACGCTCACGTCAGCCTCCTGGTCTGGGTGCTGATGCCATGACGGCGACGGTGGCCGCGGCGAGGGCGAGCGCGGCGAGGGCGATGAGGGCGGCGTACAGGGCGGCGCGTACAGGACGGGGCAGCGCCGCCCACAGGCGCGTCATGCCTTACCAGGGGGACTCAGCGCCCGGATCACGGCCTGGCGCGTCAGATCATCGGGTGAACGCTCATGCCGGCAGAGAACGCACGCATCGGTGTTTCCGCTTGGCATGCCGATGACAGCCGCCGTCTTCTCGTGGCCGAGAAGCTGGTGCAGGGTTGCGATGAACCATCCGATTCGATCCATCACGTCCGCGCCTCCTCAGCCATCCGCTCTGCGCCCCTGCCTGCCTCCCAGCACGCCCGCACCCACAACTGGGCGAAGGTCACCGCCTGCTCCCGGTTGAACCGCGCCGGGCCGCCCCACACGCGGACGCAGCCCCCGTCGGTGCCGACGTGCAGGCGGGTGCCGTCAAGCCCTTCGACGTGACCGAGCGGGCGGACGTAAGGATCAGCCATCGCCGGTCCCGGCGGCCATTTCGGCGATCATCA
>DATDGI010000190.1:0-21192 GCA_036522155.1 Streptosporangiaceae bacterium
GTGGAGACGACCGCGCACCTGGCCGGGATCGCCGACGTGCTGCGCAGACGGCCCGAGGTCAGCCGCGTCTGGCTGATCGACCCGGGCCCGGCGCCGGCGGCCGGTGCGGAGCCGTTCGCCGCGCTGGCCAGCGCCGGAACGGGCGTGACCGACGCCGGCCTCGGCCAGCGCCGGATGTCGGTGGGCGCCGCCGACGTGGCCACGATCATCTACACCTCGGGCACCACCGGCCGCCCGAAGGGATGCGTGATCACCCACGCCAACCTGCTGGCCAACGCGCGCAACGCGGTCAGCGGGCCGCTGTCGGCGGTGTTCGCCGTACCGGGCGCGTCGACCCTGCTGTTCCTGCCGCTCGCGCACTCGTTCGCCCGGATCATCGAGGTCGGCGTCATGGAGGCGGGGGCGGTGCTGGGCCATACCCCGGACGTCAGCAACCTGCTGCCCGACCTGGCCGGCTTCCAGCCCACGTTCCTGCTGGCCGTGCCCCGGGTGTTCGAGAAGGTCTACAACGGTGCGGCGCAGCAGGCGGCGGCCAGCCCGGTCAGGAACGCGATCTTCCAGGCGGCGGCGCGTACCGCGATCGCCTGGAGCAGCGCGCCCGGCACCGGCGGGGCCGGGGGCACCAGCGTGGCCCCCGGCGCCGGCGCGGGCCTCATGCTGCGGCTGCGGCACGCCGTGTTCGACCGGCTGGTCTACGTCCGGCTCCGGGCCGCGATCGGCGGCCGGGCGGGCTATGCCGTATCGGGCGGCGCCCCGCTGGGTGAGCGGCTCGGCCACTTCTTCCGCGGCGCGGGCATCACCATCATCGAGGGCTATGGGCTCACCGAGACGACCGCGCCGGCCACGGTCAACCCGCCGGACCGCAACAAGATCGGCACCGTCGGCCAGCCGCTGCCGGGCGTGTCGGTGCGGATCGCCGAGGACGGCGAGATCCTCATCGCCGGGCCCAACGTCTTCGCCGGTTACCTGCACAACGAGGCGGCCACCAAGGAGGTACTGACCCCCGACGGCTGGCTGCGCAGCGGCGACATCGGCGAACTGGACGACGAGGGCTACCTGCGGGTGACCGGGCGCAAGAAGGAGCTGATCGTCACCGCCGGCGGCAAGAACGTCTCGCCCGCCGTGCTGGAAGACCGGATCCGCGCGCACCCGCTGGTCAGCCAGTGCCTGGTGGTCGGCGACGGCCGCCCGTATGTGGCCTGCCTGATCACGCTGGACGCCGAGGCCATCGGCCCGTGGCTGGCGCGGCACGGCCGCCCGGCCGGGACCCCGCTGGCCGAACTGGCGGCCGACCAGGACATACTGGCCGAGCTCCAGGCGGCGGTGGACGAGGCCAACAAGGCGGTGTCCCGGGCCGAGTCCGTCCGCCGGTTCCGGGTGCTCACCACCGACTTCACCGAGCAGGCGGGGTACCTGACGCCGTCGCTGAAGATTCGCCGCCACGTGGTGCTGAAAGACTTCGCGGCCGAGATCGACGCCCTGTACGCCTGAGCAGCAGGCCCGGCTGGCCCGGCGGGCCTGGCCGGCTGAGCGGGCCCGGCCGGCTCCGCGGGACCCGGCCGGCTCAGCCGGCCAGGATTCCCTCCAGCCGCTGCGCGACCAGATCCCATCGCCATTCGGTGTCCACCCAGGCCATGCCCTTCTCCCCCATGGCCCTGGCCCCGGCCGGGTCGGTGAGCAGTTCCACCAGCCGGGACGCCACGCCCGCGGTGCTGTCCCCGGCCACGACGTAACCGGTCTCACCGGCCCGGATGGCATCCGGCGCGTTGCCCGAGTCACCGCCGACCACCGGCAGGCCGGTGGCGGACGCCTCCAGGTAGACGATGCCCAGGCCCTCCACGTCCAGCCCGCGGCGGCGGGTGCGGCACGGCATCGCGAACACATCGCCCGCGTCGTAGTAGGCCGGCAGCTGCGGCCACGGCACCGGCCCGGTGAAGACGACCGATCCGGCCACGCCGGCCCCATCGGCCAGCCGCTGCAGCGCCGCCTGGTACGGCCCGCCCCCCACGATCAGCAGCCGCGCGTCCGGGACCGCGGCCAGCACGTCCGGCCAGGCCCTGATGAGCGTGTCCTGGCCCTTGCGCGGCACCAGCCGCGACACGCAGACCACCACCGGCCGGCCGCCCAGGCCGAGCCGCTCGCGGACGGCGGCTCCGCCAGCCCCCGGGCGGAAGGCGCCGGTGTCCACCCCCGGCGCCAGCCGGGTCATCCGGGACGCCGCCGCCGGTGACAGCGCCCTGGCCACCCGGACCCGGGTGTACTCGCCGAGGTAGGTGACGGTGTCGGTGGTGTCACCGATGCGCCGGAGCAGGCGCCGCGCGCCGGGGAGCACCGCCCAGCCCGCCTCGTGCCCGTGGGTGATGGCGACCAGCCGCCGCGCCCCGGCCCGGCGCAGCGCCGGCGCGAGCAGGCCGAGCGGCGCCGCCGCGCCGAACAGCACCGTGTCGCAGCCGTCGCGGCGGAGCAGCCGGGCGGCCCGGCGGGCCACCGACGGGACCGGCAGCATCAGCGAGGTGGGATGGCGTTCGACCGGGAAGGGCTGGGCCGCGTCGAACTCGGCGGCTCCCGCCCAGGCGGGCGCGTAGACGGTGACGCTGCCGGCCGGCAGCCGGACCGCCAGGGCGTGCACGAACGACTGGATCCCGCCGGCCCGCGGCGGGAAGTCGTTGGTCACGACCAGGACCTTCGGCATCGCGCTCCCGGTGCTGCCCGGCGACGGGTGACGAAGTGAGTCTAGTGTCCGGTCTCCGCCGTCCCGGCAGCTCAGCGGTGCGTCAGGGCAGGCGGTGCATCACGGCCGGACAGCACCGTCCAGGTTGGACGCGTACCAGGAGGAGCTGAGGCTGACCTTCTCCACGTTCATGCCGGGCTGGGGCGCATCGATGAGCATCCCGCCCCCCACGTAGATGCCCACGTGGCTGTCCCCGGCGAACTCCAGGATGTCGCCCGGCTGGAGATTGGACGTCGACACCGACGGCAGGCCGGCCTGCCCGTAGCTGGTGCGCGGGATGGACACCCCGGCCGCCGCCCAGGCCGAACTGGTCAGCCCCGAGCAGTCGTACCCGGCGCCGCACGGCCCGGTACCGCCGAAGACGTAGGGACAGCCCAGCGCGGCGTAGGCGAACGCGACCGCCTTGCCTGCCTGGGTGTTGGTGGGGCCGTTGTAGCTGCCGCCGGTGGCGCCGCCACCGCCGATCAGCTGCTGCTGCTGCTGCGCGGTGAGGGTAGCCAGGATGCTCTGCTGCTTGGCGAGCAGCTTGCTCTCGGCCGCCTTCTGCTCGCCCAGCTGATGCTTGATGCCCGCGATCGCGGTGTCGATCCGCTGGCTGTACTGCTTGGCCCCGGTCAGCTGCCGCGCGGCCGAGATGAACTGCTGCACCTGCTCGTACCGGTTGCTGGCCAGGTGGATGAGGAAGGCCGACTGGGACAGCACCGTCTGCGGGTCATTGGAGGTCAGCACGGCCGCGGTCGAGGTCATGTTGCCGTTCTCGTACGCGAACGAGGCGATCTGCGCGATCTTGCCGCGCATGTCCTGGAACGCGGTCTGGTCCCGGGAGATCTCCTTGGTGACCAGCGCCAGCCGCTGCCGGGCCGCGGTCAGATTCTGGCTCGCCACGTCGTACTGCTGGTTGAGCACGTTCAGCTGGTTGGTCAGCTTGTTGACCTTCGCCTGGACCGAACTGACGGTGGGCTGGGGCGCCGCTGCGGCCGCTCCGGCCGACGTCAGCAGCCCGGCGGTGGTGAGGATCGCGGCCGTCAGGTAAGCGCCGCGGCGGATCAGGGGGGGACGTGCATCTGGATGCGTACCCACCTGGTGACACGCTCCTTCTTCCCGCGCCGCCGACCGGTTGAGCTACCCGGGCCCGGGCGGTGCCGCGCCCTGCGGCCTGGCCTCTAGGAATGGGCCCGGCCTGCTCGCCGGTGAGCCGCCTCTGGCGGGGAACTGAAGGCAGCCCTCCGATTGGGTCTCCGGCTTCCCGGCCGCCCAGTTGCGGCTGGCCGGGGCTTCAGCGGTGGCCGATCACCGCCGCCTATCCTGACGACTGTGGAGTGATGCAGCCGGGGCTGACACTAGGGAAGTCAGCCGGCGAATTCAACCGCTTCGCACACTCTGGCCTCACGTTTATTTATCACCGGCCCCAGCCGTTGCACCGGTGACAGGCGCCCCACGGTCACGAAGCCCGGGCCACCGGCGGCTGCAAGCGCAGCGGCGACACCATCCGCGCGTCGGCGAGCACCCGCAGCGCCCGCTGCTCCTCCACCCCGATCCGGGCCGGCCCGGGCGGGCCGAGCAGGGCCATGACCACACAGTCGGGGCAGGCGATATCCCTCATCACACACCGGTCGCAGTCGATCAGCATGATGTCTCCTCGAATCTCCGGCCTAGCCATGCGCCCACACGCTAAAAGCACCCACCGACAATCCGGCCGCCGCCCTAAGCGGGCCAGCCTTGGTCGATCCGGGTCGTTCCCACCACCCAAATCGCCCACGTCCGGCGCTTCCGGGCGGGCGGCCGGGCCAGCCTTGGTCGATCTGGGTCGCTATCACCACCCAAATCGCCCACGTCCGCGCTTTCCGGGATCGGGGCCGGGCAGCTGCGCCAGCCGCGTCGGCGCGCCTGGGTTGGACTGTCGGTACCTCGCCCTACGGTTGAGCGGTGATCACCTGGGACTCACCAGCCGGGCCGGTGCTGGCTCCGGACGGGAGCCGCCCCTTCGACGGGATCGACTTCGTCATCGTCGATGTCGAGACGACCGGCTGGACCCCGGGGAAGGCGCAGATCACCGAGATCGGTGCGGTCCGGATCAGCGGCGGCCAGCTCAGGGGGCAGTTCTCCTCGCTGGTCAACCCGGGCGGGCCGATTCCCGAGCGGGTGACCGAGCTGACCGGCATCAGCGACGCCATGGTCGCGGCCGCGCCGCCGCTGGACCGGGTGCTGCCCGCCTTCCTGGCGTTCGCCCGCGGCGGCGTGCTCACCGCGCACAACGCCCCGTTCGACATCGGCTTCCTCACCAAGGCCTGCCGCGCCTGCGGGCTGCCCTGGCCACAGTTCCCGGTGGTGGACACGGTGGACCTGGCCGGGCGCGTGCTCGGCGAGGACGAGGTGCCCAACCGCAAGCTGGCCACCCTGGCCGAGTTCTTCGGGGCACGGACCGTGCCCAGCCAACGCGCCCTGGCGGACGCGCTGGCCACCGCGGACGTGCTGACGGCGCTGCTGCCCCGGCTCGCCGCCGCCGGCCTCAGCACGCTTGACGAGATCAGGCTGCGGCGGGTGCCGGGGACCTGGCCGCGATGGTGGGCGCTGGCCAGCCGCTGGCTGCGGCGGCGGCCGGGCTATCCGCGGGGCCGGCGGCGGGCGGTACGCTACCGGCCAAGGCTGGGCTCCGGCGCCCGAGGAGGCAGACGTGGTCACCGCGATCGTCCTGGTGAGAGCCGACGTGGCGCGCATTCCCGAAACGGCCGAGGCGATCGCGCAGATCCCCCAGGTCAGTGAGGTCTACTCGGTCACCGGCGAGTTCGACCTGGTGGCCATGGTGCGGGTGCGCGCGCACGAGGAACTGGCCGACGTCATCCCCGGCACCCTGAACCGGGTCGCGGGGGTGAGCCACACGGAGACGCACATCGCGTTCCGCACGTACTCGCGGCACGACCTCGAAGCCGCCTTCGCCCTCGGCTACCCCCAGACCGCCTGATCCGCCGCTCCCCGCTCCGGCCCGCCGGCCCCAGCCGCCCGTCCGCCCGGCCCGTCCGCCCGGCGCGCCCGGACGCGGAGCTCAGGCCGGGGCGAGCCGCTGGCTGGTATCGATCCACCGGTCCAGCAGGGCAGCGGCCGCGCCGGAGTCCAGGGCGGCGGCCGCCCGGGCGCAGCCATCCGCCAGTGCCGGGCCGAGGTTATCGGCACCGGGCGCGCCACCGGCGGCGGCGAGCGCCGCCGCCGCGTTAAGTATCACCGTGTCCCTGACCGGTCCCGGCTTGCCGCCCAGCACCGACCGGACAACGCCGGCGTTGTGCGCCGCGTCACCGCCGCGCAGGTCGCCCGCCTGGGAGCGGGCCAGCCCGAGGCGGGCCGGGTCGAGCCGGGTCTGGGTCACCGCGCCCTTATGGGCCACCCATACGGTCGAGGTGTCGGCCGTGGTCAGTTCGTCCAGCCCGTCGTCACCGTGGAACACCAGCGCCGAGGTGCCCCGGGTGGCCAGCACCCCGGCGATCACCGCGCCCATCCGCGGGTCGGACACCCCGACCGCCTGCGCGCTGGGGCGGGCCGGGTTGGCCACCGGGCCAAGGAAGTTGAAGACGGTCGGCACGCCGAGTTCACGCCGGGGCACGGACGCGTGCCGCAGCGCCGGGTGGTACAGCGGCGCGAACAGGAACGCGATGCCGACCTCGTCCACCAGCGCGGCACTGGACTCCGGCGGCAGGTCGATCACCACCCCGAGCGCTTCCAGCACGTCCGCCGCACCGCAGGCCGACGTCGCCGCCCGGTTGCCGTGCTTGGCCACCCGGGCGCCGGCCGCGGCGGCGACGATCGCACCCATGGTGGAGATGTTGACCGTGTGCGCCTTGTCCCCGCCGGTGCCGACCAGATCCACCAGCGGCCCGGGCACGCTGATCGGGGTGGCCCGGTCCAGCATGGCCTGCGCCAGCCCGCTCACCTCAGTGACGGTCTCGCCCTTCATCCGCAGCGCCACGCCGAACCCGGCGATCTGGGCCGGCGTCGCCGCGCCCTCCATGATCTCGCCCATCGCCCAGGCGGCCTCGGCCGCGGTCAGCGCCCGCCCGCTGATGAGCGCCCCGAGCAGGGCCGGCCAGGACGGCGCGTCCATGATCTGGTCAGGCATGGCCGGTCAGGCCTGGGCGACGGCGCCGCGCTGGCGCATGAGCGCGGCCAGCGCGCTGGCCAGCGCCCGCGGGTCGATCGGGTGGCTGACCACCGCCTCGGCACCGGACCAGGTCGCCAGCCAGCCGTCATCCGCGCGGCCGATGATGAGCAGCACCGGCGGGCAGTTGTGGATCTCGTCCTTGGCCTGCCGGCAGACCCCCATGCCGCCGGCCGGCTGGGCCTCGCCGTCCAGGATCATGACGTCCGCACCTCCCGCGTCCAGCAGCCGGAACAGCGCGGGCTCGGTAGCCACCTCGACGATCTCCGCCTCCGGCACGTCCGGTGCCGGGCGGCGGCCGATGGCCAGCCGGACCCGGGCGCGGGTGTCCGCATCGTGGCTGTAAATGACGACCTTCATGGTGAGGATGGTACCGATCCGGGGCCGGCAACGGAGTTCGGGCGCACCGACACGGGGGGTCGCCTGACGAACGCCTACGTGGTGTCGTAATAATTGCCCTCGTGGCCACCGTATCCACGACCCAAACCCCGGCGCCCCGGACGCCGGCGAGCCGGCCGAACCTGGTCAGCGTCGGCACCATTGTCTGGCTGTCCTCCGAGCTCATGTTCTTCGCGGCACTGTTCGCGATGTACTTCACCGTCCGGGCGGTGGACAAGAGCCAGGGCCTGCCGTGGCCGGGTGCCCACCTGAACATGACGCTGGGAGTCACCAACACCCTCGTGCTGCTGCTGTCCAGCGTGACCTGCCAGCTGGGGGTGTTCGCGGTGGAGCGGGGGCAGATCCGGCGCACCGGGAGCATCTTCGACTTCCGCCGGTGGGGCCTGCGCGAGTGGTATGTGCTGTCCTTCCTGATGGGCCTGTACTTCGTGCTCGGCCAGGGCTATGAGTACCTCGGCCTCATCCACGACGGGCTGACCCTGCAATCCAGTGGCTACGGGTCGGTGTTCTTCATCCCCACCGGGTTCCACGGACTGCATGTGACCGGTGGCCTGATCGCGTTCCTGTTCCTGCTGGGGCGTACCTACGCGGCCAAGACCTTCACCCAGGAGCAGCAGGTCAGCGCGATCGTCGTCTCCTACTACTGGCACTTCGTCGACGTGGTGTGGATCGGCTTGTTCACCACCATCTACCTCATCCGTTAGGCACCGCCGAGAACAACATCCCCTGAACTGGAAACCGAGGCAGCAGTGAGCTGGATCAAGGCGCGGCGAAGGCACCCGGCCGCCGGGTACGCCGTCGTCCTGCTGGGGCTCGTCGTCATCGGCCTCGGGTACGCGGCCATCGCCGGGAGCGGCAGCGCGGCGTACGCGGCCCCGCGCGGCGGCCCGTCCGCGCTGGACATCGCCAAGGGCCGGGCGCTGTTCTCGGACACCTGCTCCTCCTGCCACGGCCTGAACGCGCAGGGCACCTCGGCCGGCCCGAGCCTGGTCGGGGTGGGCGCCGCCGCGGTCGACTTCCAGGTGAGCACCGGCCGGATGCCCGGCAAGGACTTCGACGCGGAGATGCCCCGCAAGCCGGTGATCTTCACCCTCACCCAGATCCACCAGATAGCGGATTACATCGCCTCACTCGGCGGCGGTCCCGCGATCCCGTCGGCCGCCCAGGTCAGCCCGGTCGGCGCCGACGTCGCGCTGGGGCAGCAGCTGTTCATCACCGACTGCGCGCAGTGCCACAACTTCTCCGGCGCGGGCGGCGCGCTCACCTACGGGAAGTCGGCGCCGTCGCTGGACCGGTCCACCCCGACCCAGATGTACGAGGCGATGCAGACCGGCCCGGAGGCCATGCCCGTGTTCAGCGACACCACCATCACCCCGGCGCAGAAGCGGGACATCATCGCCTACGTCACGGCGGTCCGCGCCGAGCCCAACCCGGGCGGCTTCAGCCTGGGCCGGGTCGGGCCGGTGACCGAGGGCCTGGTGGCCTTCCTGGGCGGGATCGCGATCCTGGTGTTCGCGGCCATGTGGCTTACCATGAGGCGGCGGCAAGTATGAGCGAGACCAACGGCAGCCACTGGGACCTGCCACCCGACGGAGCGGAGCAGGCGGAGCCGCGCGGCCCGTACCGGGTCATCGGCACCCCGCCGCCCGCCCAGGCCCGCACGCTGCTCGGCGACGCCGACAGCACGGCCGAGGTGGTGGTCCGCGAGCTGCCCGCCGGGCCGGACGACCCGCGCAAGGCCAAGGGCGCCGAACGTATCGTCGTCGCGCTGTTCACCATCTCCCTGCTGGCCAGCATCGCCTTCATCGTCGCCTACGTGGCGCTGCCGCTGCACTCGCTCGACGGCGTCTTCCGCTCCAACCTGGCGCTGGGCCTGTCCATGGCCATCGCGTTCGGCGCGGTGGCCATGGGTGCGGCCATCTGGGTCAAGGTGATCATGCCGCATGTGGAGCTGGTCGAGGCGCGCAAGCCGCTCGCCTCCACGGCGGATGCCCGGGCGGCGTTCGCCAAGACGTTCACCGAGGGCGCCGAGGCCAGCGGGTTCGCCAAGCGGCCCATGCTGCGCCGGACCCTGATCGCCGCCTCGGCCGGGCTGGCCCTGGCCCCCCTCGTGGTGCTGCGGGACATGGGCCCGCTGCCGGGCACCAGCCTGCGGCACACGGTCTGGCGCAAGGGCATGCGGCTCATCGTCTACGGGCCGAACACCCCGCTGCGGCCGGCCGACTTCGCCGTGCCCGGGCAGATGATCACCGTGGTCCCTGACGGGTACCAGGACAACCTGGACGTGCTGGCCAAGGCGACCACCATCATCATCAAGTTCGCCCCCGGCCAGCTGGTCCCCAACACCCCGCAGCGCTACGGCACGCAGATGAACTGGACCGTGGACAACATCGTCGCCTATTCCAAGATCTGCACCCACGTCGGCTGCCCGGTGGCGCTGTACGAGGAGACGACCCACAACATCCTGTGCCCCTGCCACCAGTCCACGTTCGACGCCACCCGCGGGGCCGCGGTGATCTTCGGCCCGGCGGCCCGGCCGCTGCCGCAGCTGCCGCTGGGCACGGACGCCCAGGGTTACCTGATCGCGACCCACGACTACTACGAGCCGGTCGGCCCGAGCTTCTGGGAGCGGGGATGACGCTCACCGAAAAGGCCCTTGATGGCACTGGCCGCTTCCTCGACGACCGCCTGCACGGGGCGGTGTCGGTGCGGGGCTTCCTGCGCAAGATCTTCCCTGACCACTGGTCGTTCCTGCTCGGGGAGATCGCCCTCTACTCGTTCATCATCCTGCTGCTCACCGGCACTTTCCTGACCCTGTTCTTCCAGCCGAGCATGACCGAGGTCGTCTACCACGGCTCGTACCTGCCGCTGCGCGGCGTGCGGATGAGCGAGGCGTACGCGTCCACGCTGGACATCAGCTTCGACGTCCGCGGCGGGCTGCTCATGCGGCAGATCCACCACTGGGCGGCGCTGCTGTTCATGGGCGCGATCATGGTCCACATGCTCCGGATCTTCTTCACCGGGGCCTACCGCAAGCCGCGCGAGTTCAACTGGCTCATCGGCATCGTGCTGTTCACCCTGGGCATGCTGGAGGGCCTGTTCGGCTACTCGCTGCCTGACGACCTGCTGTCCGGCACCGGGCTGCGGATCACCCAGGGCGTGATCCAGTCCATCCCGGTCATCGGCACCTACTTCTCCTTCTTCCTGTTCGGCGGGCCGTTCCCCGGGCACGACATCATCCCCCGGCTGTACGTCATCCACGTGCTGCTGATCCCGGGCCTGCTGCTGGCGCTGATCTCGGCGCACCTGTTCCTGATGTTCCACCAGAAGCACACCCAGATGCCGGGCAAGGGCGTCACCAACTCCAACGTGGTCGGCGCCCCGATGTACCCGTACTTCATGGCCAAGACCGGGGCGTTCTTCTTCTTCATCTTCGCCGTGCTGGCGCTGCTGTCGACGTTCGCGCAGGTCAACCCGATCTGGCTGTTTGGCCCCTACAATCCGTCCGGGATCACCGCCGGTTCGCAGCCCTACTTCTACATGGGCGCGCTGGAAGGCGCGCTGCGCATCATGCTGCCCTGGGAGTGGAACGTCGCCGGGCACACGATCCCGTTCAACGTGTTCATCCCGGCGCTGGTGCCGCTGGGCATCATCTTCACCGGGGCCGCGCTGTGGCCGTTCCTGGAGCGCTGGGCCACCGGGGACCACCGCGAGCACCACGTCAACGACCGGCCGCGCAACGCGCCGACCCGGACCGCGATCGGGATGGCCGCGATCACCTTCTACGGGGTGCTGTGGCTGGAGGGCGCCAACGACGTCATCGCCGACCAGTTCCAGATCCCGCTCTTCACGCTGACCTGGATCGCCCGGTTCGCGGTCATCCTCGGGCCGATCTTCGCCTATTGGGTGACCAAGCGGATCTGCCTGGGCCTGCAGCGCAAGGACGCGCACGTGCTGGAGCACGGGGTGGAGACCGGCATCATCAGGCAGCTGCCCAGCGGCGAGTACATCGAGGTGACCCGGCCGGTGCCGGAGCAGACCCGGGCCACGCTGGAGTACAACCGGGTGAACGCGCCCGAGCTGCCCAGATCGGCCCCCGAGGACGCGGACGGGGTCCCCGCCCCGGGCACCACCGGGATGCTGGGCCGGGCGCGGACGGCCGCCCGGCGGGTCATCACGGAAGGCATCCCGCTGGAGGCCGACGGGCACGGCAACGGGCATGGGGACGGCCATCCGGCCGCGGTCAGCGGCGGCGAGCAGCACGCCCTGGAGCAGGGCGGGCCGGACGGCGCCGACGGCGACGGCCACACCCCCAGCCATTGATCCCTAACGGCGGTGCCCGGCCACGGCCATAGCCCGCCCCCGGGCCGCAGGCCACCGGGTACAGCAAGTAGCCCGCCCCGGCCCGCAGGCCACCGGCCATAGCAAAGGGCCGTGGCAGGCCGCCGTATCCCGGCTGTGGCCCGCCACGGCCCGCTGCTCTCAGGGCCGGCCGCTGGCGGCCGCCCCGTGCCTGGCCGCTAGCCGGCCAGCACGCCCCGGTGCCAGCCCGGGCCCGATGCGGCCGGCGCCTGGAACTGGCTGCCGCTGCTGGTCACCTGGACCGGCTGCCCGGTCGCGCTGCCGGCCAGCAGCTTGTGCCAGGACAGGAACCAGATCGTCCAGCCGTCGTTCCAGATGCCGTGGGCCGGGCTGCCCACGACGGTGATCGGGTCGCCGAGCACGGAATGGTCGTAGTACCAGGCGGCGTTGGCCGGGGCCACGTTCACGCAGCCGTGGCTGACGTTGGCGTAACCCTGCTCCCCCACTGACCACGGCGCGCTGTGCACATAGTCGCCGTCGTTGGTGAACTTCACCGAGTCGTACACGAGCACGTTGTAGTAGCCCGGATTGCCCGGCATCACGCCGAACGAGGCCGAGTTCATGTCCACCGGGTTGCCCATGTCGAACGACAGGTAGTGCCCGTCCGGGGTGTCCAGGCCCGGCTGGCCGGTACTGATCGGCCAGTTGCCCTTGAAGTGCCCGTTGTACCAGACCTTCATGTGATGGCGGGCGGCGCTGGCGATGGCGATCAGCGAGTTACCGATCCGGAAGTGGCCGTACAGGTTCGCGGCACCGTAGACGCCCGGGGCGGCCCTGACCCCCTTGAGATGAGCCTCGAACCACACCCGGGTGTGGGCCGGCCAGTAGGTCCTGGTCCGGAACCACACCTCGCTGTTGCTCATCCAGTACCAGGCCCCGGTCACGGGCTTGCTGGCACGCACCGACAGTGCCTGCTCCACCTCGGCCTTGTCGGTGACCGGGTGGCTGAAGGTGATCATGATCGGCATGCCCACCCCATAGACCTGGTTCCAGCCCAGGCTGGTCGCGGCCGAGAACGTCTGCCGCGGGTTCAGGGTGCGGAACGAGCCACTGGCGACCGTCTTCCGGTCAGCGCCGTCGGCCGCGGCCGCGGTCACGTGGTAGACCTGCGACGGCGCCAGGGCCCAGCTGGTGTGCCAGATGGTCCCGCCCGCCGCCAGCGTGCCCGCCACGGCCTTCCCAGCCCCGGAGGTAACCGTCACCGAGGACAGGGTGCCGCTGCTGACACTGACGCTGATGCCCAGATCCGGGCGGCGGTCGACCAGCCGGGCGCCAGCCGGCACCAGCGCGGACGGGAAGGTGAGGTTGCCGGTGATGATGGTCACCTTCGGCAACGGGCGCAGGGCGGCATGATAGGCCGCCGTCCGGGCGACGCCCATGCCCTGGCACGCCGCCAGCGCCAGGCCCAGCCCGGCCAGGGCTAGGCAGACCAGGGCACTGGCCCACCGTGCCCGCCGGCTCACCCCGGTCACCCCGGCCAGCGGAACCCGGATGGCCCGGCCTGCCGCCGCCCCACGGCGGCTGGCATGCCGCCCCCGCGGGCCGGGATTTTTCCTGATAGTTGTGGCGGGAAGACGCCAGGAAGTACCGATACGAACTTTTACAGCCAATGCCCCCACCTTGGCCTCATGAACAATGATCGATGATCGCCGCGATCCCCCATGCATCGCAGCGGCCGGCCCGCACAAGGTGTGACCGAACCGCCGCTATCCGGCAGCCGGCCACCCAACGGTGCGTTCTGGCAACGGTTTTCTTTCCCTGGTCAGAGCTGGATTACTCACCGCAGTACACGAATTATAACGGCGTGTCATCGCTGGTCACGGCGTCAGCGCGGGCTGGAGCCATGCCGGGCGGCGGTGCGGGATAGCGCGAGGATACGTCACGACTTTAGCAAGCCATCAACCGGGGTGGCAGGCGCACTTGAAAGGCCGCCTTAAAGGCCGGTAAGAGTCAGTGTGAGAAGACGCCCCGGTAATACTCGAAGACAAAGCCAATTGCCGAGAGAACGACAAAAAGCATACCTATCAGGAAAAGCCACCATCCGACGGCCGCGCCCAGCGCCGCCGTCGCGCAGGCCAGCCCGGTGATCAGCGGCCACCAGCTGTGCGGGCTGAAGAACCCGAGTTCCCCGGTGCCCTCGCTGATCTCGCCCTGGGGGTTGTCTTCCGGCCGGCGGGGCAGCCGCCGCCCGGTGAACAGGATGTAGAACCCGGCCAGGAAGGCGAGCCCGACCGACAGCGCGAGCGCGGTGGTGCCGGTCGGGTCGTGCGAGAAGTACCAGTAGATGACGTCCACCACCGCGAAGAACACGGCGCAGCCGACGAACAGGTACCCCTCGACCTTCATGACACGCTCCCGGAGGCCGAGATGGAGTCCTGGCGGTCCGTCCGGCCCGATCTGATGTGCGGGTAGTGGAGGTCGAACGCGGGCCGCTCGGACCGGATGCGCGGGATCGAGGTGAAGTTGTGCCGTGGCGGCGGGCAGGACGTCGCCCACTCCAGCGAGTTCCCATACCCCCACGGGTCGTCGGCGGTCACCCGCTCACCGTGCCGGGCGGTCTTGTAGACGTTGTAGAAGAAGAACAGGGTGGACGCGCCGAGGATCCAGGAGCCGATGCTGGAGATCTGGTTCAGCGTGGTGACCTCGTGCGGCAGGAACGGATAGTTGGCGATCCGCCGTGGCATGCCCAGCACGCCGATCCAGTGCTGGACCAGGAAGGTCATGTGGAAGCCGATGAACAGCGTCCAGAAGTGCCAGGTGCCGAGCCGGTTGTCCAGCATCTTCCCGGTGAACTTGGGCCACCAGAAGTAGAAGCCGCCGAACATCGTGAACACGACCGTGCCAAACAGCACGTAGTGGAAGTGGGCGACCACGAAGTAGGAGTCGGCGACGTGGAAGTCCAGTGGCGGTGACGCCAGGATGATGCCGGTCAGGCCGCCGAACAGGAACGTCACCAGGAAGCCGAGGATGAACAGCATCGGCGGCTCGAAGGTGAGCTGGCCCCGCCAGATGGTGCCGACCCAGTTGAAGAACTTCACCCCGGTCGGCACCGCGATCAGGAACGTCATGAACGAGAAGAACGGCAGCAGCACCGCGCCGGTGGTGAACATGTGGTGCGCCCACACCGTCATCGACAGCCCGGCGATGGCGATGGTCGCGGCGACCAGCCCCTTGTAGCCGAAGCACGGCTTGCGGCTGAACACCGGCAGCACCTCGGTGGCGATGCCGAAGAACGGGATCGCCACGATGTAGACCTCGGGATGGCCAAAGAACCAGAACAGGTGCTGCCACATGACCGCGCCGCCGTTGGCCGAGCTGAACACCTGCGCGCCCAGCTTGCGGTCGATCTCCAGCACCAGCAGCGCGGCGGCCAGCACCGGGAAGGCCAGCAGCACCAGCATGGACGTAAGCAGGATGTTCCAGGTGAAGATCGGCATCCGGAACATGGTCATGCCGGGCGCGCGCATGCAGATGATCGTGGTGACGAAGTTGACCCCGCCCAGGATGGTGCCGAACCCGGCCAGCACCAGGCCCATGATCCACATGTCCCCGCCGATGCCGGGCGCGTTGCCCACGCTGGTCAGCGGCGAGTAGGCGTACCAGCCGAACGCGGCGGCTCCGCCCGGGGACAGGAAGCTGGCCAGCAGGATCAGCCCGCCGAACAGGAACAGGTAGTAGCTGAACAGGTTGAGCCGCGGGAAGGCGACGTCCGGCGCGCCGATCTGCAGCGGCATGATCTCGTTGGCGAACCCGACGAACAGCGGGGTCGCGAACAGCAGCAGCATGATCGTGCCGTGCATGGTGAACAGCTCGTTGTAGACCTGGTCACTCACGAAGTGGTTGTCCGGCTCGAACAGCTGGACCCGCATGATCATGGCCATCACGCCGCCCGCCAGGAAGAACCCGAACGAGGTGATCAGGTACAGGTGGCCGATGACCTTGTGGTCGGTGGAGGACAGCCAGTCCGCCATCAGCGACCCCTTGCGCGGGTTGCGCGGGGCCGTCACCGGCAAGGCGGTCGGGTGTTCGAGCGTGGTCACTGAGCGCTCCCTGCTGCCTTCTGCTGCGCCGTCTGCTGCCCGCTGATCCAGAGCCGGAACTGCGACGGGGTGACGATCTTCACGATGAAGAGCATCCGGCTGTGGTAGAGGCCGCACAGCTCGGTGCAGTGGCCGATGAACGTCCCGGTCCGGATCGGGGTGACCTCGAAGTGGTTCGGGTGGCCGGGGATGACGTCCCGCTTGAACTCGAACGGGACGATCCAGAACGAGTGGATCACGTCGGTGGAGGTCAGGTTGAACCGGACCGTCTCGTTGGTGGGTATCACCAGCTCCGGCAGGCCCTTCGTGCCGAGGCCGGGCTGCCAGGGCTCGCCGTTCATGGTGACGTCCCTGGTCACCGACCCGGGCACCTGGTACTGCGGGTACTGGAACTGCCAGCTCCATTGGTAGCCGACCACGTTGACGATCACGTCCGGATGCGGGGACAGCTTGTCGATGTAATTCTCGTCCCGGGCGGTGAAGAAAAACAGGACGCCGACCATGATGAACGGGACGACGGTGTAAAGCATCTCGATCGGCAGGTTGTACCGGACCTGCGCGGGCGGCGCCTGCGACGTCCCGGCGCGGCTCTTGCGGTGGAAGATGATGGCCCACACGATCAGGCCCCACACCACCGCCCCGACCGCCCACGCGGCCACCCAGGATCCCTGCCACAGGGTGAGGGTGACCTGGCCCTGCTTGGTGACCGGGACCGGCATCCCCAGCCGGGTGAACTCGTTGGACGTGCACCCGGACGTGGCCGTCAGCAGCACGGCCAGGACGGCGGTCAGCGGCAGCACCCGCCGCCACCGCGCTGGATGTCCCCGGCGCGGTGACACGGCCGCCTCATGACCGGGCGGCGGGCCCGGAACGTGCGCGCCCCGTCCGCGTGGGGCGCTGGGGGTGGGGATCACAGGTTGCCTTCCAGCGGATGACACCCGGCTGCACGGGCTGGTCAACGGCTTCGTCCTACAGACTGTCGTGGAAACAGTATCGTGCGCGGCAGCGGCGCCGGCGGGGACCCCCGGTGTGTGTCGCCCGGACCAGATGGTGGGGCTGACGCCCTCCGGCACAGATGAGAAGCTTGCCTCATGACCCCCCAGCCCGGCCCGGACCCGATGCTCGTCATCGACGCGCTTGGACGCAAGTGCCCGATCCCGATCATCATGCTCGCCGAGCGGATCCGGGAGGTGCCGATCGGCCAGATGGTGGCGGTGCTGGCCGACGACCCGGCGGCCCAGACCGACGTGCCGGCCTGGTGCAAGATGAAGTCACACGCGTTCATCGCGACCAGCGACCTGCCCTCGGGCTGGGCGTTCCTGATCAAGCGCAGCTACTGAGCCCCGCCACCGCCGTCAGCCGCGGGCGGGCGGAAGCGGCCGGCGAACCGCGGGTCGCTCTCCCACCAGGGCCGGGCCGCCTCCTCCGCGTCCGGCCCGGTCCCGGCCTCCGCCGCCGTACGGGCGTCGAGCTCGGCGTCGATCACCTTGGCCTCGGACTCGTCTTCCCTGATCATCTGGATGAGCTGCGCGGCCAGGAAGGGCAGCCCGATCAGGTCACCCAGTATCCAGAGCACCCCGCCGCCCAGCACCTGGTCGGTCCGCAGGCTGGGCCCCCAGGGCCGGCCGACCGCGTGGTAGTAGGCCCCGGCGATGAGGTGCTGGTCGGCGATGATGGCCAGCCCCAGGATCGCGTCCCCGACCACTTCCGTCCCGGTCACCCACAGCGACACCAGGTACGGGTAGGCCTTGGGCACCGGATCCACCCGCAGCAGCGTCCAGAAGAACACCCAGCCCGGCGCCAGCAGGGCCAGGTAGGTGAGTTCCCGCACCAGGCCGCTGTGGAATCCGGCGGTGTACCAGGACGTGAAGTACAGCACGAACGGGACCACGACCAGGACCAGGGTGGAGACGGCGGGGAAGGTGAGCACGCGCGCGGCCCGGCTGCCCACCACCGCCTGCATGCGCTGCCCGGCCCCGGGCGCGGCCGCGGCCAGCAGCGTCAGCGGCCGCCCCAGGGCCAGGAACAGCGGCACGGCCAGCAGCAGCAGGATCGTCTGCACCGCCCGGGCGTAGAACAGGACCCCGTAGTAGACACCGGGGAAGCCCATGGTGGCGACGGCGGCCAGGCCCAGCCCGCCGCCGCAGAACAGGACGGCCCGTCCGGCCGGCCAGCCGCCCGAGCGCCGGGCCCGCCGCGCTCCCAGCAGATACAGCACGCCGGCAGCCAGCACAACGGTGAGCACCGGCCCATCCACCGTCCAGGACGTGAAGGCCCGGGCCACGGTCAGCTCGGGCGGCCCCTGATATCCGCCCGCGGCCACACCCGCTGTCACCCCGCCACGTTACCGCTGCCCGCCACCGGCCGGCGGGACGGTGAACCGGGCGGTCAGCGGAAGTGGGCGGTCAGCTCCCCGGCCGCGTTCTGGCCGTAGGCACCGGCCAGCCGCTCGGCCGCGTCCTCCGGCTTCAGCTGGTACTCCTGCGGCCCGACCGTCTCCAAGACCAGCACGGCGAGCAGGTTGCCGAGCTGGGTGGCGCGCTCCAGCGACAGCCCCCAGCCGACCGCCGCCAGGAACCCGGCCCGGAAGGCGTCGCCGGTGCCGGTCGGATCGGCCTTGGCGCGCTCGGCCACCGGCCCCACCAGCAGCGGCTCCTGCCCGGCCCGTTCCACCCGGGCCCCGGCCGGGCCCAGGGTGGTGATCCGCACGCCCACCTGGGCCAGCACGTCGGCGCCGTCCCACCCGCTCTTGCGCTCGATGAGCGCTTCCTCGTATTCGTTGCAGAACAGGTAGGCGGCCCCGGCCACCAGCGCGCGCACCCCGCTGCCGTCCAGCCGCGGCAGTTGCTGCGACAGGTCGGCCGCGAACGGGATGCCCCGGGCGGTGCACTGCTGGGTGTGCGCGAGCATGCCGCCGGGGTCACTGGCTCCGATCAGGACCAGGTCGAGGCCGCCCGCGCGGTCGGCCACCGGCCCGAGGTCGATCTCGGCATCCTCGCTCATCGCGCCCGGGTAGAACGAGGCGATCTGGTTGCCGTCTCGGTCGGTGGTGCAGACGAACCGGGCGGTCTGGTGGCGGCTGGACTCGTGCACCTCGGTGCAGTCCACGCCATGGCTGGTAAGCCAGTCGCGGTAGGGCCCGAAGTCCGGCCCGACCGCGCCGACCAGCAGCGGCCGCAGGCCGAGCACACCCATGCCGAAACAGATGTTCGCGGCCACCCCGCCGCGGCGGATTTCCAGGCGATCCACCAGGAACGACAGCGATACCCGGTCGAGCTTCTCGGCGATGATGTGCTCGACGAACCGGCCGGGAAACGTCATGAGGTGGTCGGTCGCGATCGACCCCGTTACAGCTATGCGCACGGCTCGCACTCTAGGCGAGGGCCACCATCCGGTGCACTGTGCCGGGCCACAAACGGGCAGGCCCGGCTAGGTGAAGGCTGGCCGGCCCGGGTTAGTGGAACGAGTCGCCGCAGGCGCAGGACCCGGTCGCGTTCGGGTTGTCGATCGTGAAGCCCTGCTTCTCGATCGTGTCCACGAAGTCGATGGTGGCGCCGGCCAGGTACGGGGCGCTCATCTTGTCGGTGACCACGTGCACGCCCTCGAACTCGGCGTCGATGTCGCCATCGATATCGCGCTCGTCGAAGTACAGCTGGTAACGCAGGCCCGAGCAGCCACCCGGCTGCACCGCGATGCGGAGCCGGAGGTCGTCGCGGCCTTCGGCGGCCAGCAGGCTGCTCACCTTGGTCGCCGCAGTGGAGGTGAGGATGACACCCTGGGCTGTCGCCTCGTCCTGAACCGTCATCTCTGGTTAGCTCCCGCATCAGTCTGGCGCCGGGCGGCGCTGGCTGGACACTCAGCACAACCATAAGGCGTCCAGGCGCATTCCAGCATAGCCGCGGCTCATTCCAGCGGCCGGCCACGGCCTGGTCCTGCAGCCGTACTTCGTACCAGTGAGCACGTGCGAGTCGGCCTGGATCTCGCGGGCATGCAGATCGGCACGGCTCAGAGCTGGCGCGGCACCCATGAACTGGACGATCGAGGCGGGGAAGGCGGCTGTGCGCTGTGCCCGGCGTGGGTGACGCCCGGCGGCTTGAAGAACGCGGTGGAGGCCGGGCGCCAGAGCAGCCACACCACGGCGAGGCCGGCCAGCCAGGTCAGCACGGGGACGATCGCGCCGAGCACCGGGACGAAACTGATATGCACCGTGGGGACGAAACTGATATTGATCACCGACTGTGGGAAGACGCTGGTCAGGCTCAGCGTCGCCAGGCCGAACAGCACAGTGGACAGGCTGCGTGCCCAGTTCCGGCCCTGGCCGGTCTCCCGCGCCATCCACAGCCACAGGGCGATCGGCACCAGGTCGAGGACGATCTCCATCGTGATGGCCAGCGTGTTCAGGTGGCTGACCTGGGCCGCGGTGAGGTGGTATCCGAGAATTGCATGGTAGGCCTTGATGTCGCCGATGACGGCCAGCAAGATGATCAGGTTGACGGTGCTGACGGCGGCGCCCGCGTACATGAGCTTGACGGCTGCCCGCACCGTGCGCGCCGACCGTGGCACGCTGGGGCGCAGGCGCATCCACAGGCCGCTGCGGATCAGGTCCGCGGACTCGGCCAGGCCGGGCCGGCGCTGGCCATCCGGGGCGCAGGCCATCAGCACGGCGAGGATCTCCTGCCCGTTCTCTCGCCGGAACGCCCGCGGATACCACGCCAGCAATCGCCGGTACCCTCGCTCGAGGTTCGCCTGATCAGTCATGTCGCCGCCCCTCCGGCCAGGTTCAGCCGCGCCAGCGCGGCGCTGGCGTGAGCCTGCAGCCGGGCCGCCTCGGCGGCGAGCAGCTTGGTGCCCGCGGGCGTGAGCCGGTAGTAGCGGCGAAGCCGCCCGTCCACGATCTCTTCCCGGTCCACCGCGATCAACTCGTCCGCGCGGAGGCGGTCCAGGGCGGTGTACAGGGTCCCTGGGCGCAGCCGGATCTGGCCGCCGGAGATCTCCTGGACGTCGGTGATGATCCCGTACCCATGCTGGCCGCCGCTGGCCAGCGCGGTGAGGATCATGAACGTCGCTTCCTGCATCGCACGCGTACCCATACCGACGTTATATACCGTTGAACGAGCGATAGCAAGCCGCCATCCGGCCTGCCCTCGCGCCGGCCCGGACAAGCTGGCCGGGCTCTGGTGCGGGTCCGGCTAACCGGTGACGAAGGTGATTTCGCCGCTGACCGTCTCGGTGCCGGCCGGCCGGATCAGGTACACCGCATATCCCTCGACCGCCCCGGCCGCCACCAGCGCCTCGTCGCCACCCACCGCCACCGCCGTGGCCAGCGCGTCGGCCATGGCCAGCCTAGGGCCGGTCACGGTGGCCGACGCGGCCCGGCAGGCGGGCCGCCGGGTGGCCGGGTCGACCAGGTGCGGCCCGCGTTCGTAGGTGCCCGAGGTGGCCATCGCGGCCGTCACCTCCACCACCCCGGCCAGCGCATCGGACCGCCACGGATGGCGGATCCCCGCCCGCCA
>DATDGI010000191.1:0-13158 GCA_036522155.1 Streptosporangiaceae bacterium
CGAGCACGGCACGGAACTCATCCGCACCCTGGAGGTGTTCCTGGCCTGCTCGGGGTCGTGGAACAAGGCGGCGGAGGAGATGTTCGTGCACGTCAACTCGCTCCGCTACCGGATAAGCCGGATCGGGGAACTGACCGGCCGCGACCCCCGCTCCCTGGCCGACCAGGCCGCCTTCCTGCTCGCCCTGCGGATGTAACTGCGCCGTGTCAGCCGAGGATCAGGGCGCGCAGCCGGGCGGCGGCGGCGCCCGGACGGGTGAGCAGCGACGCCAGCTGGGCCTGCTCCGCCAGCGGCCGCCGGGCCACCAGGTCGGCAGCTTCCTGGCCGGTCAGGTCACACTCGGCGGCCAGCACGGCCAGGGCGTGATCGGTGGGGAGCCGGTCGAACCAGCGCAGGCCGAGCCCCACCCGTCCCTCGGCGGTCAGCTCGCCCAGCAGTCGCAACCGGGCCACGCCACCGTCCGGGTGGATCTCCAGCCGGACATGGGTCACGGCCGTCGTCCCGGCCGGGCCGATCCGGAACCGGTGCCGGGTGTCGGGCTGCAGCGGGGTCGCGGGCAGCACCTCGAACCATTCGGCCGCGTCCAGGCCGGTCGCCGTGGCGTCGCACCCGCGCAGCATGGCGGTGGCGGGCGCGTTGCCGACAAAGCAGGTCGTGTCCACCACCGCCTGGCGGATGCAGCCGGCCGCCGCCAGCCGGAGCAGCACCCAGTCGTGGCCGGTGCCGCGGCGCCGCCGGGTCTCCCAGCCGTCGCTCATCACCGCCGGCCGGCCGGGGCTGATCATGTTCTCCGGCGGCGAGTAGAACCGGTCGCTGGCGCCGGCCACCGTGCCGCCGTTCTCCAGCGCCGCCAGGTCCAGCGTCAGCCCGGCCAGCAGCCGCGGGTCCCTCACCACCTGCCCCTCCACCCGCAGCCGGGCCACCCCGCCGTCGGGGTAGATGGTCAGCCGGACGTGGGTGAACCGGCGCGGGTCGGTCACCGCGAACTCGTTCTGGCGGTCACCTGCCAGCGGGCTGCGCGGGACGATCTCCACCCAGCAGGCGCCGGGCCCCAGCAGCTCCGCCGGGCCCGGGTAGCCCTCGGCGGCGCAGGCGCCGACCGAGCAGGCGGCCGGAAAGTTGCCGGTGAAGTGCGCGGTGTCCACCACCACCCGCTCGATCACGCCCGGGACGCCCAGCCGGACCAGCGCGTAGTCCTGGCCCGGCCCGCGGCGGCGCCGGGATTCCCAGCCGTCCATCAGCTGGCCCTTGGGCCCGAACGTGCCCGGCTGGTGAGCGGGCGGCTCCGGCCGCAGCAGGTTTTCCTTGTCGGCGAAGAACTCGTCGCTGGCGGCCAGCACGCTCGCACCCAGCCGCCGGGCGGCCAGGTTCACCAGCGGGCCGGTCCCGGTCACGCATCCCCCCTCGCCAGCAGCCGCCCGGCCGGGGCGGCCCCGATCTCCTGGCCGCGCAGCCAGCACCGGCGGATCACCCCGGTCAGCGTGCAGCCAGCGTAGGGCGTCACCGGATGCCGGTGCCACAGCCGGGCCGGATCCACGGTGAACGAGGCGGTGTCGTCGAAAACCACCAGATCCGCGTCGGAGCCGGGCGCGATCGTGCCCTTGGCCGCCAGCCCGGCCACGGCGGCCGGCCCAGCGGCCATCCACCGGGCCACGTCGGCGAGCCCATGGCCGCGGGCATGCGCCTGCGTCCACACCGCGGGCAGGCCCAGCTGGAGCGAGGAGATGCCGCCCCAGGCCGCGCCGAAGTCGCCGGACTCGCGCTGCTTCAGCGCCGGCGGGCAGGGGGAGTGGTCGGACACCACCGCGTCGATAAGCCCGCCCGCCAGCCCGGCCCACAGCCCGTCCCGGTTGGCCGCGTCCCGGATCGGCGGGCAGCACTTGTACTCCGTCGCCCCGTCCGGCACCTGTTCCGCGCAGAACGTCAGATAGTGCGGGCAGGTCTCGGCGGTGACCCGGACCCCGTCCGCCCGGGCCGCCGCGATCAGCGGCAGCGCCGCCGCCGACGCCAGGTGCAGGATGTGCACCCGAGCGCGGTGTCGGCCAGCGGCGGCCAGCAGCCGCGCGATGGCGGTGTCCTCCGCGGCGGGCGGCCGCGACGCCAGGAAATCTGAGTACCTCCGCCCGCTGGGGCGCGGCGCGGCCGCGATCACACCGGCGTCCTCGGCGTGCACGATCAGCAGCGCGTCCAGCGCCGCCACCTCGGCCAGCGCGGCGTCCAGCTCAGCCGGGCCGAGACACCCGAACTCCGGCACCCCGGAATCGGCCAGGAACGCCTTGAAGCCGAACACCCCGGCCGCGTGCAGCCCGGCCAGCGTGCCCAGGTTGCCGGGCACCGCGCCACCCCAGAACCCGGTGTCGACCCAGGCCAGCGGGGCGGCAGCGGCCCGCTTGCCCGCCAGCGCGGCCGCCGAGACGGTCGGCGGCAGCGAGTTGAGCGGCATGTCGATCAGCGTGGTCACCCCGCCCGCGGCGGCCGCCCGGGTGGCGGTGGCGAAGCCCTCCCACTCGGTCCGGCCGGGCTCGTTCACGTGCACGTGCGTGTCGACCAGCCCGGGCAGCAGCACCTGGTGGCCGGGCAGTTCCTCGGCGCGGGCCGCGTCCAGGTAGTCGCCGAACCCGGTGACCGCGGCGATCCGCCCGTCCCGTACCGCCACCGCGGCCGGCCGGACGCGGCCGCCGGTGACCGCCCGGTGGGCCCGGATGACCAGTTCGTACTCGGCCATGGCGTTCACGTTACGGTGACGTGTGCTGGACCGGCACACCGGGGAGATCAGCAGCATGCCCGACCTGGCGCAACTGAACGCCCTGCCCGCGGCGGACGCGACCGGGCTGCTGCTCGGCTGCTGCGCCGCCCCCGGCTGGGCCCGGCGGGTGGTGGCCGGGCGGCCCTACCACACGCTCGGCGAACTGCTGGCCGCCGCGGATGAGGCCTGGGCCAGCCGCGCCCCAGGCGACCTGGCCGCCGCCATGGCCGGTCACCCCCGGATCGGCGAGCGCGGTGTGTCCGGCCGGCCCCGGCAGGAGCAGGCCGGGATCGGCTCAGACGCCCAGGTCCTCGCCGCCCTGCGGGCCGCGAACGAAGCCTACGAGGCGAGGTTCGGGCACGTGTTCCTGATCTGCGCCAGCGGCCGCGGGCCAGCCAGCATCCTGGCCGAACTGAACCAGCGGATGGCCAACGACCCGGACACCGAACTCAAGGTGGCGGCGGCGGAGATCGGCAAGATCAACGCGATCAGGCTGCGCGCCCTGGTAGCACCATGACCAGCATCTCCACGCACATCCTGGACACCGCCCGCGGCCGCCCGGCCGAAGACGTCCCGGTCACGCTCGACACCTGGGCCGATGGTGGCTGGCAGCGGCTGGCCGCCGCCGTGACCGGCGCCGACGGCCGGATCGCCAGCCTGGCCAGCTTCGGCTCGCCCGGGCAGGCCCGCTGCCGCCTGGTGTTCGCGGTCGGCGGCTACCTGCGGGCCCAGCACGGGCCGGCCTTCTTCCCCGAGATCACCGTCGTGTTCGACACCGAGCCCGGCGAGCACTACCACGTGCCCCTGCTGCTCACGCCGTACGGGTACGCCGTTTACCGAGGGAGCTAGTCGATGCCGAACGACGCAGTGGTGCTCGGCGCCGCCCAGTACGGCAAGGCGGAGGTGCGGTTGCTGCACGTCGACCGCCGGCGCCCGGATCACCGGATCACCGACCTGAACGTGACCATCACCCTGGCCGGCGACCAGGCGGACACCTACCTGACCGGCGACAACGCCAAGGTGCTGACGACCGACGCGCAGAAGAACACCGTGTACGCGTTCGCCCGCGAGCAGTGGGCCGCCGCCCCCGAGGAGTTCGGCCTGCGGCTGGCCCGCCATTTCGCCGCGGTGCCGTCGGTGAGCCGGGCGCAGGTGCGGATCGAGCGGTACGGCTGGCGGCCGGTGGCGGCGGGCGGCGCGCCCCACCCGCACTCGTTCGAGCGGCTGGCCGGCACCCGGATCGCTTCCGCCTGCGTGCACGGCGACGGCCGGGCCGAGGTCGTGGCCGGCGTTGGTGACCTGATCCTGCTCAAGTCGTCCGGCTCGGAGTTCGAGGGCTTCCTGGAGGACCGCTACACCACCCTGGAACCCACCAAGGACCGCATCCTGGCCACCGCCGTGGACGCCCGCTGGCGGCTGGCCGCCGGCGACGCCGGCTGGGACGCCGCCTTCGCCGGCGCGCGGGCCGCGCTGGCGGAGGCCTTCGCCGTCACCCACAGCCGCTCGCTGCAGCAGACGCTCTACGCGATGGGCGCCGCGGTGCTGGCCGCCTGCCCGCAGGTGTGCGAGGCCCGGCTCTCGCTGCCCAACAGGCACCACTTCCTGGTCGACCTGAGCCCGTTCGGGCTGGACAACCCGGGCGAGGTGTTCTACGCCGCGGACCGGCCGTACGGGCTGATCGAGGGCACGGTCGCCCGGGAAGGCGCCCCGGCCGGAGACCCGGAGCACCAGTGGTGACCGGCCCGGCCGGTCCGGCCGACCTGCTGGTGACCGGCGCCAAGCTGGTCGCTACCTGCGACGCGGACCGGCGGGAACTGGCCGGTGGCTGGGTGGCCATCACCGGCGGCCTGATCAGCGGGGTGGGCGCCGCCGCCGAGCCGCCGCCCGTGGCCAGGGAGACCCTGGACGCGCGCGGCTGCCTGGTCACCCCCGGCCTGGTCAACACCCACCACCACATGTACCAGAACCTCACCCGGTCGTACGCGCCGGTGCTGTCCGGCACCCTGTTCGAATGGCTGACCGGGCTCTACCCGCTGTGGGCCGGGCTGGACGACGAAGCCGCCTACCTGTCGGCCTGGGTGGGCCTGGCCGAGCTGGCCCTCGGCGGCTGCACCACCAGCACCGACCACCTGTACGTGGCCCCGCGCGGCGGCGGTGACCTGTGGTCGGCCGAGATCGCCGCCGCCAGCGAGGTGGGCCTGCGCTTCCACCCCACCCGCGGCTCGATGACCCTGTCGGCCAAGGACGGCGGGCTCCCCCCGGACTCGGTGGTGCAGGACGATGACGAGGTGCTGGCCGACAACGAGCGGCTGGTCCGCGCCCACCACGACCCGGGCTGGGGCGCGATGGTGCGGGTGGCGCTGGCCCCGTGCTCCCCGTTCAGCGTCAGCCCGGAGCTGATGCGGCGCACCGCCGAGCAGGCCGAGCAGCTCGACGTGCGGCTGCACACCCACCTGGCCGAGGACCCGGACGAGGACAGCTACTGCCTGGAGAAGTTCGGCCGCCGGCCGGTCGAGCAGTTCGCCGAGGTGGGCTGGCTGACCAGCCGGGCCTGGGTGGCGCACTGCGTCTACCCAAACGCCGCGGAGGTGGCCCGGCTGGGCGCGGCCGGGGTCGGGGTGGCGCACTGCCCCAGCTCGAACATGCTGCTGGCGGGCGGCGGCATCGCCCCGGTCCGGGAGCTGCGGGGGGCCGGCAGCCCGGTCGGGCTCGGCTGCGACGGCTCCTCCTCGGCCGACAGCGCGTCCCTGTGGACCGAGGCGCGGGGAGCGCTGCTGCTCGGCCGGCTGCGGCTGGGCCCGGCGGGCATGACGGCCCGGGAGGTGCTCGACATGGCCACCCGCGGCGGGGCCGGCTGCCTCGGCCGGGCCGGCGAGATCGGCGAGCTCACCACCGGCGCCGCCGGCGACCTGGTCTGCTGGCCGCAGGAGGGGGTGCGGTTCGCGGGCGCGCTGACCGACCCGGTCGAAGCCTGGCTGCGCTGCGGCCCGACGTCCGCCCGGCACACGGTGGTGGCCGGCCGGGTGATCGTCCGGGACGGCGGGCTGACCCTCCCCGGGGTGGACGACGTGCTGGCCCGGCACGCCGCGGCCGCGGCCCGGCTGCAACGGCTCAGCGGCTAGCCACCCATCCCGATAGCATCGGAGCCGCCGGGGCTACCATGCCCAGGCCCACCCAGCGCGCAAAGGAGTTCACCGTGTCACGCCAGCAGCTTCACCTCACCCTCGCCGGCCGCGAGCATGTGGTGGAAGCGGGCACGACCGCGGCGGCCCTGCTCGCGCCGGGCGGGACCACCACCGCCTCGCCGGTGATCGCCGTCCGGGTCAACGGCGAGCTGCGGGATCTGGCCGCGCCGCTGGCCGACGGCGACCAGGTCGAGCCGGTCGAGCTGGCCAGCCCGGACGGCCGGGCCATCCTGCGGCACTCCACCGCGCACGTGCTGGCCCAGGCCGTCCAGGACCTGTTCCCGCACGCGAAGCTGGGCATCGGCCCCCCGGTCGAGAATGGCTTCTATTACGACTTCGACGTGCCGCAGCCGTTTGGCCCGGACGACCTGACCACCATCGAGCAGCGGATGCGCGCCATCGTCAAGCAGGGCCAGCGGTTCTCCCGGCGGGTGGTGAGCGACGAGGCGGCCCGCGCCGAACTAGCGGCCGAGCCGTACAAACTGGAACTCATCGGCCTCAAGGGCAGCGCCCACGACGAGGAGGCGGTCGAGGTCGGCGGGTCCGAGCTGACCATCTACGACAACCTCGACGCCGCCACCGGCGAGCTGTGCTGGAAGGACCTGTGCCGGGGCCCGCACCTGCCGACCACCCGGCAGATTCCCGCGTTCAAGCTGATGCGCACCGGCGGCGCGTACTGGCGGGGCAGCGAGAAGAACCAGCAGCTGCAGCGGATCTACGGCACCGCCTCGGAGTCCCGCCAGGCGCAGGACGACTACCTGAGGATGCTGGCCGAGGCGGAACGGCGGGACCACCGCAAGCTCGGCGCGGAACTGGACCTGTTCTCGTTCCCCACCGAGATTGGCAGCGGGCTCGCGGTGTTCCACCCCAAGGGCGGGACGGTCCGGCGGATCATGGAGGACTACTCCCGGCAGCGGCACATCGAGGCCGGGTACCAGTTCGTGAACAGCCCGCACATCAGCAAGTCGGACCTGTTCGAGACCTCCGGGCACCTGGGCTGGTTCGCCGAGAACATGTACCCGCCCATGGAACTGGAGGGCGCCAGGTACTACCTCAAGCCGATGAACTGCCCATTCCACATCCTGGTGTACCGGGCGCGCGGGCGGTCCTACCGGGAACTGCCGATGCGGCTGTTCGAGTTCGGCACCGTGTACCGGTACGAGAAGTCCGGGGTCGTGCACGGCCTGACCCGCGTCCGCGGCCTGACCATGGACGACTCGCACATCTTCTGCACCCGGGAGCAGGTCGGCGACGAGCTGAAGCGGCTGCTCTCGTTCGTGCTGAACCTGCTGCGCGACTACGGGCTGTCCGACTTCTACCTGGAGCTGTCCACCCGGGACGACGCCAAGGAGAAGTTCGTCGGCAGCGACGAGGACTGGGCCCACGCCACCGCGATGCTGGCCGAGGCGGCGGCCGAGTCCGGCCTGGATCTGGTGGCCGATCCCGGCGGCGCCGCCTTCTACGGGCCGAAGATCTCGGTGCAGGTCAAGGACGCCATCGGGCGCACCTGGCAGCTGTCCACCATCCAGCTTGACTACAACGAGCCCAAGCGGTTCGGGCTGGAGTATCAGGCGGCGGACGGCTCGCGGCAGGAGCCGATCATGATTCACCGGGCGCTGTTTGGCTCGATCGAGCGGTTCTTCGGCATCCTGGTCGAGCACTACGCGGGCGCCTTCCCGCCGTGGCTGGCACCGGTGCAGGTGGCCGGGATCCCGATCACCGCGGCGCACGTGCCCTACCTGGAGCAGGTGGCCGCGCGGCTGCGCGAGCAGGGAATCCGGGTGGAGATCGACGACAGCGACGACCGGATGCAGAAGAAGATCCGCACCGCGCAGCGCCAGAAGGTGCCGTACATGCTGCTGGCCGGGGACGACGACGTGGCGGCCGGGGCGGTGTCGTTCCGCTACCGCAGCGGCGAGCAGAAGAACGGCGTGCCGGTGGCCGACGCGGTGGCCGAGATCGTCCAGGCGGTGGCAGAGCGGGTCCAGGTCTGACCGGGCGCCCGCCCTATGCTGCTAGTCATGTCCAACCAGCCGGCCGGAGAGCAGGACGCGCAGGGTGGGGCGGGTGTGCCGGACGGGTTCCAGCGGCTGTGGATGCCGCACCGGATGGCCTACCTCAAGGGCGAGAACCGGGTGACGGGCAGCAGCCAGGAGGAATGCCCGTTCTGCCGGATCCCCACCCTGGGCGACGTGGAGGGCCTGATCGTGGGCCGGGGCGCGGCCGTGTACACGGTGCTGAACCTGTACCCCTACAACGCCGGCCACCTGATGGTGTGCCCCTACCGGCACGTCGCCGACTACACCGACCTGGACGGGCCGGAGACCGCCGAACTGGCTGACCACACCAAGCGGGCGATGACCGCCCTGCGCGCCGCCACCGGCGCGCAGGGCTTCAACATCGGCATGAACATGGGCGCGGTGGCGGGCGCGGGCATCGCCGCCCACCTGCACCAGCACGTCGTCCCCCGGTGGGGCGGGGACACCAACTTCATGCCGGTCGTCGGCGGGACCAGGGTGCTGCCGCAGCTGCTGTCGCAGACCAGGGACCTGATCGCGGCCAGCTGGCCGGCCGACGGCCGGGTGACGAGCTGACCGGTCACCGCCCGGCCGGGCCGGTTACTCGCCGGCGGCCAGCTTGTCGGCCAGGTGCGAGGTCAGCGGCTCGTAGCGCAGGTAGGACCGGCTGAACGAGCCGGTGCCGTGCGACATCGAGCGCAGGTCGATGGCGTAGCGGGTGAGCTCAAGCTCCGGCACCTCGGCCTTCACCAGGGTGCGGCCACCCGGGACCGGCTCGGTGCCGAGCACCCGGCCCCGCCGCGAGGACAGGTCGGACATGACCGCGCCCACGTACTCGTCGTCGACGAGCACCGACAGCTCGGCCACCGGCTCCAGCAGCAGCACCTTGGCCTTGGCGGCGGCGTCCTTGAGCGCGGCCCGGCCCGCCTTCTGGAAGGCCATGTCGGAGGAGTCCACCGAGTGCGCCTTGCCGTCGAACAGGGTGACCCGGATGTCCACCATCGGGTAGCCGGCCAGCACCCCCTGTTCCAGCTGGGCCCGGACGCCCTTCTCCACCGACGGGATGAACTGCCGGGGCACGACCCCGCCGACGATCTTGTCGACGAACTCGAACCCGCCGCCGGACGGCAGCGGCTCCACCTCGATGTGGCAGATGCCGAACTCGCCGTGGCCGCCGGTCTGCTTCACGTTGCGGCCCAGCCCCTGGGCCTTGCCGGCCACCGTCTCCCGCAGGGCCACCCGCAGCGGGGTGGTCTCCACGGCCACCCCGTACCGGCTGCTCAGCCGGTCCAGCAGCAGGTCGGAATGGGCCTCGCCCATGCACCACAGCACGAGCTGGCGGGTTTCCGCGTTCATCTCCATCCGCAGCGTCGGGTCCTCGGCCACCAGCCGGGCCAGCGACTGCGACATCTTGTCCTCGTCCGCCTTGGACTTGGCGGTGATCGCTATCGGCAGCAGCGGCTCGGGCACCGCCCACGGGTCCATCAGCAGCGGGCGTTCCTTGCTGGACAGGGTGTCGCCGGTTTCCGCGCTGGTCAGCTTGGCGACGGCGCAGATGTCGCCGGCCGGGCAGGAGGAAACGGGGCGCTGCTGCTTGCCCAGCGGCGAGGTGAGGGCGCCGACCCGCTCGTCGGTGTCGTGGTCCGCGTGGCCGCGCTCGGCCTGCCCGTGCCCGGACACGTGCATCACCACATCTGGCCGCAGGGTGCCGGAGAACACCCGGACCAGGCTGACCCGGCCGACATAGGGGTCCAAGGCGGTCTTGACCACCTCGGCCAGCAGCGGCCCGTCCGGGTCGCAGTGGATGCCGGTGACCGGCTTGCCGTCCAGCGTGGTCACGGCGGGCAGCGGGTGCTCGTCGGGCGGCGGGAACGCCTGGGTGATCACTTCCAGCAGCTCGTCCAGGCCGATCCCGTGCGGGCTTGACGCGGCCAGCACCGGGTAGAAGCTGCCCCGGGCGACCGCCGTCTCCAGGTCCTCGATCAGGCTCTTGGGGTCGATCTCCTCGCCGGAGAGGTAGGCGTCCATCAGGGACTCGTCCTCGCTCTCCTGGATGATCCCCTCGATCAGCGACCCGCGCAGCTCCGCGGCCAGGTCGGCGTCGCCGGGGTCGGGGTCGCGCTCGGCGCGCTGGCCGCCTGAGTAGTCGAACAGCCGGCCCGACAGCAGCCCGATCAGGCCGCTCACTTCCCCCTTGGCGTTGCTCACCGGCAGGTACAGCGGGGCCACGGACTCGCCGAAGGCGGCCCGGCAGGCGGCCAGGGCCTGCTCGAAGTCGGCCCGCTGGTGGTCGATCTTGGTGATGATGACGGCCCGCGGCATGCCGACCGCGGCGCACTCCTCCCAGAGCATCCGGGTGAGCCCGTCCACGCCCTCGGTGGCCGGCACCGCGAACAGGGCCGCGTCCGCGGCCCGCAGCCCGGCCCGGAGGTCACCGGTGAAGTCGGCGTACCCGGGGGTGTCCAGCAGGTTGATCTTGACCCCGGCGTGCGCCAGCGGGGCGAGCGTGAGGTTGACCGACCGCTGCTGCCGGATCTCAACCTCGTCGAAGTCGCTGACGGTGGTGCCATCCTCCACCCGGCCGGTCCGCTGGATGGCGCCGGTGGCCGCCAGCAGTGCCTCGACCAGGGTGGTCTTGCCAGCTCCGGAATGGCCGACCAGCACCACGTTGCGCACGCTGCTGTGCTGGCCGGCCGCTGGCGCACCGCCCGCGGCTGTGGATCCTCTCCGTTCTGTCACCACTCGCCTCCTGCTGGTTAGTTCGGCTACGTCATGACCAGCCTTTACCTCCCGGCCATCCGACCACAAGCCCTGAGCCGGAATCGTCCGGCTCCGGGCCGAGGCTCTAGGATTTCGACCGCCATGCTGAATGCGCTGCGCCCGTTCATCGCCCGCCTGCTGACGCCGGTCGGGGAGGCGCTGGCGCGTACGCCCATCACCCCGAACGCCATCACCATCACCGGCACGGCCGGGGTGGTGGCGGGGGCCCTGTGGCTGTTCCCCACCGGTCACCTGTTCGCTGGCGCGGTCGTCTGCACCGTTTTCGTGCTGGCCGACATGCTCGACGGCGCGCTGGCCCGGGTGAAGGGAACCAGCGGCGCCTGGGGCGCTTTCCTGGACTCCACCCTGGACCGGGTCGGGGATGCGGCGGTGTTCGCCGGGCTGACCATCTGGCTGGCCCGTTCCGGCCAGCGGCCGCTGGCGCTGGTGGCGCTGTTCTGCCTGGTCGCCGGCGGCCTGGTGTCCTACGCCAAGGCGCGGGCCGAGGGCCTGGGGCTGCGCTGCGACGTGGGCATCGCCGAACGCTCAGAGCGGCTGCTGATCGGGCTGACCTCGGCCGGCCTGAGCGGGCTCGGGGTGCCGTATGTGCTCGCCATCGGGCTGTGGGCGCTGGCCGTGCTGACCACGATCACGTTCGGCCAGCGGGTACTCGCGGTACGGGCCGCTGCCGTGCCTGACCAGGCGGGCGCGGGCCCGGGCCGGGCGGGCGCAAGCCGGGGAGGGCCGGAATGAAGGACGCGCTGGCGGCGGTCAAGGGCTGGCTGGTCTACCGCGGTTATGTGCTGGCCTGGGCGCTGGTCTGCCGGGTGCCCGAGTCGTGGGCCCGGCTGGTGTTCCAGTTCGCCGGCGACATCGCCTGGCGCCGTCAGGGCCGGGGCGTGCAGCGGCTGGAGGCCAACCTGCGCCGCGTGATCGGCCCGCAGGCCTCGGGAAAGGAACTGCGCACCCTGTCCCGGGCGGGCATGCGCTCCTACGCCCGCTACTGGATGGAGGTGTTCCGGCTGCCGGTCATCAGCGGTGACCGGATCCTCGCCGACGTCCTCTCCACCGGGGGGGAGAACAAGGCCTTCGAGTTCGTGGCGGCCGGCCGCGGGGTCGTCTTCGCCCTGCCGCACATGGGCAACTGGGAGTCGGCGGGCGCCTGGATCATCCTGCGCGGCGCGGGCACGTTCACCACCGTGGCCGAGCGGCTCAAGCCGGAATCGGTGTACCGGCGGTTCCTCGCCTTCCGTGAGTCGCTCGGGTTCGAGGTGCTGCCCGCCACCGGCGGCAACAGCCGGTTCGGCATCCTGGCCCAGCGGCTGCGGGCGGGCGGGATGGTTGCCCTGCCCGCCGACCGGGACGTCACCGGCAGCGGCATCGAGGTGGACTTCTTCGGGGAGAAGGCCCGGATGATGGGCGGCCCGGCGGCGCTGGCCGTGCAGACCGGCGCCGCGCTGCTCCCGGTCACGCTCTGGTTCGAGGGCCGGAACTGGGCCATCGACATCAGGGGCGAGATCCCGGTCCCGGCCGAGGGCAGCCGGCGGGACAAGGTGGCCGCGATGACCCAGCAGATGGCGGACGTGTTCGCCGAGGGCATCGCCGCGCACCCGGAGGACTGGCACATGCTGCAGCGGGTCTTCGTCGCCGACTTCGACCCGGCCTGGCTGGCGGCCAGCGCGGCCAGCGTCAACGGGGACGGCACCCGGTGAGGGTCGGCCTCGTCTGCCCCTACACCTGGGATGTCCCGGGCGGGGTGCAGCAGCACATCCGGGATCTGGCCGAGGCGCTCATCGGGATGGGCCACTCGGTCTCGGTGACCTCGCCGGCCGACGACGACCTGCCGCTGCCGGACTATGTGGTCCCGGCCGGGCGGGCGGTGCCGGTGCCCTACAACGGGTCGGTCGCGCGGCTGTCGTTCGGCTTCGGGTCGATGGCCCGGGTCCGGCGGTGGGTCAAGGACGGCGGGTTCGACGTGCTGCACGTGCACGAGCCCGCCGCGCCCAGCCTCTCGCTGCTGGCCTGCTGGGTCGCGGACGGGCCGATCGTGGCCACCATGCACACCGCGATGCCCCGGTCCCGGCTGATCCACGCCACCTACCCGGTGCTGCAGACGGCGCTGGAGAAGATCAGCGGCCGGATCGCGGTGTCCGAGGCGGCGCGCACCACCCTGGTGGAGCACATGGGTGGCGACGCGGTGCTGATCCCGAACGGGGTGACGGTGAGCCGCTACGAGAACGCGAGCCCGCTCCCCGGCTGGCCCGGTGAGGGCGGCGCGCTGGGCTTCCTCGGCCGGATGGACGAGCCGCGCAAGGGCCTGTCCGTGCTGCTGCGCGCGTTCGAACTACTCGGCCCGGAGCGACCAGGCCTGAGACTGCTGGTGGCCGGCCCGGGGGACGCCGACGACGTGCTGCACCGGGTACCCGCGGAACTGCGGGACCGTGTCGTC
>DATDGI010000192.1:0-10467 GCA_036522155.1 Streptosporangiaceae bacterium
GCGCGGCGGTGCTCGATGTCGGCATCACGCGGACCGACGCCGGACTGGTCGGCGACGTCGCGCCCGAGGTCGCCGAGGTGGCCGGCTGGATCGCCCCGATGCCGGGCGGGGTAGGGCCGATGACCCGCGCGATGCTGCTCGCTAATGTGGTGGAGGCTGCGGAACACGCGCTAGCTACTAGCGAGTAACATAGGTCCACGGCCGGGAGTTCCATCACCGAGAAGGGGCAGCGTTGTCCATGAATATCGTCGTCTGTGTTAAGCAGGTGCCGGATACGGCGGTTGAGCGGACGCTCACGCCGGGTGCCGGGACGCTTGACAGGGAAACGCCGGACGGGCTGATCAACGAGCTCGACGAGTACGCGATCGAGGAGGGGCTCCGCCTGGCCGAGGCGCACGGCGGCGAGGTGACCATCCTGACCATGGGCCCGGACAAGGCCAGCGAGTCCATCCGCAAGGCCCTGTCCATGGGCGCGGACAAGGCCGTGCACCTGGCCGACGACGCGCTCGCCGGGTCGGACGCGCTCGGCACCTCGCTGGCGCTGGCCACCGTGCTCGGCCGGATCGGGTTCGACCTGGTCATCCTGGGCTCGGAGGCCACCGACGCGCGGACGGGCGTGCTGCCGGCGATGCTGGCCGAGCGGCTGGGCGTGCCGCAGCTCACGCTGGCCAGGAAGGTGGACACCGACGGCACCGCCATCTCCATCCAGCGCCAGACCGACTACGGCTATGACGAAGTTGAGGCCAGCCTGCCCGCGGTGGTCAGCGTGGTCGAGAAGATCAACGAGCCGCGTTACCCCTCGTTCAAGGGCATCATGGCGGCGAAGAAGAAGCCGGTCGAGACCCTCAGCCTGGCCGACATCGGCCTCGACCCCGGCCAGGTGGGGCTGGCCGCGGCCGGGACCGAGGTGCTCAGCTTCGCCAAGCGGCCGGCCCGGCAGGCCGGCACGATCGTGAAAGACGAAGGCGACGGCGGCAGCAAGGCGGCCGATTTCCTCGCCAGCCAGAAGTTCATCTGAGGACCGGGAGGACACGGTAGCCCATGGCTGAGGTGCTGGTGCTCGCCGAGCATTCCGGCGAGACGGTCAAGAAGGTCACCTTCGAACTGCTGACCCTGGCCCGCCGGTTCGGCGAGCCGTCCGTGGTCTGGCTGGGCAGCGGCGCCGAGGGCGCCCGGGACCGGCTCGCCGAATTTGGCGCGGCCAAGGTCTACCTGGCGGACGGCGACGGCGTGGATGACTACGTCGCGGCGCCCGCCGCCGACGTGCTGGCCACCCTGACCGGACGGGTGTCGCCGGCCGCGGTCCTGGTCGCGGCGACACCGGAGGGGAAGGAGATCGCCGGACGGCTGGCCGTGAAGACCGGCTCCGGCGTGCTCACCGACGCGGTGGACCTGACCCCGGCCAGCGACGGTTCCGGGCCGGTGGCGGAGCAGTCCATCTTCGGCGGGGCGATCATCGTTCAGTCGCAGGTGCGGGCCGGCACGCCGATCGTGGCGGTGCGGCCGAACTCGGTGGCCCCCGAGCCCGCGCCCGGCGCGGCGGCGGTGGAACCGGCCGGGGCGGAGCTCACCGATGCCGCCAAGGGCGCGCGGATCACTCAGCGGGTGGTGGCGCAGCGGGGCGAGCGGCCAGAACTCACCGAGGCGTCGATCGTGGTATCCGGTGGCCGCGGGGTGGGCAACGCCGAGAACTTCGCCCTGATCGAGAAGCTGGCCGACTCGCTCGGCGCGGCGGTCGGCGCGTCCCGGGCCGCCACCGACGCCGGCTGGTACCCGCACCAGTTCCAGGTGGGGCAGACCGGCAAGACCGTGTCCCCGCAGCTGTACCTGGCGGTTGGCATCTCGGGCGCGATCCAGCACCGGGCGGGTATGCAGACGGCCAAGACGATCATGGTGATCAACAAGGACCCGGAGGCGCCGATCTTCGAGCTGGCCGATTTCGGGGTGGTCGGCGACCTGTTCAGCGTGGTCCCGCAACTGACCGAGGAGATCGCCCGCCGCAGCCAGTCATGACCGGCCGCCGCGCCCGCGCCCGGCCGGCGCTGGGGCGGGCGCGGAGAGGTGCTGACCGGGTGCGATGCCAGCTAGGCTGGGTGGCCGATATGAGCTACTCGGGCGGTGCGGGCGGGAGCCCAGCGCAGGCGCAGGAGTGCCTGGTTTATCTGGATCATGCGGCGACGACGCCCATGCTCCCGGAAGCCATCTCCGTGATGACCGGCGAACTGGCCGAGCTTGGCAACCCCTCATCCCTGCACAACGCCGGCCGCCGGGCCCGCCGGGTGGTCGAGGAATCCCGTGAGCTGATCGCCGAATCCTACGGCGCCCGGCCCAGCGAAGTGGTCTTCACCAGCGGCGGGACCGAGGCGGACAACCTGGCCGTGAAGGGCCTGTACTGGGCCCGCCGGGACGGCGATCGCCGCCGGTCACGGGTACTGGTGACCGCCGTTGAGCATCATGCCGTGCTCGACCCGGCGCAGTGGCTGGCCAGCCATGAAGCGGCGCAGGTCAGCTGGCTGCCGGTGGACCAGACCGGGCTGCTCACGCCGGACGCGCTGCGGGCGTCGATCGAGGCGGCCCCGGGGCCCGGTGCGGTGGCCCTGGTCAGCGTCATGTGGGCGAACAACGAGGTGGGCACCGTCCAGCCGGTCACCGACCTGGCCGAGGTCGCCCGCGAGTACCAGATCCCGTTCCACACCGACGCGGTGCAGGCCGCCGGGCCGCTGCCGGTGAACTTCGCCACCAGCGGCGCGGACGCGCTCACCATCAGCGGCCACAAGATCGGCGGCCCGGTGGGGGTGGGCGCGCTGCTGCTGGCCCGGGGGGCCGAGCCGGTCCCGGTGCTGCACGGTGGCGGCCAGGAGCGGGAGGTGCGGTCGGGCACGCTCGACGCGCCCGCGATCGCGGCGTTCGCGGCCGCCGCCCAGATCGTGGTCAAGCGCCGCGAGGAGGAGACGGCCAGGCTGGCCGCGCTCCGCGATGACCTGATCGCACGGGTGCTCGCCGCGGTGCCGGACGCCGTTCTCAACGGCGCGCCGCCCGGGCCTGGCCGGCTGCCCGGCAACGCCCACTTTTCCTTCCCCGGCTGTGAGGGCGACGCCCTGCTCATGCTGCTGGACGCGAAGGGGATCGCCTGCTCCACCGGCTCGGCCTGTACCGCCGGGGTGGCCCAGCCCAGTCACGTGCTGCTCGCCATGGGCGCGGACGAGGCCCGGGCGCGCGGGTCACTGCGGTTCTCGCTCGGTGCCACCTCGACCGCGGCCGACGTGGCGGCCGTCGGCGCGGTGATCGGCGAGGTCGTCGAGCGGGCCAGGCGGGCCGGCCGGGCCTGACCACCGCCACCGGCTCGCCCGCACCGCCACCGGCTCACCCGCAGCGCCACCGGCTCGCCCGCACCGCCACCGGCTCAAGGGGAAGGATTTTCAGTCATATTCACTGAAAATCCTTCCGGATCATGAAGTTCTGGACGTGGCCGCCGGGGGGGACGAGGCGGCGTGGCGCTCCAATAGGCTGGGGAGCGATGACAAGGCTGAAGGTGCTGGCCGCCATGTCCGGGGGAGTCGACTCGGCGGTCGCCGCGGCACGGGCGGCGGACGCCGGGCACGAGGTGACCGGCGTCCACCTGGCGCTGTCCAGCAACCCGCAGTCGTACCGGTCAGGGGCGCGGGGGTGCTGCACGCTGGAGGACGCGCGGGACGCGCGGCGGGCCGCCGATGTGATCGGCATCCCGTTCTACGTCTGGGATCTGGCCGAGCGGTTCCATGCCGACGTGGTGGCGGACTTCGTGGCCGAATACGCGCGGGGGCGGACGCCCAACCCGTGCCTGCGCTGCAACGAGAAGATCAAGTTCGCGGCGGTGCTTGACCGGGCGGTCGCGCTGGGCTTCGACGCGGTGTGCACCGGGCATCACGCCCGGCTGGATGGGGGCCGCCTGCGCCGGAGCGTGGACGACGGTAAGGACCAGTCCTACGTGCTGGCCGTGCTCACCCGCGCCCAGCTCAGCCGGGCCATGTTCCCGCTGGGCGACAGCACCAAGGACGAGGTGCGGGCGGAGGCCGCCCGGCGCGGCCTGGCCGTCGCGGCCAAGCCGGACAGTCACGACGTCTGCTTCATCCCGGACGGGGACACCCAGGGGTTCCTGGCGGCCCGCCTGGGCACGTCGCCCGGTGTCATCGTGGAGCCGGATGGGGCGGTGGTCGGCCGCCATGACGGCAGCTACGCGTTCACGGTTGGCCAGCGCAGGGGGCTGGCGCTGGGCAGTCCCGCCCGGGACGGCCGTCCCCGCTACGTGCTCGGCATCCAGCCGGTCACCGGCACCGTGACCGTCGGCCCGGCCGAGGCGCTCGACGTCCGCCAGATCACCGCCGAGCGCCCGGTGTGGACCGGCTGCCCGCCGCCCGCCCGCCCGCGAGCCTGCCTGGTGCAGTACCGCGCGCACGGGGAGCCGTTGCCCGCGCAGGTCACCCAGGCCGGCGACCGTCTGCGGATCCAGCTCAACACGCCCGCCCGGGGTGTCGCTCCCGGCCAGGCCGCCGTCCTGTACGACGGTGACATGGTGCTGGGCAGCGCCACCATCGCCGCGGCGGCCTGAGGCGGGACGCGGCCGCCGCCAATCCTCACCGGCCGTGCACCGGTCCCGGGTCCCGCCCGGTCCCGCCCGGTCCGCCACTTTCCTGCCGAGATTGTTGGCTGTTACGTGAATGTGACGTGACGAGCGGGTAGGGGTGTTGCGGGTGCGCCCCGCCACGGGCGCGGCCAGGTGCACGTGCGGCGATGGACGGGTGCGCTGGAGGGACCCATGAGGAGTCGCGGCAGCGGCAAGACCGATTCCCGGCGGCGCGGCCCGCGGCTGCTGGCCGGCGGCCTGACCGGGGTGCTAGCCGGCTCGTTACTGGCCGCCTGCGGGACCAGCAGTGCCGGGACCGGTCCGGTCACCATCAACTTCTACAACTTCAGCGACCCCTCGGGTGCTGTCCAGACCGCGGTCAACAACTGCAGCACGCAGAGCGGTGGCAAGTACGTCATCACGTACAACAAGCTGCCGGCCGCCGCGGACCAGCAGCGGCTGCAGCTGGTGCGGCGGCTTGCCGCGGCCGACCCCTCGATGGACATCCTCGGCCTGGACGTGACCTGGGAGGCGGAATTCGCCCAGGCTGGCTGGATCCTGCCGTGGACGGGAACCTATCTGCAGCAGGCGACGCAGGGCACGCTGAAGGTCCCGCTGGAGACCGCCACCTGGCACAGCAAGCTCTACGCGGTGCCCTACAACAGCAACACCCAGCTGCTGTGGTACCGCTCCGACCTGGTGAAGACCCCGCCCACGACCTGGACCCAGATGATCAACGATGCGATCAAGCTCAAGAACGAGGGCAAGCCGCACCTGATCGAGATTCAGGGCGCCCAGTACGAGGGCGTGACCGTCTGGTTCAACACCATGGTCGCCAGCGCCGGCGGCAGCATCCTGACCCCGAACGCACTGCACGCCTCGCTGGGGGCGCCTGCCCTCACCGCTTTGAAGATCATGCGGCAGCTGGCCACCTCACCAGCCGCGGACCCGTCGCTGACGGTCCAGATGGAGGACCAGAACCGGCTGGCCATGGAGAGCGGCGCCGCGGCCTTCGAACTGAACTACCCGTTCGTCTATCCGTCCATGAAGGCCGATAACCCCGCGATGTTCAAGCACTTCAGGTGGGCCCTGTACCCGCGGGTCAACCCCAATGTGCCCGCACACGTGACGATCGGCGGCATCGACATGGCGGTCAGCAGGTACTCGCCGCACCCCCAGCTGGCCTTCCAGGCCGCGCTGTGCCTGCGGGATCGCGCGAATCAGCTGAACGCGGCCGTCAAGGGCGGCCTGCCGCCGACGCTCGCGAGCCTGTACAGCGATCCCGCGCTCTTCCCCGATTACCCGTTCCACGCCGACATCCTGACGGCTCTGCAGAACGCCAGCGTGCGGCCGAAGACCCCGGCCTACCAGAACATCTCCATCGTCATCTCCCACCTGGTTTCCCCGCCCGCGAGCATCCAGCCGTTGAGTACGGAGCCGGCGATGGCCAGCCAGATCAACGATGCCCTCCAGTCGAAGGGGCTGGTCCCGTGAGCGCCCGGCGGGCCCGGGCGCCGGCTCAGGGCCAGCTGCACCTGCGGGCCGGCTCGGGTGGAACGCACAGAAGGGAAGCGTGCCGATGACTACCAGCACCGAGGTCGTCACCAGCGGCGAGCCCGCGGTAACGGGTGCCAGCGGCCGCAGGCGGCTGTCGGAGGGGGCCCGGGCCGAGCGGCGGCTGGGCTGGCTGCTGTGCGCCCCGGCGGTGATCGCGATGCTCCTCGTGGCGGGGTATCCGATCTTTTACGCCGTGTACCTGTCGCTGCAGCGCTACGACCTGCGTTTCCCGCAGCTGGCCCACTTTGTCGGCCTGAGCAACTACGGTGCGGTGCTGTCGTCCTCCTACTGGTGGCACGCCCTGATAGTGACGCTGATTATCACGGTCGTCTCGGTCGCCATCGAGTTCGCCCTCGGCATGCTGCTCGCGCTGCTGATGTACCGGACCATTTTCGGCCGGGGCACTGTGCGCACGACCATCCTGATCCCCTACGGGATCGTGACCGTGGCCGCCGCGTTTGGCTGGCAGTACGCGTGGACACCGCATATCGGCTACCTGGTCGGCAGCAACGCGCCGCTGACCAAGACGGGCTCAGCCATAGCGATCATCATCCTCGCGGAGATATGGAAGACCACGCCGTTCATGGCGCTGCTGCTGATGGCGGGCTTGTCGCTGGTCCCCGAGGACCTGCTCAAGGCGGCCAGGGTGGACGGCGCGACGGCCTGGCAGCGTTTCTACCGAGTCACGCTGCCGCTGATGAAACCCGCCATCCTGGTCGCGCTCCTGTTCCGGACGCTGGACGCGTTCCGCATCTTCGACAACATCTACGTCCTGACCGCGGGCGGCAACGGCACCTACTCCGTGTCCATCCTGGGGTATGACAACCTGTTCACCGCACTGAACCTGGGCATCGGGTCGGCGATCTCCATCCTGATCTTCATCTGCGTCGCGATCATCGCCTTCATCTTCATCAGGATCTTCGGCGCGGCGGCGCCGGGCACAACGGGACGGTGAGCTGACATGGCGGCAACAACCAGGCAGCGGTCCGGCTGGCTCACCGCCAACATCGTCACGATGTTGCTGGTGCTCATCCCCGTGCTGTGGGTCGTCTCGCTGTCCTTCAAGAACCCCGCGACCATCGCGGCCACCGGTCGCGCCACCTTCTGGCCCACGAGCTGGACCTGGGTGAACTACAGGGGGATCTTCAGCTCCTCCGAGTTCACCCGGCCATTGCTCAACTCGATCGGGATCGGCCTTATCGCCACCTTCATCTCGGTGGCCCTGGCCTCGCTGGCCGCGTACGCGGTCGCCCGGCTGGCTTTTCCGGGCAAGCAGGTGCTCATCGGAATGGCGCTGCTCATCGCGATGTTCCCGCTCATCTCGCTGGTGACCCCGATGTTCGGCATTGAGCGGGCGCTCGGGCTGTTCAACACCTGGCCCGGACTGATCATCCCCTACATCGCGTTCGGCCTGCCGCTGGGGATCTACACGCTGTCCGCGTTCTTCCGCGAGATCCCCTGGGAGCTGGAAAAGGCGGCCAAGGTGGACGGCGCCACCCCATTCCAGGCCTTCGTCCGGGTCATCGCCCCGCTCGCGGCGCCTGGCATGGTAACCACGGCGATCCTGGTGTTCCTGTTCTGCTGGAACGAGTTCCTGCTGGCCATCTCACTGACCTCGACCACCGCCGCGCGGACCGCACCAGCCGCACTGGCCTTCTTCACCGGGAGTTCGCAGTTCGCGGTGCCCACCGGGTCGATCTCGGCCGCCGCGGTGGTCATCACCATTCCGATCATCATCTTCGTACTGTTCTTCCAGCGGCGGATCGTCGCCGGGCTGACATCCGGCGCGGTCAAGGGCTAGCCGGGATAGCGACCTTAGGAGTAGACAGTGGCCGAAATCATCCTGGACCAGGTCACCAAGCGCTTCCCGGATGGAGCGCTGGCCGTGGACAAGATCAGCCTGGACATCGCCGATGGCGAGTTCGTGATCCTGGTCGGGCCGTCCGGCTGCGGGAAGTCGACGACCCTTAACATGATCGCGGGCCTGGAGGACATCAGCGAGGGCGAACTGCGCATCGGCGGCAGGGTCGTGAACGACAAGGCGCCCAAGGACCGCGACATCGCCATGGTCTTCCAGAGCTACGCGCTGTACCCGCACATGACCGTGCGGGACAACATGGGCTTCGCGCTCAAGCTGGCCAAGACCCCGAAGAACGTCATCGACGAGAAGGTCGCCGAGGCGGCCCGGATCCTCGACCTGACCCAGCACCTGGACCGCAAGCCGGCCAACCTGTCCGGCGGCCAGCGGCAGCGGGTCGCGATGGGCCGGGCGATCGTCCGCGACCCGGCCGCGTTCCTGATGGACGAGCCGCTGTCCAACCTCGACGCGAAGCTGCGTGTGCAGATGCGCACCGAGGTGTCCCGGATCCAGCGGCGGCTGGGCACCACCACCGTGTACGTCACGCACGACCAGACCGAGGCCATGACGCTGGGCGACCGGGTCGCCGTCATGCGCAACGGCAGGCTCCAGCAGGTGGGCTCACCGAAGGAGCTCTACGACACTCCCGAGAACCTGTTCGTGGCGGGCTTCATCGGCTCGCCGGCGATGAACTTCCTGTCCGGCACCGTCGAGGACGGCAGCCTGCGCACCGCCCTTGGCGATATCCCGCTCACCGACCGGCTCCGCCGCGCGCTGGAAGCCGCCCACGCCGGGCGCGACCTGATCGTGGGGATCAGGCCGGAGAATTTCGAGGACGCCGCGCTGGTGTCCGCCGACGCCCGGCCGCACGGGATGCCGTTCCGCACGAGCATCGACGTGCTCGAGTCGCTGGGATCCGATGTCTACGTCTACTTCACGCGCGGGCGCGACGAGGGCGTGAACGCCACCGAACTGGAGGAACTGGCCAGGGACTCGGGACGGGCCGACACCGGTGCCAGCGGTGACACGGTGGTCGCCCGGCTGGACGCGGCCACCCGGATCCGCGAGGGGCAGGACGCCGAGCTCTGGGTGGACGCCCGGGCGATCCACGTCTTTGACCCGGCCACCGGCCGCAACCTGTCGCTGGCGGGGGAGGCCGACGGTGGCGGGTCGGCGACTGCGGCGACGGTCACCGGCGGGGCAGCCGCCGCGGAGCCCGCCCCGGCGAAGGCCGCCCCCGCGAGTGCCGCCCCCGCGGAGACGGTGGCGGACGAGACGAGCCCAGCCCCGGCGGTTCCCGGGGACACCACTCCCGGCGGCCCGGGTGCCCCGGGTGCGTCCGGCGCTCCGGGCGGGGAGGTCACCTGATCGCCCGGCGCAGCCGCTCGATAATTTCTTCGTTCCAGTCGTGGACCTTGATGAGCCGGTACCGCTCGGCGGCGACCCGCAGGTAGGCCTCCGCCTCGGTGCGTGAGCCGATCAGGTCGGCGGCCCGTAGCATGCGCACGACGGGCACGTATTCCTCGGTGTACCAGTGCCGTGCCACCTCGGCCCGGTCCAGGAACCGGCCCTTGTCCTGCATGCACCGGAACCCCCAGGCTTCGACGGCCTCCCCGAGCTCGGCGTAGGACCACGGGTCGGTCACGGTGATCCTGGCCATCGCCGGGGCAGGCAGCGGCACCCGGGCGCGGAAGATCCGCTCGTAGCTCTTGACCACCAGGTCCTGACGGCCGCGGATGCCGGTCGGCGGCGACTGGGTCAGCACCTCGGTCACGTAAGCCTCGATCGTGGTGGCGCCGGTGGCCATGGCGATGGAGACCCGGTGATGACCGTCCTGCACGAAGTGCATGTCGCCGACCCGGTACACCTCGATGGGCGGGATCGCCTCGCCGCGCCGCTGGGCCAGGGCGAGGCGCTCCCAGCGCTCCCTGACCCGCGCGCTGGTGGGCCGGAACCGGCGGTCGAAGTCGCGGGTGGAGTCCACGGTGCCGACGACCGTGCTGACCTGGATGGTCTGCAGGCCGAGCCGCCGCTCGCCCTGCCTGCCGAGCGCGGCGACGACCTCGTCGAACGGCAGGATGAGGTTGACGTCGTCCGGCTCCCGGCGCAGCCGGTGGGCGAGCCTGGCGAGGACCTGGCGGCGCCGGGCACGCAGGAAGTCGTTCTCCACGTCGGATCGCGGAAAGCCGGTGTCAGGCATGACGCTGGGCCGCCGGTGAGTGCCGGGCGCCGGCGCCTGGCTGGATGTCGAGCAGATGGCGGCCGGCCACGTTGCACACGACGGTGGCGCCGAGCCGGTGCCCGGCGGCCGGGAACCCGTCCGGGTGGATGTGCCCGTGCAGCAGCACGGCCGGCCGCAGCCACTCGGTGAGCCGGTTCAGCGCCTCGAAACCCTGATGCGGGGGATCCGCCCGGTCACCCACGCCGCGCGGTGGCGCATGGGTAAGCA
>DATDGI010000193.1:0-3208 GCA_036522155.1 Streptosporangiaceae bacterium
ATCCGCCGCTGGCTGCCGGTCCCGCAGCTCCCCGGCACTCATCCACGACGCTGAGAGACCCCAGCCACCGCACCGGGACTCCGCAGCTCCCTGCGGAGGAGGTCCGGCGGGAAGCCGCCCGCGGAGGGAACAGTCAGCCCGCAGGTGCCCTTCCGCACCGCACCGGTAACAGATCACAGCCATGAGACTGCTCCTGGGTTTAGACAGACTGGTGAGTAGACCGCGCGTGCGCGCAACGCCCCGGGGATTCGCCGACCAGGCATCCCCCACCGACGGGCGACCTTAAATGGCGGGGCGGCGATTGTATGGATGCCGGTCCCGTTTTCAGGTATTCTTGGCCCGTACGAGGTTGGCAGTGACCATATCAGCCCGGCTGCCGTCCGCGCTAGCGGAACACTAAGGCTGTCCCTCAACTTCTTCACAGCGGCTCTGCCCGCGCCGACACGATCCGTCCCTCGCTCGGGCAGTCCTGGGAGCATCGGCGGCACACGCACAGTTGACGGATGTCTACGTGGCGCAGATGTTCGCGGAGCTGGACCTGCAAGCACTTGCGGCACTTGCAGAGGCAGCCGCCCGACTCGTTGAAGTGGGGTTTTGTGTGCTGTGTCATCGCTGCGGCCTTTTCGCTGGCCAGGCGGCGGGTCAGATGGCATCGGTGGTCTCCTGGGTGATGCGCAGGTAATCCGCGAATGATGCCTGGGCGCCTGGTGGGTGGTCGGCTGGGATGGTTGCCCGCAGTTCGCTGGCGAGCTGGGCGAGGTGCTCACGCTCTGAGCGGCGGATGGCGGTAACCATGCGTGCCACCTGCTGGCACTTGGCATCGTGGGCGAGGTAGTTCTCGGTCAGGCATTCCCCACAGTCCGGGCAGCAGAGCAGGGCGTCCTCAACGACGAAATGCCAGGTGCCAGCTACAGCATCGATGGCGGCCTGGAGCGGGTCAGATGGCATCGGTGGTCTCCTGGGTGATGGCCGCCCGGGCAGCGGCGGCGAGGACCACCAGGACGGTCATGACTGGCCGCCGTCGATGTCATCCGCGATCTCAGCAAAGGTCCACTTCTCGTCATCGTTGGCACCGGTCGCCGTGAGGTGACCCCGGGCGAGCATCGGATTGCCATATGTCAGCCCAGCCCATGCGGTGACCAAATAGGGCAGGATGGCTGTTTCCCAGTCCACCGGGACGCCAGCTCTGGCCGCCAGGTCGGTGAGCACGCCGAGGCAGCAATGCTTCTTGTGGTCTGCCGAGCGCAACTCGGCGCGTCCCTGCTGGTATTCGCCTGACCGGAGCGCGGCGCACCACTGGGCGCGGACCTCCGGGTTCATGTCAAGAGCCATCGCTGGCCTCCTTAGCTGCTGCTGCGGGCTGGTCCGTGCGGCGGGCGACGGTCATGACTCTTCTCCCGTCAGATCACCCAGAACGCCGAGAATCTCTGCACGCTCACGCTCACCGAGCGCGCGGGCGACCTCGGCGGCTTCCTGGTCGATGACTCCGGCAATGGCCGCATCGATCACGTCGGCCAGCACGTCAGGGGGCAGCGCCTCGGCCTGCACGGTGTCGTCCATCCGCTCGCCGCGCACATCTGTGCGCTTCTGTGGCGCAGTCGGCAGGCTGTAGCGCTCGATCTGCTCGGGGGTGACCACGATGCGGCGCCAGTCGACGTCCTGCCAAGGCGCCAGTTCCTCAACAAATGCGTTGATGTCGGCAGCGAGACTGTCGATGATCGCGCAGCCGGACGGGTCGTAGTCGCCGACATGGAAGATGATCACCGGCTTGTCTTCACGGGCGATGCGCTCGGCGGTCTCATACTTGTCCGTCAGGCCGTTGAAGCCACCGGCTGAATAGGCCGTGATGCCGTAGGGACTGGAAACCCGGGCCGCCTGCGGAAGCATGCCGCCCGCTTCGACCCACAGTTCGCAGTAGTACGGCTGCCCGTCAGTCTCGTCGTGGTGATACCGATCGGCTGAAAAACGGACCGAGTGCCAGAAGCTGGCGGGACTACGCCAGCCAGGACCGCCCTGCGAGTCGGTGCCGTCATCGCGGATCGCGCCGAAACGGATGATCCGCGCCCGCCGCGCCCGGTTCAGGTACTCGCACAGCCGGGCGTATGCCTGCTCCGTCTTCTCGTAGCCGTGGGCACCGACCAGCCGGTAGAAAATCTGCCGGTTGGTCATCGGAAGCTGCGCGGCGTACTCGCGCAGGATGCCGTTGACGACATCGAGCAGGGCGAGCGTGTCGGGTCGTGGCGACCAGGGAGCGAAGCCGCGAACGCGGGTCGCGGTGTAGGTGCGCCCAGTGACGGTGTCAGTCATTGGCTTGCCTGCGGCAGGTCAGTCACGGCGTCCCCAGAATGTGGGCGAGGGCGTAATGCCCCCGGTAGCCAGCGATCGTCCAGAACTTGCGCCCGCACCTGCACCGCTTGCGTGGCCCGTACAGCGGCAGCGGGATGGCAGGCACCCACTCGCCGCGCTTGTTCTGCTGACTGGCCCGGGAAGTCCGGGGGGTCTCGGTCTCCGGGTTCTCATCGCCGGGCCCAGTCAGGTCCAGCGGCTTCCCGGCGAGCATGGCCATGGTCCGCCGGAAGCCGTCGTGGTAGGAGATGCCCAGACCTTTCGCGAGGCCGTGGGCGTGACCTTCCCGCCAGGCGTTGTCCCAGAGGGTGGGCTTTCCGGCTTCGGTGTCAGTCATCGTGGGTCTCCTCCGGTGCGCGTCCAGTGCTGGGGGCACAGGTGGTGTGGTCCTGGCTGGCCGGTGCGGTCAGGGCGCAGCGCCCACCCGGCGTCCAGGGCCACGCGGGCGGCTTCACGCCCGGTGGGTGCGGCGACCGACTCGGGGCAGCCGGGATGGTCGCGGTTGCGGTCTTAACGCTCACCGTGACCAATCCTCGGGGCCGTACACCACCGACAGGTCCGCCACGCTCTCAACTTTTTTCACAGCAGCACCCCTTGCAGCGGCCCGGGATAGCGTTCCCACAGGTAGGGCTTATGCAGCAGAATCTTCGCCCCATCAGCGGACAGACCACGCCGCCGGTAACCGGCGCGCCGGAAGCAATAGCCCATCTTGCCGTCCCCCACGTAGGACAGCAGGCCGTCCGGCCCGCAGTCGTAGCCGTAGAGGCTGATCGCATCTTCCGCGTCGCAGATCATGTCGCTAGCGAGCGGGCCGGGGCCTTCCCGGTGAAAGATCGTGCACGTCCATCCGTCAAGTCCGTTC
>DATDGI010000194.1:0-72428 GCA_036522155.1 Streptosporangiaceae bacterium
GGCCAGCGACCGCGCCGGCGGCCAGCGCCGGGGTCACGGCCCGCCTCCGGTGGTCAGCAGCCGCTGCGGCGTCTCGAACCTGGCCAGCCGCCGCAGCCAGATGATCCCGGCCGCGTAGATGGCGATCACCACCGTGAGCACGGCCTGCCCGAGCACCCCGTCGTAGGGGGCGAGGAAGCCGCGGTCGAGCAGCGCCAGGGCCAGCGCCATGCCGACCGACACGCCGATCACGATCTGGACGCTGCGCCGGATGGACCGGCGGTCCGCGGTGACCCGGCGGCGCATGTCCAGTTCCTCGCGCACCGACGCCGACAGCGACCCGAGCAGGTCCCGCAGCCCGGGCCCGCGCAACCGCGCGTTGATCACCAGCGCCGCGATGATCAGGTCGGCGCCGGGATCGTCCAGGTCGTCCGCGAACCGGAGCAGCGCGTCCGGCATCGGCACCCGGATGTGCAGCCGGTCCACCAGCTTGGCCAGCGGCTCGGCCAGCACCGGCGCCGCCACCCGCAGCGAGGCCGGGATGGCCTGCTCCAGGCCGACCGCGCCGGCGATGGTGTCCCGCAGCGACTCGGTCCAGGTGGCCAGCGCCTCCAGCCGCACCAGCGACCGCCGCTCCCCGGCCGCGCCGGATAGCCCGCGCCAGCTGTAGGCGAGCAGCGCCACCCCGATCCCGGCCACCAGCCAGCCGGTGGCGACCAGCGCGAGCGCCCCGGCCGCCAGCGCGATGGCGCCGCGGAGCCCGGCCAGCTCCCGCAGCCGCCGCCGGAGTTCGCTGGCTGGCCTGGGCGGGCTGACCGGCAGCCCCCGGATGGCCGCCACCAGCAGGAACAGCCCGGCACCAGCGGTGGCGCCGGCCACCGCCGCCAGGGCCCAGCTGATCCCGGTCACCACGACTCCCGGGCCGGGTCGTAGCCGTGCTCGGCCAGCAGCCCGGCGCAGGCGATCGGGGCATGCGGCACCGCCCGCCCGTCCTGCCCGGGGGTGAACGCCTCGCTGGACAGCACCCGGCCATCCACCCCGGTGACCTCGCGGACGCTGCTCACGTACCGGCGCAGGCGGCCGCCGCGCGCGTAGTCGTTGCGCTTTTCGATGAAGATCACGAAATCGACGGCGCCCGCGATCAGCATGTGGGTCGCCTCGACCGGCAGGCGTTCTGCTGACTGGATCGCGTACGTGGCGATCCGGTTGAACACCTCCAGCGAGGAATTGGCGTGGATGGTGGACAGCGACCCGTCGTTGCCCTGCGTCATCGCGTTCAGCATGGTGACGATCTCGTCGCCGAGCACCTCGCCGACGATCACCCGGCTCGGGTTCATCCGCAGCGAGCGGCGGACCAGCTCGGCCATGGAGATCGCGCCCTGGCCCTCGGAGTTCGGCAGCCGCTCCTCGAACGCCAGCGCGTTCGGGTGTAGCTCGGGGAAGTAGTCGATACCGAGTTCCAGCGCTCGTTCCACCGTGATCAGCCGCTCGCCGGGCGCGATCTGGTTCACGATCGCCCGCAGCAGCGTGGTCTTGCCCGCGTTGGTGGCCCCGGCGATCATCAGGTTCTTGCGGGCGGTGGTCGCGGCCGCCAGGAACGACGCGACCTCGGGCAGGATCGTGCCGTTGCCCACCAGATCGGACAGGAACACCTTGCCGAGCCGCGCCCGCCGGATGGACACGGCCGGCCTGAGCGTCACGTCCATCACCGCGGACAGCCGGGATCCGTCCGGCAGCCGCACGTCAAGCTGCGGGTTGGCGGTGTCGAACGGCCGGCTGGACAGGCCCGAGTACGCGGCCAGCGCCTGGATCAGCTCGACCAGCTCATCGTCGCTGTCGGCGACCGGATCGGCCATCACCTCGCCGCCGTCGGCGTAGGACAGGAACACCCGGTCACAGCCGTTGATGTCGATGTTCTCGATCAGCGGGTCGTCCAGCAGCGGCTGGAGCCGGCCCACCCCGAACAGCGCCGCGTGGACGGCGGCGGCCAGCTCTTCCTCCTCCTGCGCGGTCACCGGGGCCCGGCCCGCGCTGATCTCGATCCGGGCGTGTTCCTCCAGCACCCCGGCGATCAGGGCCCGGGCGAACTGGCGCTCGTCCTCGCTGGTCATCGGGGGCACGCCGGACGCGGCATCGAGCCGCCGCTGGTCGGCCAGCCGGTCCCCGACCTCGGCGCGCATCCGCTTGACCAGATGGTGATCCATGCCGGTCACCCGCGCCGCGCGGCCAGCGCGGGCTGGCCGCTGCGACGCGACCTTCGGATACTTAACGCCGGCAGCGGCCCGGCCAGCTGCCCGGCGACATCCCGTGCGGTGCGGGCCAGCAGCGAGGAGTCCAGCCGGCCGCCCCATTCGCCGCGCAGCGCCCGGGCGGCCCGGGGGTCGTGCGCCAGGCCGCCCACCACGATGACCCGGGGCGACCCGAGCGCCTCGCCGACCTCGGCCAGGGCGGTGTGGAAGCCCTTGTGCCCGGCGACGACCACGACATGAACCGTGTTGGCCATCCGGTCCCGCTTGTCCAGCGCTACCAGCAGAGCCGGGACCCGTTCCCGCAGCCGCACGATCTCACCCAGGTCGTGCCGGGTGACCAGGACGATCACGGCCGCCTGGGCGAGCAGGTCGTGCTGCGGCCCCCCCACCCCGATCCGGCCGCAGTCGGCGATCACGTCGGCCTGCGGCAGCTGCGCGAACACGGCCCCGACCGGCCCCCACAGCGGCAGCAGCCCGGCGCCCTGCTCGGCGGTGCTCACGCCGGCCAGCACGGCCAGCCCGCCGCGTAACGTCTGCGCGTGCTCCCGCACCTGCTCGGGCCGCAGGCCGTGGCGGGCAGCGACGGCCAGGCTGAGCAGCCCGCGCCGCGGGTCCAGCCGGCCGCCGCCGTCGGCGGAGAAGCGGTACACCAGGTCGCCGCCCGCCGGATCGCACTCGGCCAGCAGCACCGGCCGGGGCCAGACCGCGGCGAGGACCACCGCGGCCGTGGTAACCCCGGGTGCACCCTTGTCGGCGGCGATCGCGACCAGCGCCATCGGTCAGTGCTTCCTGGCCGGCGTGGGCGACGTCGCGGACGGGGACGGGGTGGCGGCCGGGGTGGTGGCCGGGGCGGATGCGGATCGGGCGGCCGCCCGGGCGGTGGGCAGCACCACGACGGCCACGTTCCCAGCCGCGGCATCGCAGGCGACCGCGCCCGCATCAGCCGGATTCACCGCCACCGACACGTCGGTGGCACCGGCCTGCGGGCTGTTCGCGCCCGGCTGGACCACGTCCACCACGGTCGCGTTGCCGGCCAGCGCGGTCCCGCCGCTGCCGGGGCAGCCCGCGCTGGCGCTGCTCTGGCTGCTGACCGCGTAGATCCCGACATGGTCGCCGGCCTTGAGCTGGTCGGGCCACTGCCCGTCCTTGAGCGCGAGCCCGATGATGTCCTTGCCCGCGGTCACGCCACTGGCCTGGGCCACCATGGTGCTGGTGAGCAGGGTGCCGGGCGGGATGGTGACCGCGGCGTAGAAGCGGGCCACCTGGCTGGCCTCGGCCCAGGGCACGTAGGCCAGCCCGGTCCCTGACGCGACCTGCACCTGCTGCATCGCGGCTAACGGGATCTGCTGGCCCACCCCGACCTGCTGCGAGATCTCGATCGCGGCCACCCGCTTGCCGCTGGCGATGACCAGTAACCCGGCGGCCAGGGCCCCGCCGACGATCAGTAACAGAGCGAACGCGGCCAGGGCGGGTTTCCGCTCACGGCGCGCACTGGGAAGCCTGCGGCCCGGCCCGAAGTCCTGGTCTTGCGTACTCGACGGCAGTCCACGCTGCAACGTCGCCCGGTCAGTCGGCATGGCTCACGATCTCCCTGCTGCCGCCCCGGCGCGCCAGCGACACTACCTCATCATGAACCCATTGTGGGCGCTTACCGACAATGTGCAACCACCCGCGGCCGGCCCGTACTCTGTCCAGGTGCCGGACTGGGTGCTGGCGGGGATCGGGGCGGTCGTCGGAGTGCTGGCCGGCTCATACCTGACCGTGCTCGCCGCCCGCGTGCCGGCCCGGGAAAACGTCCTGCACCCGCCCGGCCGGTGCCCGGCCTGCGGGGCCCGGCTGCGGGCCGTGGACATGATCCCGCTGGCCGGCTGGCTGCGGCTGCGCGGGCGGTGCCGCACCTGCCAGGCCGCGTTCGGCCGCTGGTACCCGGTGGTGGAACTGGCCACCGGGCTGCTGTTCGCGGTGATGGCGCTGCGGTTCGGGGCCAGCCCGGTGCTGCCGGCGTTCTGGCTGCTGGCCGCGCTGGCGGTGGTCCTTACCGTGATCGACCTGCGCCACCGGCGGCTGCCCGACCTGCTGACCCTGCCGGCCTACCCGGCCGCGCTGGTGCTGCTCGGGGTGGCCGCCCTGGCGGTGCCCGGTGGCGGCCGGCGGTTCCTGATCGCGCTGATCGGCCTGGCCGCGGCCTGGCTGCTGTTCCTGGCCCTGGCCCTGATCAGCCCGGCCGGGATGGGCGGTGGCGACGTGAAACTGTCCGGGGTGCTCGGCCTGTACCTGGGCTGGCTCGGGGCGGCCGCGCTGCTGGCCGGGCTGCTCGGCGCCTTCTTCCTGGCCGCGGTCACCGGTCTCGGGCTGATCGTGGCCAGGAAGGCGACCCGCAAATCGCAGATCCCCTTCGGGCCCTTCATGCTCACGGCGACCGTCGCGGTGGTCGCCGTCAGCGGCCTGGTGCCCGCCCTGGCCCGGTAGCGGCTGTTGCCAGCCCCGGCCATCGTTGGCTAGAGTTCGGCCGACCCAGGCGGCCGGGGGGCTGGCCCGGAGGAATGCGGATGTCACGACGGCCCCTCGGGGGCTTACCTGTGGTGGCGGCGCTGGCGGTCGCGTTAGCCGCCTGCGGTTCCGCCCGGCCACCGGCCTTTCATCCGGCCGGCGCTAACCCAAGTGCCCGGCATGGCCCGGGCGCGCCCGGGAAATTAACCCGCACCTCCACCTTGACCTGGCCGCCGTTCGGCCCCGATGTGCACATCATCATGCCGGGCTGGCTGCCCGCAGATCCGGGCGAGATTCCAGCCGTTATCACGGCCAAGAATTTCCTGCTCGCCTATCTTTACGCCGAGTACAAAGGCGGCGCGGATCAGCGCTGGGCCGGTTATGTCGCCGGGAGTGTGGCCACCGCGCTCAGGTCCGATCTGGCGGTCCCGGCGGTGACCACAGAATCGTTCACCGGAATCATCCGTTTCTCCCGGATTCAGGCCTTCTGGGACCCGTCGGTGAACGGCGCGATAGACGTGTCGGAATGCTTCGACAATGCCCGTTCGGCCAATGTTGGCCTGCATAGTCGGCGGGTCATTCCCGACCGTTCGCCACCGGGTCAGCACTATTACCGGAACACCGATGTGCTGGCGCGGGGTGCGGGCGGTCAATGGCACGTGATCGGGGTTTACCCGGTCATCTACTATCCGCAGGCGAAGGAGTGCAAGCCATGATCAGGCGGATCGCGCTCACCGGCCTCCTGGCCGTCGCCGCGCTGCTGGTCCCGTCGCCCGCCAGCGCGGGCTCGGGGGTCGGCTGCAGCGGCAACAACTGCTCGGTCCTGCTGAGCAACCTGATCACCCTCAGCGGCGACGTCGGCACTGGCGCGGGCTACCTGCCCATCAATGTCGCGCCACCGCCCTGCCTGTGGGAGCCCATCGGCGGCGCGGTGACCGGCAGCGCCACCATCATCAGCCAGTTCGGCGCGCTCGGCCCCGGCGCCCCGTACGGGGTCTACCCGGCGGTGGTGCAGGCCAGGAAACTGCTCAAGACCAAGCCGGTCCCGGCTGGCACCTGGTACACGCTGCCGGTCAACCCGGCGGCCTCGGCGGCCGGGCGGGCGGCCTGCCTGAGACTTCCGCTGTTCTTCTGGGCCCTGCCCGGCCAGGCCCTGCCCACGCCGCCCATCCCGCCGCTGACCCTGGCCGAGTACGCCTACAACCACATGCTGATCCCGTCACCGGTGCTCACCCTGAACCCGGCCGTCCGCAGCTACGTCAACCTGGGCACCTACGTCTGGGGGACCTGGCCGGCCAGCCGGACCACCGGCCGGGTGGACGCGTACAAGATCATGGCGACCCTGGGCAACCTGACCGTGACGGTATGGGCGCAGGCCACCACGTTCGCGGTGAACGTGACCGGGCCCGGCACGCCGTACTCCGGTGGCTGCGGGCCGACCGGCTCGCACTTCCCGGTGGGCAAGCCGCCGGCCAGCGCCGGGGCGGGCGTCGCACCGGACTGCGGCGTGCTCTGGCAGGCGCCGGCCACCGGCGCGGCGCTGACCGCGACCGTCCGCTGGGTTGTCACCTGGGGGGTGGGCAACCTGGGCGGCCCGGGGCCGGACACCCTGCCGCCGATCGCGATGACCGGCCCGGCGCCGCCGCTGCGGGTGCCGGTCGGCGAGATCCAGAGCGTGAACCGCGGCTGACCGGACCCGGCCCTACAGGCTCACGCCGACCAGGACCGGCTCGCTGACCAGGTCCACGCCGAACGCCCCGCGCACGGCGTCCCGGATCTCCTGGGCCAGCGCCAGCAGGCTGGCGGTGCTGGCGCTGCCCGGGTTGACCAGCGCCAGCGTGTGCTTGGAAGAGATGCGGGCGCCCGCCGGGTGCGGGTGGCCCTTGCCGAACCCGGCCCGCTCGATCAGCCAGGCCGCGGGCACCTTCACCAGGCCGTCGCCGGCCGGGTAGTGGGGCACGCCCGGGCCGGCCGCGCGTTCCAGCGCCGCGTACTGCCCGGCGGGCAGCACCGGGTTGACGAAGAAGGAACCGGCGCTGCGGGTGTCGGGGTCGCTGGGGTCGAGCACCATGCCCTTGCCGCGGCGCAGGTCCAGCACGGCGGACCGGACGTCGGCCAGCGGCGCCCGGCCGCCGGGGTCCAGGCCCAGCGCCCGGGCCAGTTCGGGGTATCTGACCGGCATCGAGAGCTTGTCCGCCGCCAGCACGAACGTGACGCCGAGGACCACGAACCGGCCGGTCACCTCGCCCGGTCCCAGGCTGCGCTTGAACATGCTGCTGCGGTAACCGAAGCCGCACTCGGCGGCCGCCATGTCCCGCACCCGGCCGTCCCTACGGTCGTAAACCCGCACCGAGGTGACGGTCTCGGCCACCTCCTGGCCGTAGGCGCCCACGTTCTGGATGGGCGTGGCCCCGGCCAGGCCCGGGATCCCGGACAGGCATTCCAGCCCGGCCAGGCCGTCGTCCACGCAGCCGGCCACCACCGCGTCCCAGCCCTCACCGGCCGCGACGGTCAGCCCGGTGTCCCCGGTCCGGTCGATGCCGGTGGTGGCGACGCGCACGACCGTGCCCGGGAAGCCCCCGTCGGCGACGACCAGGTTACTGCCGCCGCCCAGCACCAGCAGCGGCTCACCGGCCGCGTCGGCCGACCGCACCTGCGCGATGAGATCATCCTCGGTGGCCGCGGTGGCGAACGCCCGGGCCGGCCCGCCGAGCCGGAGCGTGGTGTAGCCGGCCAGTGAGGTGGCGTCTCCCGGGGCCGTCATGGTCAGGGCAGGCGCACGACCGCCCGGGCCCGGGTGAGCACCTTGGCCTCACCCGAACGGGCGGTCAGCCCCACTACCACCCGGTTGCCGTCCAGTTTCTCCTCGACGGTGCCGGTCACCTCGATGGTGGCGCCGGTGTCGTCGTCGGGGACGACCACCGGGGCGGAGAAGCGGACGCCGAACTCCAGCAGCGCGCCGGCGTCGCCCGCCCAGTCGGTCACGTACCGGCCCGCCTGCGCCATGGTGAACATGCCGTGCGCGATGACGTTGGGCAGCCCGACCGACCGGGCGATCCGCTCGTTCCAGTGGATCACGTTGAAGTCGCCGGACGCCCCGCAGTACCTGACCAGGCTGAGCCTGGTTACCGGGTAGCTGGCCGGCGGCAGTTCGGCCCCGGCGGCCACCTGGTCGTAGCTGGTCACGCCGTCCCCCGTTCCACCAGCGTGGCGTGGCCGGTGCAGACGTGCTCGCCGGCGGTGGTGCGGATCTGGGTCTCGGTGGTCAGCATGGTGATCGAGCCCACCTCGCGGATGCCGGAGATGGTGGACTGGGCGGTCACCACGTCCCCGGCGTGCAGCGGGCGGGAGTACTCGAACCGCTGCTCGCCGTGCACGACCATGGCGTAGTTGAGCCCCAGCCCGGGGTCGGCCGCCGCCCTCCCGCTGGCCGTCATGGCGATCACGATCGGGAAGGTGGGCGGCGCGATCACGTCCGGGTAGCCGGCCGCCTGGGCAGCCGCGGTGTCGCGGAACACCGGGTTGGGGTCCCCGATCGCGTCGGCGAACTCCGCGATCTTGACCCGGCTCACCTCGTACGGTGCCGTCGCCGGGAAGCTGCGGCCCAGGTAGTCGTGGTTAAGGGGCACCGGGGCTAGCGGGTCTCGCGGTGCGGCTGGTGCTTGCGGCAGTTGGGGCAGTACTTCTTGAGTTCCACCCGGTCCGGGTCGTTGCGCCGGTTCTTGCGGGTGATGTAGTTGCGGTGCTTGCACTCCTGGCAGGCCAGGGTGATCTTCGGCCTCACATCAGTGGCAGCCACGAGGGAGTGCCTTTCTCTGGTACGGACCCGCGGGGGTGCCGCGGGACTTACTGGTTCCCGCCCGGCCGGGCATCGTGCCCGGCCAGCGGGAGCGTAGCGGAGGCCGGACTTGAACCGGCGACACAGCGATTATGAGCCGCTTGCTCTGCCTGACTGAGCTACTCCGCCGCCTGCCGGCCATCAGCGCGCCGCCTGACCGGCAGCCCGCCGGAGCGCCGGGAGCGGACATAGCTTACAAGGATTCTCCCCCCGCCCGTATTTCCGGCGCCCGGGCATGCGAATCTGATTGCCATGACCGGCCGGTTACTTCTTCCGCGCAAGAGCGCGCTCGTGGTGGCGGCGGTGGGCCTGCTGGCCGCCGGGTGCAGCGCGGCCGCGTCAGGCCCGTCCCCGTCGCCCGGCGTGAGCTTCCCGGCCACCCCGGCCGGCCACCAGGCGCGCTGGCTGTTCGGCGCGGTGACCCACCTCCCGATCCCGGTCGGGGAACTGGCCGCCCATTTCGACACCAGGTTCCTCACCGCGGTCCACCCCACCCAGCTGAACACCGATCTCGCCGGGGTCGGCAGCCTGCGGCTCGATTCGATCACCTCCAGCCAGCGCACCGCCCTGGTCTTCCTGGTCACCGCGAACGGGACCACCAAGCTGCGGGTCAGCCTCGGCGTCGACCCTCAGGGCCTGATCGACACCCTGCTGCTGCAGCCGGCCACCACGGTGGCGCCGGCGGTACCGACCACCTGGGCGGGTGTCGACCAGCTGCTGCGGCCGGTGGCGCCGCAGATCCGGTTCCTGGCCGCCCAGGTCACCGGTGGCCGGTGCCGGCCCATTCACGCCATCGCCGCCAGCACGCCCGCCCCGCTCGGCTCGGCCTTCAAGCTCTACGTGCTGGACGCGCTGGCGCGTGCCATCGCCGCCGGCCGGGTCAGCTGGAACCAGCGGCTGACCGTCACCAGCGGGGTCAAGAGCCTGCCGTCCGGGGTGCTCCAGAACGACCCGGACGGCACCCAGGTAACCGTCCGGCAGGTGGCCGCCGGCATGATCTCCATCAGCGACAACACCGCCGCCAACATGCTGATCGGGCTGCTCGGCCGGCCGGCGGTGGAGGCGGCGACCCGGTCGTCCGGCATGGCCAACCCCGCCCTCGACGTGCCGTTTCTGACCACCCGCGAACTGTTCGTGCTCAAGCTGGACGACTGGCCGAAACTGGCCGACCGCTACCTGGCGCTGAACCCGGCCGGGCGGCTGGCGCTGCTGACGGGCACGGCCGACCGGGTCCCGCTCAGCGCGCTCAAGCTGACCGGCTGGACCGCGCCGCGCGACGTCGGCTCGCTGGAGTGGTTCGCCTCACCGGCCGACATCTGCCGGGTGTACGCATCGCTCAGCGCCCTGGCCAGGCAGCCCGGGCTGGCCCAGGTCGCGAGCATCCTCCAGATCAACAGCGGCGGGATCGGCCTGAGCAGCAGCCAATGGCGGCCGGTCTGGTTCAAGGGCGGATCCGAGCCGGGCGTGCTCACGCTCAACTGCCTGGCGACCACCCGCACCGGCCAGACGTACGTGGTGAGCGCACTGGCCGAGAACCCGTCCGCGCCGATCCAGGAGGCCACCGCCATCCCGGCCATGCTCAGCGCGATCAAGGGCGCCTTCCAGCTCGCCGCTGGCTGACGGGGTCATCCCCGGCGCTGCACCTCATAGAGCAGGAGCGCGGCGGCGACAGCCAGGTTGAGGGATTCCGCGGTGCCGGCCATCGGGATGTGCACCTGGAGGTCGCCCCGGGCCAGGACCTCTCCGGGCAGGCCAGTCCCCTCCGCGCCGAACAGGAGGGCCAGCGGCCGGGGGTAGCTGGCGTCCCAGAAGCTCTGCTCCGCCCGGGCGGAGGTGGTGACCACCGTGACCCCGCTCGCCGCCGCCCAGCTGAAGAAGCTGGCCGGCGCTTCGGCGTGCACCACCGGCAGCGTGAACATCGCTCCCATGGACGCCTTCACCGCGGCCGGGTCGAACGGGTCGGTGGTCTGCCCGACCAGCACCACCCCGGCCGCCCCGGCCGCGTTCGCGGTCCGGATGATGGTGCCCAGGTTGCCCGGGTTGCCGATGCCGTGCAGCGCCACGAACACCGCGTCCGGCCCGGCGGCCAGGCGGTCCAGCCCGGCCAGGTGGCCGTGCACGATGGCCGCCAGCCCGGACGGCCCATCCCGGTCGGAGATGCGGGTGAACACCTCGTCGCTCAGCCGGGCGACCCGGACCCCGCGGGCCTCCTGGCCGGCCACCATGGCGGTGACCCGGCTGGCAGCGGCCGAGCGGCCGAGCAGGCCCGGCGCCACGATCAGGATCTCCACGTCGGCCCCGGCCTCCACGGCCTGCCAGACCGGCTGGATGCCGTGGACCACGAAGGCGCCCTCGGTGCGGCGGTGCCCGCGGTCGGCGAGCAGCCGCACCCGCTTCACCACCGGGTTCGCGCTGCTGGTGATCAGCTCGCCGGTCACGCCACGTCCAGCAGGACCTTGAGCTGGCCGGGCTGGGCGCAGGCGGCCAGGGCCCGCGCCGCGTCCGCGAGCGGGAACCGGGCGGTGACCAGCCGGTCGAGTTCCAGCCGGCCGCTGGCGGCCAGCGCGACCGCGGCGTCGCAGTCGCGCGGCCGGGCGGCGCGCGGGCTGCGGATCGTCAGCTCCTTGACGTACCACTGATAGGTCGGCAGCGCGTCCGCGGCCGGGGTGATCCCGAACACCAGCACCGTCCCGCCCGCCCCGGTCAGCCGCATCGCCTGGGCCAGGGTCTCCGGCGTGCCCGCGCACTCCACCGCCAGCTCGGCCCCGCGCCCGCCGGTGGCCTCGGCCACGGTCTCCGCCGCCGCATCGGGCGCGGCGGTCACGGTGGCGCCCATGGCCAGGGCCAGCTCCCGCTTCGCCGCTGAGCGGGTCACCCCGACCAGCGTGCCCACCCCGCGCAGCGCCAGCAGTTGCAGGTGCAGCAGGCCCGCCACGCCCAGCCCGATCACCACCGCGCTGGCCACCTCGGGCAGCCCGGACTGCGCGTGCACGCAGGTGGACAGCACCTGCAGCAGGCCCGCACCCGGCACCCCGTCCGGCAGCGGATGCAGGCAGTCCTCGTCCACGGCCACGAACTCGGCGAAGCAGCCGTCGGTGTCCCGCCCGAGCAGCGCGCCGTGGCGGCACAGGTGCGGCAGGTCGCGGCGGCACAGGTCGCAGTGGCCGCAGAACGCCGCCGGGTTGACCAGCACCGGGGTGCCGGCCGGGAGCCGCCCGGAGTGGACCCAGCCGGTCATCTCGTGCCCAAGCACCCGCGGCGTGGCCACTGGGATCTGCCCGTTCGCGATCTTGACGTCGGTGCCGCACAGGCCGGCCTGGCCCACCCGGACCAGCGCCCGCCCGGCCGGCTCCGGGCGCGGCAGCTCGCGGACGGTCACCGCCCCGGGCCGGTCAAGCACCACTGCACGCACGCGCCCATGGTCGCACCTGCCGGCGGCTGGCAGGATGAGGCCATGGACTACGTGCTCGCCCAGGTGAACATCGGCCGGCTGCGCGCTCCGCTGGACAGCGCACAGCTGGCCGGTTTTGTCGCCGCGCTCGACCCGGTCAACGCGCTCGCGGACGCCGCACCAGGGTTCATCTGGCGGCTGCAGACCGAGGATGGCAACGCCACCGCCGTCCGGGCCTTCGAGTGGCTGCAGGACGGCGGGCCCGGCGTGCTCCTCAACATGTCGGTCTGGGAGTCCGTCGAGACCCTGGCCGCGTTCGTCTACTCGGACGCGCACCGGCAGCTGCTGCGCCAGCGCCGGGAGTGGTTCGTGCCGATGGCCGAGGCCTACACCGCGCTGTGGTGGGTGCCGCGTGGGCACATCCCCGGCACCGGCGAGGCCGAGGATGCCATCCGGCACCTGCGCGCGCACGGCCCGACGGGCCGGGCGTTCACGTTGCGCGTCCACTTCCCGCCGCCCGGCCACGGCGACCAGGCACCCAGGCCCGGCCGGGACGACTGGATGTGCCCGGCTTGACCCGAGGCCGGCACCGCCGTTAAGCACCGGTTTGCCGTGCCGCCGGTGCGGCATCATGGGCCGCGTGGAAATCCGCGGGATGACCTATCTCGGGCAGCATGACCTGGCCGGTCACGGCAACTGCGGCGAGGGCACGGCGCTGCTGGAACGGCGCGGCCGGCGCTATCTGTATGTCGCGCACGAGCGGGGGCCGGTGAACTTCAGCGTGCTGGATGTGACCGATCCCCGCGCGCCGGAACTGCTCACCCAGACCACCTTGCCGCACGGCGCCGTCCGGTCGAACTCGCTGGCCGTGGGCGAGGAGATCCTGGTGGTGGCCTATCAGGTGGACCACCCCGGGCAGCAGCCCGCCGGGATCGAGATCTTCGACCTGGCCAGCCCGGCGCAGCCGCGCCCGATCGGCTTCCTCGATCAGTCCGGCCCGTACTCGCGCGGCACCCACTGGGTCGGGTTCACCACCGGGACGCTGGCCTACCTGGCCACCGGTACCCCGGATTCGAGGCCGGTCAACCCGCTCGACGACCAGTTCCCGGTGATCGTGGACCTCGCCCGGCCCGACCGGCCCACGGAGGTGGGCCGGTGGTGGCTGCCCGGCACCCAGCAGGGCGATGGTGCCCCGCCGCCGGTGCGGCACGAGGTGTTCGACGCCGGGTTTCGCGCGCACAACATCAACGTCTACCCCGGGCGCCCGGACCGGGCCTACGTCGGCTACCTGGACGCCGGGGCCATCATCCTGGACATCAGCGAGCCGGGCTCCCCGCGGCTGGTGTCCCGGCTCGACTACCACCCGCCCATGCCCGGCTTCACCCACACCGTGCTGCCGCTGCTGCACCGCAAGCTGCTGGCCATCTCGGACGAGACCGTGCACGACAACGCGGCCGACTTCCCCAAGCTGCTCTGGTTCGCCGACGCCAGCCAGGAGACGTCGCCCCTGATCGTGAGCAGCGCGCCGCTGCCGCCGGTGGCTGAATATGCCCGCCGCGGCGGCCGGTTCGGGGCGCACAACCTGCACGAGAACGAGCCGTTTGGCTGGTCGTGGCAGAGCGAGGACATCGTGTTCGGCACGTTCTTCAACGCCGGGGTGCGGGCCTACGACGTGCGCAACCCGTTCCAGCCGGTCGAGGTGGGCTCGTTCGTGCCGTCGGCGCCGCCCGGGTCAGCGGTCGGCGCGGCCCAGATCAACGATGTCTACGTCTCCTCCGACGGCATCGTGTACGCGGTGGACCGGTGCGGCGGCGGCCTCTACCTGCTCCAGTTCGACGGCGTGCCGTGATCGGGCTGATCCCGGAAATGTCGGTGCCCCGGAGTAGAGTCGAACTAATCTTCGGATCGTAGCTCGGATCAGCACCAAAAGGTCGCAAGTCGCGCCGGGCGGAGGTGATCGGCATGTGCGACGCGCTGGAACCCGTGACCGTGGACGGTGCGGTCGGCATGCTGGACCGTGCCCTGGACACGCTCAACACCACCGACACCGCCTCCTTACCAGCCAGCGTGCAGGCGCGGCTGCTGCGGGCGCTGGAGCGGGCCGAGGCCAAGCACACCGCCGCCCGGGCGCGGGTGCTGACCGCGTTCGCCGCCCAGTCGGGATACGAAGACGACGGGCAGGGTTCTGCCCGGGTGTGGCTGAAGTGGCAGACCCGGGTGACCAAGGGCGCGGCCGCGGGAGCGGTCGGCTGGGCGCGGCGGCTGGCGGATCACCCCGCGGTCGCGGAGGCGCTCGCGGCCGGCCAGGTGTCCGCGTCCTGGGCCCGGGCCATCTGTGACTGGACAGACCGGCTGCCCGCGGCCAGCCGGGACGACGCCGACGCGATCCTGCTCACCGCGGCCAGCGGGGGTGCCGAGCTGGCCGACCTGAGCGGCCTGGCCGAGCAGATGTATCACCGCTTCCGCCCGGACGGCGATGACCGCGACCGCTTCGATGACCGGGGCGTCTGGCTCGGCCTGACCCTCGGCGGGGTGGGCCGCCTGGACGGCGACCTGACCTCGGGCTGTGCCGCCGCGCTCGCGGCGGTGCTGGAAACCCTGGGCAAGAAGGCCGGGCCCGAGGACAGCCGGACCGCGATCCAGCGGCGGCACGACGCGCTGGAAGAAGCCTGCCGTCGGCTGATCGCGGCCGGGATGATTCCGGCCCGGGCTGGTCAGTATCGCCAGCTCATGCTGCACATCACCCTCGGCCAGTTGCGCGGCCTGACGTCCGGCGCGGAGGCCGCCTGGGCCGCGGCCGCGCGCGAGCACGGCTGGCTGACCGGCCCGGACGCCGAGGCCGCCGCCTGCGACGCCAGCATCATCCCGGTCGTCACCGGTCACCTGGACCCGGCGATCCTCGACCAGTTGGTCGAGGTGTTCCTGGCCGGCCAGGTAGATCACACCGGCCGCACGGACCGTACCGGCCGCCCCGCCCCCGAGCCACTCTGCCCCGACACCCGCCGGCGGCTGCGGAACGCGCTGCTCGGCCTGGCCGTTGAAGCCTTGTCCGGGCCGGGCGGGCTGGCCGCGCACCTGCGGGCCGCCCTGGACGACGTGCCGATGGCCCCGATCAGCCTGCCACTCGACATCGGCCCGGCCGGTGAGACCATCCCGGCCCACCTGCGGCGGGCGGCGGCCGTCCGGCACCCGCACTGCGCGTTTCCCGGCTGCGAGCAGCCGGCCAGCGTCTGCGACATCCACCACCTGATCCCCCGCGCCCGCGGTGGCCCGACCGCCCTGAGCAACCTGGTCCCGCTCTGCGGCTTCCATCACCTGATCGTGATCCACCGGTGGGGCTGGACCCTGACCCTGCACGCGGACGGCACCACCACCGCGACCAGCCCGGACGGCCAGCGGATCCTGCACAGTCACAGCCCGCCCGCCGACGCTGCCTGACCGCGACGGTCAGGCAGGCTCCTCCACCGCGTGACCAGGCAGGTAGTGGTCGAGCGCCGCCACCGTCAGCACCACCGCGGCCGCGCACGAGCCCAGGCCGAGCGCGGGCAGGTGGGCCAGGCCCAGCAGGCCGAGTACGGCCACGGCGGCGATCCGCGACCAGGGCACCACCCGCCACACGGCGATCTTGAACGCGGCATGCCCGGCGATGAACAGCGCGGTGCCGCCGAGGATCAGCCAGCCCTGGCCGGCCGCCGCGAGCCGCGACACCATCACCTGGTCGGCCGCGGCGGTGACGATGATCCCGGCCACCATCACCGGGTGGATGAAGTGGTAGGCGGTCCGGCCTATGCGGCCGGGGTCGGCGGAGGCCACGATCACCTTGGCGGCATCCTCCGCGCTCCGGTCGAAATACAGCCACCACAGCCCGGCGCTGCCGATGACCGCGACCAGGAACGCCCCGGCCTCGGCCACCGTCACCGAGGTGGCCAGCAGGTGGGCCAGGGTCGCGCCGATGACCACGATCGACTCGCCCAGCGCGATCAGGATGAACGCCTGGCACCGCTCGGCCAGGTGATTGCCCTCGATGGTCCAGTCCGTGGTGGCCGACCGGCCGAGCCCGGGCGTGTAGAAGCCGACCGCGCCGCCCAGCAGATCCACCCCGACCGCGGCCAGCCACAGCCAGTCCCTGGCCGGCCCGGTGACGACGCCACCGGACCGGGATGCGCTGCGGGTCGAGCCAGTTCGTCAGCCAGGTGGTGTAGGCCCACACCAGCCAGACCATGGCCAGCAGCAGCGCCGTCTGGAGTGTCCCGGCGAAGGTCGGCCGGGCGAGCAGGTGATGCGACAGCTGGGTGACCGCGAACACGTAGACGAGGTCGAAGAACAGCTCGACGTTGGTCACCCGTTCGGCGCCCCGCCGGGGCCGGAGCAGGGCAGGTGCCCTCATGGACCTCATTCTTGCCGCTGGACGGCGGCCAGATGCTCCAGCATCACCCGATGGTGCCGCTGCACGGCCAGCCGGGCCGCGTCGGCGTCACCGGCCGCGATCGCGTCATAGATCGCCTCGTGCAGGCCGAGCAGCGCACCCGGCGAGGCCAGCCAGGCGGGCTCGGTCTCGGTGCGGACCCAGTGCTCGTACTCGTGCGCGAGGACAGCGGCGTGCACGCCCTCGTAGACCGCGGTCAGGTAGGTGTTGCCCGCCGCCCGCACGGCCGTGGCGTGGAACAGGGTGTCCGCGGCGATCCAGGCGGGCGCGCCGCCGGTGGATCCGGCCAGCCGGGCCAGCGCGGCCGCGATGCTGGCCGGTTCCTGCCGTTCCGCGGCCTGGGTGGCGCCCATTGTCTCCAGCCACAGCCGCAGCTGCGCCAGCTCGCCGATCGACCCGTGCACGTCGAGCAGCAGGCTCACCGACGCGGTGACCATGTCCTGCGGCCGGCGCAGCACGTAGGCGCCGGAGCCGCGCCGGATGTCGACCAGGCCCATCAGCGCGAGCATCCGCAGGGCCTGGCTCACCATCGGCCGGCTCACCCCGAACCGGTCCGCGAGTTCCCGTTCGGCGGGCAGCCGGGCGCCCTCGGCCAGCTGCTCGGTGACGATCAGCCGCCGGATCTGCTCGGCGACCTCGTCGGAGACCCGGGTCACCAGCACGGGATGAAACAGGGGGCCCCCATCGGCTAGATTCGGAATTGGCATAGCCACATTACCAAAATGGGGTGGTCAGGCTGAACGAGTTGCACTGGCTCGCCACCGCCATCCGGCTGCGCGCGGTGCAGATGGTGGCGCCGCAGGGGTTCGGCTACCTGGGGCAGGCGCTGTCGGCGGCGGAGCAGTACGCCGCGGTCTACGGGGCCGCGCTCCGGCCGGGTATCGACCGGGTGGTCTGCTCACCCGCGCACTACGTCGTCGCGGTCTACGCCGCTGCCGCCGAAACCGGCCTGCTCGACGAGGCCGCCCTCGTCAGTTATGGGCATAACGGCTCCGCCCTGGAAGCCATCGGCACCGAGCGCAGCCCGGTGCCGGACTACACCTGCGGCTCGCTGGGCCAGGGGCTGTCCGCGGCGGCCGGGTTCGCCCTGGCCGACCGCCTGCTCGGCCGGCCCGATGTCCGCACGTTCGCCTTCCTGAGTGACGGCGAGATGCAGGAGGGGCAGGTGTGGGAGGCGGCGATGTTCGCCGGGCACTACCGGCTGGACCGGCTGACCGTGCTGCTCGATGCGAACAACTCCCAGGTCGACGGCCCGGTGGACACCATCACCACGATCGAGCCGATAGCGGCCAAATGGCAGGCGTTCGGCTGGGACGCCGTGGACCTGGATGGCCACGACGCGGACGCGGTGGCCGCCGCCCTGGCGGTTCTCTCCGGCCGGCCGCGGATCCTGATCTGCCGAACCTCGACCCGGCATGGCCTGGCCTGCCTGCCGCCCGACGCCGACGGTCACTTCATCAAGCTGCCGCCCGGCCTGGCGGCGGCCGCCACCGCCGAACTCACCGCGGAACTGGCCCGCCATGGCGGCTGAGCACCGGGTCCTCGGCCCGCCCTACCGCACCGTGCTCAAGCCCTACGGCCAGGCCCTGGTCGAACTGGCCCGGGAGCGCCCTGAGATCGTCTGCCTGAGTGGCGACCTGACCCGCCAGTGCGAGATCGACCTGTTCCAGGCCGAGTTCCCGGACCGGTTCATCCACGCGGGCATGGCCGAGGCGAACATGATCGGTGTCGCCGGGGCGCTGGCCCGCAGCGGGCTGATCCCCTTCGTGCACACGTTTGGCGTGTTCGCCACCCGCCGCCCGCTCGACCAGATCGTCAACGCGGTCGCCTATCCGCGGCTGCCGGTCCGGATCGTCGGGTTCATGCCCGGGGTGTCAAGCCCGGGCGGCCCCAGCCACCAGGCCATCGAGGACGTGGCGCTGATGCGCGCCCTGCCCGGGATGACGGTGGTGGACGTGGCCGACGCCACCGAGACCACCCAGGTGGCCGCGGCCATCGCCGACGTCCCCGGGCCGGTCTACCTGCGGCTCAAGCGCGGCGAGATCCCGGTCATCTTCCCCGGCGATCACCGGCTGTCGCTCGACCGGGCCCAGATCCTCTCCGACACCGGCACCAGCGGCGGCGCCGAGACCAGCGGCGGCGGGGTGACCAGCGGTGGCGGCGTGACCAGCGGCGGGGCGGTCACCACGGGTGGCGCGGACAACGAGGGCGGTGGGGTCATCAGCGGCGGCGGCGTGACCCGGGGTGGCGCCGACAGTGTCGGCGGCGGCGTGACCCGTGGGGGCGGCGTCATCGACGGCGGTGGCGTCACCAGTGGCGGCGGGGTCATGACCGGCGGAGGTGTGACCACCGGTGGCGGCGTGACCCGCGTCAGCGCGGCCCCCAGCTCCGATATCGCTTTGCTCGCCAGCGGCATGATGGTCGCGCCTGCCCTTGCGGCGGCCCGCGCGCTGCGGACGGCCGGTATCTCGACGGTAGTTGTGAATGTGCCGGTCATCAAGCCGTTGGACACCGCCACCATCCTGGCCGTCGCCGCCCGCGCCTCCACCGTGATCACCGCCGAGAACCACACCGTCATCGGCGGCCTAGGCTCCGCCGTCGCCGAAACCCTCGCCGAAGCCGCCCTCCCCGTCCCCCTCACCCGCGTCGGCCTCAACGACACCTTCGCCGAAGGCGCCCAATCCGCCCCCTACCTGTTCACCAAATACGGCCTCACAACAGATCACCTAATCCAAGCCGCCTGGAAGGCACTCGACCAGCCGGGCACTCCCCCGCGCTCCCCCGCCCTCGAGGTGGCCGACGGAGAGTACGCCCCGGTATGAGGGGTGTGACCCAGCGTGGGGCGGGGCGGGTGGCCCGGAGCGTATAAGAGCGAAGCGAAGCGCAGGGGCGCCCACCCCGCCCCGCGCCCCACTAGCAACACCAGCAACACCAGCTAGCAAAGGAGAACCTCATGGTCAGCAACTTCTCCGCCACCAACACGTCCCCTCCCATCGCCTCCCCCGGCGCCACGCTCGGCACCGACTGGGAACAGCGCGTCGATTTCTCCAGGCTGAGGTCAGACAGAGCCGGCAAGGTCGCCGCCGCACTCGAGACCTCCGACATCGGCGCCCTGATCTTGTTCGACATGAACAACATCCGGTACACCACGGCCACGCACATCGGTAACTGGGCCCGGGACAAGCTCTTCCGCTGCTGCCTGGTCATGCGCGGCCACGACCCGATCCTGTGGGACATCGGCTCGGCCGCCCGCACGCACCAGAAGTTCGCGCCGTGGAACGACAAGGCCAACTGGCGGGCCGGGATTTCCAGCTGGCGGGGCTCCATCCCGGAGGACGTCGGGGTCGAGCGCGGGAACGCGCGCAGGCTGGCCGGCCTGCTGCGCGACGCCGGGCTGGCCGGCGCGCCGGTCGGGGTGGACGTGGTCGAGCTGCCGGTGCTGCGCGCGCTGGAGGCCGAAGGGCTGCACATCGTGGACGGGCACGGGTTCATGCAGGACATCCGGGCCATCAAGACCGCCGACGAGATCGCCCTGCTTGACCACTCGGCGGCGCTGGTCGACGGCGCCTACGACGAGCTGTACCGGTTCCTGCGCGCCGGGGTCAGGGAGAACGCCTGCGTGGCGCTGGTCAACCAGTACCTGTACGACAACGGCTCGGAGGAGGTGGAGGCGGTCAACTCGATCTCCGGCGAGCGGTGCAGCCCGCACCCGCACGTGTTCTCAGACCGGCTGATCCGGCCCGGCGACACCGCCTACTTCGACATCATCCATTCCTTCAACGGCTACCGGACCTGCTACTACCGCACGCTCAACGTCGGCTCGGCGAACCGCCGGCAGCGTGAGGCGTACCGCCGGGCCCGCGAGTTCATGGACAACGCGATCTCCGAGATCCGGCCCGGCGCCACCTCCGCCGACGTGGTCCGCCACTTCCCGGCCGCGACCGAGTTCGGTTTCGCCGACGAGGAAGAGGCGTTCGGCCTGCAGTACTGCCACGGCCTGGGGCTGTCCAACTGGGAGCGGCCGCTGATGAGCCGCTACCACTCGTTCGAGCATCCGGTCGAGCTGAAGCAGGGCATGGTGTTCGCGATCGAGACGTACTGGCCGACCGACGACGGCACGGCGGCGTCCCGGATCGAGGAAGAGGTGGTGGTCACCCCGGACGGGTGCGAGCTGCTGACCCGGTTCCCCGCCGACCAGCTGTACGTGGCCGGCACCCAGCTGTTCACCGGGACCGGCACATGATCGGCTGGCTGGGCACCGGCCGGATGGGCACGGTGATGGCCGGCCGGCTGCTCGACGCCGGACGGCCGCTGACGGTCTGGAACCGGACCGCGGCCAAGACCGAACCGCTGGCGGAGCGGGGCGCCCGGGTGGCGGACAGCATCGCTGGGCTGGCCGGCTGCGACGTGGTGTTCACCATGGTGTCCACCTCCGCCGACCTGGAGCAGGTCACGCTGGGCGACGGCGGGCTGCTGACCAGCGGCACCACCACCCCGGCCATCCTGGTCGACTGCTCGACCGTGTCGGAAGAGGTCTCGGCCCGGGTCCGGGCCGAGGCGGCGGCGGCCGGGACCGCCTTCCTCGCCGCCCCGGTCTGCGGCAACCCGGAGGTGTTCGCCGAGGGTCACGGCTCCTTCATCGTGTCCGGCCCGGCCGAGACCTACCAGGCGGTCCGCCCCGACCTGGAGGTGATCGCCGGCCAGGTGACCTACGTCGGGGAGCAGGAGCAGGCCCGGCTGGTCAAGCTGGCGCACAACCTCTTCCTCGGCGTGATGGTCCAGTCCCTCGCCGAGGTGGTCACGCTGGCCGAGAAGGCGGGCACCAGCCGGGCGGCGTTCCTGGAGTTCTTCAACGGCTCGGCGCTCACCTCCCCCTGGATCCGCCGCCGCAGCCCGGAACTGGCGGCCCGGGACTACCACCTGACCTTCACCAGCGAACTGCTCCGCAAGGACTTCGACCTCGGCCTGGCGGCGGCCCGGGCGCTGGAGGTCCCGATGCCCGCGACCGCTGCCGTCTACCAGGTCATCCAGTCCGCGATCGGGCTCGGCCTGCGCGGCCAGGATTTCCTGGGCCTGTACGAGCACCAGGCCCGCGGAGCGGGCCTGCCCGCCCGCTGAGCCTGGGTCAGGTCGAGATGTCGGGGTAGGGCAGGCTGAAGTGGCTGAGCCGCCGGGCGTATTCGAGCTGGAAGCCCAGCGGCTCGTCGTAGTCGCGCTCGAACATGGCGATGAACAGGGTCAGCGTCAGGAAGTTGTGCGCGCCCAGCTCGAACAGCCGCGGGTAGTCGTGCGTGGCCAGGGCCTCGCGCTCGTCGCCGGTGAACTTCAGCCAGCTGCTGCGTTCCCCGGTCGGCAGGTTGAGGATGACGTTGGCGCGTTCGGTCTCCCACCAGTCCACCGTGCCGCGCGGGTCCTCGCGGTAGCGCTCGACCAGTTCCGGGTCGCGGTCGATGGTGTACAGGAACTTGTTGAGCAGGTACTTGCTCATCGCGCCGCCTCCGGGTACCAGGTGAAGTACGCCTCCATCGTGTGGAACAGGTCGAGCGAGTCGGCGTAGTCGGCCGGCACGTTCTCGCCGGCCACGCCCATCATCAGCATGAAGTCCATGAAGCCGTGGGTGGCGTTGCCGGGCAGCCACAGGCTGTCCAGGCTGACCTCGGCCAGCGCGGACTTCAGGTCGCCGGACGCGATCCACTCCACCGCCTTGCGGTCGAATTCGGGGTCCGGGCCGTGCGGGCCGAACTGGCGCGGGCCGCCCAGTTCCAGCGACAGGTGACCGGTCCCGATGATGGCCACCCGCAGGTCGCTCGGCCACGCTTCCACCAGCTGGCGGATGGTCCGGCCCAGCTCCACGAACCGCTTCGGCTGCGGCAGCGGCGGCGCGAAAATGTTCGTGTAAATCGGGACGATCGGCAGATCCGCTTCCGGCCGCAGCGTTATCAGCGGGCAGGTGACGCTGTGGTCAATTCGCAATTCGTTACTGAACGCCAGGTCGAAGCCGGCGTCCAGGCCCTGGCGCAGCAAGAAGGCGGACAATTCCTCGTCGCCCCGCAGGGACATCCGGGGCAGGCCGAACTCCCGTTCCTCGTTGTAGTAGTTCCCGTCGTAGAACGGTGCCTTGCCGACCAGGAACTGCGGCATGTTGTCCAGCCATAGCTGGTGGAAATGGTCCGAGCCAACCATCACCAGCATGTCCGGCCGGGCCCGGGTGAGCGTTTCCCTGAACGCCTCGATCTTGGCGACCCATTCGTCGGCGAACGGCGGCCGGTCCGCGCCGGTGGACGTGCTGGCCCGGTAGTAGAACGGGTGATGTGTCGATGCGATGACCGCGGCGACGGTGGCCATGGCAGCTCCTTACGGGGACAGGTACTCGGCGTTGTGCTCGACGGTGAGGTAGATGTCCATGCCGACCGGGCGGCGCTGCTCCTCGGCCAGCTGGCCGAGCAGCCCGGCACAGCGGGCCAGCAGCGCGAATCCGCGCAGCAGGTCCGGCGGCAGCCCGAGGTCGGCGAGTGCGGCGCCGCAGGTGCCGGCCCCGTTCAGCGGCAGGGTCCGGCCGAGGACCTGCGGGTGGACCCGGCCGATCGCCTCGAACAGCCGCAGGTGCGGGCCGCGCAGGCCTTCCTCCTCCGCGATCCTGATGAGCGCGGGGGTGCGCGGGTCGGTGACCTTGTGCACCGGGTGGCCCAGGCCCGGGACGAACTGGCCAGCGGCCCGGGCCCGGGTCACCGCCTCCAGCGCTAGCGCATCGAACCCGGCGTCGTCGGTGGGCACCGGCTGGTCGGCCAGCGCGTCGGCCAGGAACCGGCCCGCGTCCTCAGTCACGCCCAGGAACCGGGAGCCGCCCCCCAGCAGCCCGGCGGCCAGCGCTCCCTGGACCGAGTCGGGCGCGCTCAGGTAGGTGAGCCGGGTGGCGATCGCGGTCGGGGTGAAGCCGTGGTCGGCCAGCGCGACCAGCACCGCCTCGAACACCCGGACCTGAGCCGGGGCCGGCCGGCGCTGGGTCACCAGCCACAGCGCCAGCTCGCCGAAGCCGACCTTGCCCATCAGGTCGGCGGCCAGGTCCTGGCCGAGCAGCGTGATCGTGTCCGGGTCCGAGGCACCCAGCGAGGTCGGGAAGCGGGTTCCGGTCATGTGCCCTCCTCGGCAGGCGGGAGCGGGCCGGGCGGCCCGGCCAGCCAGGCGCGGATCTGCTCGCCGTGCTGGTCAAGGTCCGGCGGCGCGAGCGGGTAGCTGGCCGGGGTCGCCGAGTAGCTGACCGGGTGCCGGATCACCGGCACGCCGCCCGCGCTGACCACCGGCTCCAGCCCGATGCCGGCGGCGAAGCCGACGCCGGCGTCGACCGTGTTGATCGGCCCGCACGGCACGCCGGCCCCGATCAGCGCGTCGAACCAGTCCGCGGCCGGGCGGGCCGCCAGCCGCTGCACCAGCAGCGGCCGCAGTTCGCCACGGTTGGCGGTGCGGTCCTCGTTGTGGGCGAACCGGGGATCGTCGGCCAGTTCCGGCGCGCCGAGCACCTCGCACAGCTTCCGGAACTGGGTGTCGTTGCCCGCGGTCACGATCAGATCCCCGTCCGCGGTCGGCAGCGGCTCGTACGGGAACAGGCTGGGGTGGGAGTTGCCCATCCGGAACGGCACCACTCCCCCGGCCGCGTACGCGCTGCTCTGGTTGACCATGCCGGATAGCGCCGAGGACATCAGGTTGGCCTCGACGTGCTGGCCGTCGCCGGTAGCGGTCCGGTGGTGCAGCGCGGCCAGGATGGCGATGGTGGTGTGCAGGCCGGCGATCACGTCGAATACCGAGATGCCGGCCCGGTAGGGCGGCCCGTCCGGGGCGCCGGTCAGGCTCATCAGCCCGGACATGGCCTGCACCATCAGGTCGTAGCCGGGCAGGTCCTTCCCGCCGCCCGCGCCGAACCCGCTGATGGAGGCGTAGATGATGCCCGGGTTGGCGGCGCTGACCGTCTCATAGTCCAGGCCGAACCGGGTGAGCCCGCCGGGCTTGAAGTTCTGCACCAGCACGTCGGCGCGGCGGGCCAGCTCGCGGGCGGCGGTCAGGCCGTCGCCGGTGCGCAGGTCCAGCGCCACGGACCGCTTGTTGCGGTTGATGGCCAGGTAGTAGGTGGACACGCCGTCCGCGGTGACCGGCGGCATCCAGTACCGGGTGTCGTCCCCGGCCGGGCTCTCCACCTTGATCACATCCGCGCCGAGGTCACCGAGCAGCATCGTGCAATAGGGGCCGGCCAGTACCCGGGAGAAGTCGGCCACCAGCATGCCCGCCAGCGGGCCCTGACGTCGGCTCATGACGTGTGAGGGACCCTTCTGTCCGCGTGCCGGACAGTTGTCCGGCGAGGTGCAGTCTTGGTGCTCGCGCTGGCCGGTGTCAAGGCGGCCACTATTGTCCCGCCACCTGGGCGGCCGGGACCACCGTGAGCTGTGGCGCCGCCTGGCAGGCGGCCCAGTCGGCACTGATCGCCCCGGCGGTCTGCAGCAGCAGCGGCAGGTACTCGCCGGTGAGCACCTCCACCGGCGTCTCCGCGGCGTGCGTGTTCACGTTCAGCGACGCGATCACCTGGCCGTTCCCGTCCCGCAGCGGCGCGGCCACCGACCGGATGCCGGCCGCGAGTTCCTCGTCGGTGAGCGCCCACCCGCGGGCGCGCACCTCCCGCAGCACGGCCGCCCGCTCCTCGCTGCCCAGCACGACCCGCGGCGGGATCCCCGACCGGCTCGGTTCGGCCAGCACCCGGTCGGCCTCGGCCGGCGGCAGTGCGGCCAGCAGCACCTTGCCCAGCGAGGTCTGCATGGCCGGGAACCTGGTGCCGATGGTCACCGCCAGCGCCACGATCTTCGGCACCGCGACCCGGGCCACGTAGACGATGTCGGAGCCGTCGAGCTGGGCGATCGACGACGACTCGTGCGTGCGCGCCACCAGCCGCTCCATGTGCGGCCGGGCCACCTCCCACAGGTTGCGGGACAGCACGTAGGACATGCCAAGCTCCAGTACCCGGGGGGTGAGCTCGAACCCGCCGTCCACACTGCGCACATACCCCATCTGCTCCAGCGTGAGCAGGATCCGGCGGGCGGTGGGCCGGGCCAGCCCGGCCGCGGCCGCCACCGCCGCCAGTGTCATGACCGGCTGGCGCGGCTGGAACGCCCGGATCACATCGAGGCCACGGGCCAGGGCCTCGATGAAGTCCGGGCTGCTGTCGCGGCGTGCCATTTGCGCCTCTCCGCCGTTCGGGTACTCGCTCCGTCCGCATCGCGGACGTGGCTAGTATGCCCTACCAGTCAACCGGTGAGAATTGCCACTTGACAGGCGCCCGCAGGCCGGCCAATGTTCCGGTCTAGTTCAACATGGCCGTTCTCCGGACAACTGTCCGCAACATCGCCGTACCCCACGGAGGTGACCACATGACAGCCGCACCAAGTCCGGCCATTCCCCCCGGCCGGCCGGTCGTGTTCCGCGGCGCGACCGTGCTGACGATGGACGATGCCCACCACGTGCTGACCGATGCCGACGTGCTCGTCACCGGCGAGACGATCGCCGCGGCCGGGCCCGGCCTGCAGGTGCCCGAGGGCACCGCCGAGATCGACGCGTCCGGCGGCATCCTGATGCCCGGAATGATTGACACCCACCGGCACATGTGGCAGACCGCTATGCGCGGCTACGGCGCCGACTGGACGCTCACCCAGTACTTCGTCTGGAATTACCTGCAGTGGGGCAAGTCGTTCCGGCCCCAGGACATCTACGCGGGCAACCTGCTGTCCGCCATCGAGGCGATCGACGCCGGGGTGACCACCACCGTGGACTGGTCGCACAACCTGCAGACGCTCGAGCACGCGGAAGCGGCGGCGGACGCGCTGCAGGAGGTCCCCGGCCGGTTCGTGCTCGCCTACGGCAACATCCAGGCGGCGCCGTGGGAGTGGTCGGCCACGCCCGAGTTCCGCGATTTCGTCAGCCGCCGGTTCCCCGGCGGCAACGACATGCTCGGCTTCCAGATGGCCTTCGACGTCCCCCCGGCCAGCCCGGACTTCCCTGAGAAGGCGGCCTTCGAGGTGGCACGCGACCTGGGCGTGCCGGTGACCACCCACGCCGGGGTGTGGAAGGTGACCACCGACGAGGGCATCCGGCTCATGTACGAGCACGGCTTCATGACCCCGCAGACGATCTACGTGCACGCGGCCAGCCTGTCCCCCGACTCCTACCACCGGATCGCCGCCACCGGCGGGCACGCGTCGCTGTCCACCGAGAGCGAGCAGAGCGCCGGCCAGGGCTACCCGCCCACCTGGAAGCTGCGCCAGCACGGCATCGGCGTCTCGCTGTCGATGGACACCAGCGTGTGGTGGAGCGCCGACCTGTTCTCCGCCATGCGCGCCACCTTGTCCGCCGACCGCGCCCGCGAGCACCTGGAGGCGCACGCCAAGGACGAGACGGTGACCCACCACGTGCTCCGCGCCGAGCAGGTGGTCGACTGGGCCACCCGGGGCGGGGCGAAGGCGCTCGGCCTGGATTCGGTCACCGGCAGCATCGAGGCAGGCAAGAAGGCCGACCTGGTACTGATCAAGAACGACGCCTCACCGGTGATGTTCCCGCTGCTCAACCCGTACGGACACGTCGTCTTCCAGGCGCAGCGCGGTGACGTCCACACGGTCGTGATCAACGGCCGGGTGGTCAAGCACAACCACCAGCTGACCGGCGCCGACCTGGCCAAGGCGCGGCAGGTGATCGGGCAGACGGTCGGGTACCTGCAGGGCGAACTCGGCCCGGAGGCCTGGGACGAGGGCATGCACCCGGAGATCCCGGAGACCAGGGTGCTCGACAACCCCTACACCTACACCTACACCGAGGACGCGGGCCCGGTCTCGTGACGACCATGCGGGCAGCGCTGCTGCACCGGCACGGCGCCCCGCCGGAGCCGGGGCAGCACGCCGCCCCCGGGCGGCAGGCCGGGCAGGCGCTGATCCGGGTCACCGCCGCGCCCATCAACCCGCTCGACCTGCTGTGTGCCTCCGGCACGTCGTACTTCGGCGCGCCCGCCCTGCCGTACGTGCCCGGCACCCAGGGCGTCGGGGTCATCGCCGGCTCGGACACGCTCCCGGCCGGGCAGCGGGTCTGGTTCAGCGCCACCGCCGGCATGAGGCCGGGCGACGGCTCCATGGCCGAGTTCTGCGTGGTACCCGACACCGCGGTACTGCCCGTGCCCGAGGGGGTCAGCGACGACCTCGCGGCCGCCCTGGGGCTCTCCGCGATCGCCGCCTGGATGGCCCTGTCCTGGCGGGGCGGGCTGCGGCCCGGTGAGCACGTGCTCGTGCTCGGCGCCAGCGGCAACGTCGGCCAGGTCGGGGTGCAGGCGGCCCGGCTGCTCGGGGCCGGGCGGGTGGTGGCGGCCTGCCGCGACCCGCACGGCCGCGACCGGGCCACCGAACTCGGCGCCGACGCCGTCGCCGACCTCACCGGGGACGACGTGGCGGCGGTAGCCGCCACGCTGGCCGAAGCCACCGGCGGCCGCACCGACCTGGTGCTCGACCCACTGTGCGGGGTGCCCGCCGAGGCCGCGCTGCGGATCCTGTCGCCGCACGGCCGCCTGGTCAACCTGGGCTCCGCCGCCGCGGCGGAGGCCCGCTGGAGCTCGGCCACCCTGCGCAGCGGGGTGCTCGCCATCCTCGGATACACCAACAACCTGCTCACCAACGAGCAGAAGACCAGCGCGCTGGCCGAGATATTCACCCACGCCAGGGCGGGCCGGATCACCGCTGACCGCGAAGTCCGGCCGCTGGCGGACGCCGCCGACGCCTGGTCGCGCTGCGGCCAGGCCCCCCACCGCCGTGCCGTACTGATCCCATAAAAAACCGGTGAGCCGGGCGCGCACCCGGCTCACCGGCACAACACCCACCCACCATCCAGTGAGTAAGCAAAAGGAGTCTAGCCGTGCTCTCCCCTTCCACCGGCTTGCGGCGTTTCCAGCGCCGCGGCACCGTGCTGGCGGCGGTAGCCGCCGCCGGGCTCGCCCTCGTGGCCTGCAGCAGCTCCAGTTCCTCCTCTCCCACCACATCCGCCTCATCCGGCTCGAACAAGCCGCTGAGCATCGCCTACCTCTCGTTCGCCGTCGAGAACAGCTACGACGCGCCCATGCTGGCCGCCGCTGAGGCGGTGGCGTCCGACAACAACGCCACCATGAAGGTCTTCGACGCGAACAACAGCCCGCAGACCCAGTTCTCGCAGTTGCAGGACGCCATCAACTCGGGTCAGTACCAGGGCATCATCGTCCAGCCGATCTTTGGCACCGGCCTGGTCACCCTGGTCAAGCAGGCCATCGCCAAGGGGATCAAGGTCGTCAACATGGACCAGATCCTCGGCCCCAACCTGTCCACCGACCAGCCGCAGGTACCCGGGCTGTCGGCCAACGTGACCTTCGTGCCCACCGAGATCGGCACCAAGCTGGGCAACCTGGTGGTCCAGGCGTGCAAGTCCCAGAACCTGAACCCGTGCAAGGTCGGCTACCTGTACGACATCAAGGCGTCCGCGCTGGACGTCGCCATCCACGGGGCCTTCACCAAAGCGATCGCCGCCGACCCGGCCGTCCAGGTCGCCGCGCAGGGCCAGAGCTTCTTCAGCCCGACCGTCGGCCTGACCGCGGTGCAGAACATGCTGCAGGCCACCCCCAGCCTGAACCTGATCGTCGGTTCTGACCAGGGCATCGAGGGCGGCGCCCAGGCGCTGGCCGCGGCGCACAAGACCGGCAAGGTCATTCTGGTCGGTTACGGCGCCAGCGCCGCCGCGCTGGCCGGGGTCAGCTCCGGCGCCTGGTACGGCGACGTGGCCCAGGCACCCGCGAGCGAGGGCCGGCTGGCCGTGCAAGCGATGGTCAAGGCGCTGCGCGACGGCAAGAGCAGCGGCGGCATCGACCCGGTCGCCGGGCTGCCCAACGGCGGGATCGTCACCAAGGCGAACGCCAGCCAGTTCACTGCCGAGTGGCCCGGCTGAGGTGCCTGACCCAGCCAGCCTCCAGGGCGCGCAGGCCGAACTGACGGGCATCGGCAAGTCCTTCGGCGCGGCGCGCGCCCTGGAGGCGGTCAGCCTCCGGATCGCCCGCGGCTCGATCCACGCCCTGGTGGGCGAGAACGGCGCGGGCAAGTCCACCCTCGGCAAGATCCTGGCCGGGGTGATCGCTCCCGACCAGGGCCAGTTCCTGCTGGACGGCGAGCCGGCCCATTTCCACTCGCCGCGGGAAGCCATCGCCCGCGGGATCGTGCTCATCGCCCAGGAGCTGTCGCTGGTGCCCGCGCTGCCGGTGGCCGAGAACGTGTTCCTGGGCACCGAGCCCCGCCGGGCCGGCTTTCTCCGGAGGCGCGCGCTGCACCGCCGTTATGAGGAAATGGCGGGCTCGGTGGGCTTCGACCTGCCCGCCGATACCCCGGCGGGCCGGCTGCGGGTCGCGGACCAGCAGAAGGTCGAGATCATGCGGGCGCTGTCACGCGACGCCCGGCTGATCGTGATGGACGAGCCGACCGCCGCGCTGTCCCGGCCCGACGTGGCCCGGCTGCACGAGGTCGTCCGGCGGCTGGCCAGGGACGTCACCACGGTCGTGCTCGTTTCGCACTCCCTGCGCGAGGTGCTCGACCTGGCCGGCCAGGTGACGATCCTGCGCGACGGGCGGGTGGTACGGACCGCGGCGGCCGCGGAAGAGACCGAGGAGTCGCTGGTGAACGCGATGCTCGGGCGGTCCGTCGGAGCCACCTTCCCGGCCAAGCAGCCGCCCCCGGCGGACGCACCCGCGGTGCTGTCCGGCGAGGTGACCGTGCGGGCGGGCGAGATCGTCGGGCTGGCCGGCCTGGTCGGTGCCGGCCGCAGCGAGCTCGCCCACGACCTGTTCGGGCGCCCCCACCGGTCGCTGGCCCGCGGCATCGCGATGATCCCGGAGTCGCGCAAGGAGCAGGGCCTGCTGCTCGGCCGGTCGGTCACCGAGAACGTCAGCCTGGCCAGCCTGGCGCAGCTCAGCCGGTTCGGGCTGGTCCGGCCGCGGGCGGAGCGCAAGGCGGTGGCCCGGGTGCTGGAACAGGCGACCGTGACCGGCGCTGGGCAGGCCGCGCCGGCCAGCACCCTGTCCGGCGGCAACCAGCAGAAGCTGCTGTTCGCCCGGTGCCTGCTGGCCCGGCCGCGGCTGCTGATCGCCGACGAGCCGACCCGCGGCGTGGATGTCGGGGCCAAGCGGGCCATCTACGAACTGCTGGTCGAGCTGGCCGCCGACGGCCTCGGCGTGCTGCTCATCTCCTCGGACGTGGAGGAGATCCTCGGCCTCGCGCATCGCGTGCTGGTGATGCGCCTCGGGAAGATCACCGCCGAGCTCACCGGCGACGACATGACCGAAGCCGCCATCCTCGCGGCGGCCTTCGATGCCACCGAAAGAGATGCGTTATGAGCGTGCTTCCGTTCCGGCTGCCGCGCCCCGCCCGGCTGCGCCAGGCTGGCATCCTCATCCCGTTCCTGGTGCTGTTCATCGTGCTGTCGGTGGCCAGCGGGCCGTTCCTGACCAGAGTCAACCTGCTCGACATCCTCGACCAGCAGGCCGCGACCCTGATCATCGCGGCGGCGGGCACGCTGGTGCTGGTGGCGGGCGGCATCGACCTGTCGGTCGGCGCCATCTACGCGCTGGCCGGGGTGACCGCCGCGGAGATCGCCCGGAGTTCGCCGCCGCTGGTCGCGATACTGGCCGGGCTGGCGGTCGGCCTGCTGGTCGGGCTGGTCAACGGGGTGATCACCACCTTCTTCCGCATCAACTCGCTGATCGCCACGCTGGCCATGTCGTTCGTGGTCAGCGGGCTGGCCAGCCTGGTCACCGGCGGAAACCTGATCATCCTGTACAACCGGCCGTCCTTCGGCAACCTGTCGCGGACGCAGGTGTTCGGCGTGTACACCTCGACCTGGCTCATGGTGATCAGCGTGGTGCTGCTGGCGGTGCTGCTGGCCAGGACCACGGCCGGGCGGTACATGTACGCGGCGGGCGGCAACGCGGAAGCGGCTCGGCTGGCGGGGGTCCGGGTTCAGCTGATCCGGATCGTCACGTTCGTGCTGAGCGGCGGCGCGGCCGCGCTCGCGGGGCTGATCGACACCTCGCGGGTGCTCAGCGCGCAGGCATCCAACGGCGAGACCACGCTGACGTTCACGGTGCTGGCCGGCATCGTGGTCGGCGGCACCAGCATCCTCGGCGGCGAGGGCGGGATCTGGCGGACGGTGGTCGGGGTGCTGTTCATCGCGCTGATCGGCAACGGTTTCGACCTGCTCGGGCTGAACCCGCTGTACGAGCAGATCACGCTGGGCGCGATCCTGCTGGCCGCGGTCGGCATCGACGCCTGGTCACGCCTGCGGACGCGCTAACCCGTGTAGTACAGGATGTTGTCGTTCCGGTCGGCGGCGGTGCAGGCGGTCGCCGTCGGGCAGCTCAGGGCGGCCAGGGCGGCCGTGCCGTCGATCCGGCGCACGGCCGACCAGGCGCCGTTGCGGTAGCTCACCGCGCCGCCGGTGCCGTCGGTCGCCAGGCAGAACCCGGCGGCCGGGCAGGACACAGCGGTGGCGGTGAGCCCCATCGGGTGCACCGACCACGTCCCGCCGGCCAGGACGGCGGCCAGGCCGGCCCCATCGGTCGCCACGCAGAACCCTGGGTCGCCGCATGACACGGCGGTAAAGGCGTGCCCGGGGTCGACCGGGATGGCGGAGGTCCAGGACGTGCCGTCGAAGCTGTAGACCCCACCAGTTCCGTTCACCGCGAGACAGGCGGTGGGGCTGGCACAGGACACGCCGGTGAGCCCGCCGCCGGTGTCGACCGTGAACGGCTGCCAGGTCTTGGCGGCGGCGCTGTAGGCGAACGCGCTGCCGCCGCTGTCCACCGCCATGCAGAACACCACCAGCGGGCAGGACACCGAGGTGAACGTGCCGGGCCGGGTGTCCACCACCGACGGGACGCTCCAGTGGCCCTGGCTCATGGTCATCGCGTCCCCGGACTTGTCCACCGCCAGGCAGGACCGCACGGTCGCGCAGGAGATCGCGACCAGCCCGCCGTTCGGGTCCCGGGCGGTCACGTGCCAGGTGCGGACGGGCAGCGGCGGGGTGGCACGGAACAGGACGTTCCCGGCGCTGTCGATGGCGTAGCACGCGGCGGGAAGCGGGCAGGACACCCCGGTGAGCACGGCGTTGCTGGCGCGCAGAGCCAGCCGGTCGATGGGAACCGGGCCGGTCCAGCTGGCGGCCGCGGGCGGGGCAGCCGCGTGGCTGGACGGTGTGGCCGAGGCGGGCGGGCGGGGCCGGGATGGCTGGCTGGCGGAGGTGCCGATGGGACGCGGCGACGGCTGGGAGGCGACGGCTGGCCGGTGACGCAGCGCGAGCATGCCGGCGGTGACGCCGCCGGCCAGGACGGCCAGGGCCAGCACCGTCACCAGTACCCGCCGGCGACGGCGGCGCCCCGGGGGCGGCGTGGTGTCGTGGTAGGGCGGCAGGCTGGCCAGCACGTCGGCGTGGGCGTCCCGCCACGGCTCGGGCAGCCGGGGCCGGTCGAACGGCAGGGTGGTACGGGGGGCACCGGCGGCCGCGGCAGCAACGGCGGCGGCGGCAGGCACGGGCGCCTCGGCCACCAGCACCGCTTCCCCGGCCGGCTCTGGCTCGGCAGCCTCCGGCTCAGCCAGTTCAGGCTCCTCGGCCTCCGGCTTGGCCGGTTTCGGCTCGGCAGCCTCCGGCTTGACAGGCTCAGGCGCGGCAGCTTCAGGCTCGGTCGGCTCAGGCTCGGCGGCTTCAGACTCGGCCGGTTCAGGCTCGGGGGCCTCCGGCTCGGCCGGTTTCGGCTCAGCAGCCTCCGGCTTGACAGGCTCAGGCGCGGCAGCCTCAGGCTCGGTCGGCTCAGGCTCGGCGGCTTCAGGCTCGGCTAGCTCAGGCTCCGCCAGCTCCAGCGCGAAGGCCTCCGGCTCGGCCAGTTCTGGTTCGGCCCCGATGAAGTCCGCGAACGAGCCACTGCTGTAGTCCAGGGCGGGTGCGTCTCCCCCGTTGAGCTGGTGGCCCGGCCTGGCCAGCAGCAACTCGCCACACGTCTCACAGAACTGCTCGCCCGGAGCGCTTCGGTGGCCCTGGCTGCAACTGGGCCGGACGTCTTCGCCGCAGGTTTCACAGATCTCCGAGCCAGTGGAGACGGGATGCCCCCCAAGACACGTCGTCACCGCTTATCGCTTCCCATCAATGCGCGCCCGCTGGTTGATGTTAGGGCACCTCAGCCCCTATGGTGACGCGCTTCGCGAAGCTCAGACGGGCCCGTACAGAGTCAGATCAAGCACGATGGCCATGACAACCGTGAGGGTGCGGGCCGACGGCGATACCGGAGCGGTGAACTCGACGTGATAGTGGTCGGCCGGGGTGAGCATTTCCTTGACACCCGCCCAGGTCTTACGGATCCGTGCGAATTCGCGGCCGGTGGTGCCGGTGACGGAAAAGTGCTTGAGCGCCAGGTCGCCGACGACCTTGCCAACGGTCTGGTCCTGATCGTCGATAAGGGTGTAATGGCGGGTGGTCTGGGTCGCCCTGATCCGGCCGGCCGGTTCGCCCATGGGGTCCAGCAGTTCGGTGATCCGTTCCCTGGAGTGCTTGATCAGGGTCAGGACCGGCTCGTTGGCGGCGGTGGTGAGCGCGACTACGCGGGCGTCAGGCATCGACTTGCTGAGCACCTTCAGCCAGGTGTGCGCCTCGGTTTCGGTGGCGATGGCCACCAGCCGCCGCTGATCGTCGAAAATCTCATAGGCCGCCCGATTGGGCAGCAGCTTTCCTGGCTGCTGGATCCGCAGTTCCCGGGAGTCAAACGGATGGTCCACACCGGTGAGTATGCAGCACCTAACCCACCAAAACGACGACTGCCCAGGCCAGCAAACGCTCACCTGGTGAGCCCTGACCGGAAATCGGCGGTCATCTACTCTGGGCAATGAGGCAGCCAGCGGGAGGCGCGATGCCTGCGGGCGGAATCTTCGCCGTGGCGGTGACCGCCATCGTGATTTTCGCGGCCACCAACGCCGACGACATCCTCGTGCTCACCGTGCTGAACGTTTCCTCGCGCGCCGGCGGCCGCCCCCGGCGCTGGCAGATCTGGGCCGGCCAGTACACGGGATTCGCAATCCTGGTCGCCGCGTCGCTGGCCGCCGCGGCCGGCCTGGCGCTGGTCCCGGAGCGGTGGCTGTGGCTGCTCGGCCTGCTGCCGCTGGGCCTCGGGCTGGCTAAGCTGGCCGCCGCGATCCGCGCCCACCGGTCGGGACGCTACGTCTCCCCGGCCGTGGCTACCGGCCTGACCGGGGTCATCGGGCTGACCGTTGTCAATGGCGGCGACAACATCTCGGTCTACACGCCCGTGTTCCGGACCAGCAGCATCACGGTAACGGCCGTCATCATCGCGGTGTTCATGGCTGGGGTGGCCCTGTATTGCCTGGCCAGCTCCGGGTTCGCCGCCCGGCGCACGGTTATCACGGCGATGCAGCGCTGGGGTCAGTGGGCGGTCCCGGTGGTGTTCATCGGGATCGGCTTCTACATCTTCTACCAGACCGGCGCCCTGACCTGACCTCCCGGCCAGAGCGCATGGGACCAGCCCACCGCGATGATCGCCGCACCACCGATGAGCAGGGCCGGACGGTGGCGGCGGGCCCCGATCGCCATCACGGCATCGCCGGCCAGCCGGACCGCCTGCGCCGACGGCGGCATGTGCCTGAGCACGTACTGCCCCGGCCCGGTCGTGGCCAGTGCATCCAGGTCGGCCAGCCCGAGCACGGCCAGTGAGCCTGCCACCGGCAACAGGATGCGCACCGCCAGCGCCGTCTTCGGCCTGGCCCGCCAGAGCAGGATGTTCGAGACCGCCGAGGCGGTGACATCCGCACCGACCTTGACCGGGTGAACCTGGTGGACACGTATCTTGCCGGCCAGTTCCATCCGGCCATTGTCCACGCCCGCCGCAGCCGGTCGTCAGGTGGCCGGGACGGTGCTGGACAGGATGCAGAACTCGTTGCCCTCGGGATCGGCGAGGGTGATCCAGCCGCTGCCATCGGGCCGCCGGAAGTCAGCCAGCTGGGTCGCGCCCAGGCCGATGACGCGTTCGGTCTCCTCTTCCCGGGTGAGGTCCACCGGGAGCAGGTCGAGATGGACCCGGTTCTTCAGCTTCTTGCCGTCCGGGACGGTGATGAACAGCAGCAACTGGCTCCGGTCGCGCGACATGATCAGGCATTCCTCGTGCCCGGGCTCATTCGGGTCGTCCGGATCCTCGGTGAAGTCCAGAACCTGCGACCAGAAGAGCGACTGCGTATAGGCGTCGATGGCGTCGAAGGACGTGTGTGAGATGCGGCTCGTCATGGCGACAGCCTTGGCCGCCCGGTGACGGGCGTCAAACAGTTTCCGGTCGCGGCCAGCCGGCTGAACCAATAGCCGGTCGCGTCGCGTTTAGCGGGTGAAAGCCGGCGGCCGCCGTTGGAAGCAAGTTCGTCCATTCGCAAGGAGACAACGAAATGTCGTTGACCCATGCCCGGGCGGCGGCCGGGCTCATCCTGCTCACCGCGCTGGCCACGGGCTGTGGCGCGGCCGCCAGCGTGGCCTCGTCCGTGGTTCACCACACCGCACCGGCGGCCGGGCAGGCCGCGCCGCCGGCCTGCTCGCTGCTGAAGCCGGCCGATGTCCTGGCCGTGGCCTCCACCTTCCCGCACGACACGATCACCATCGACGGTCACAACCAGCAGAGCGCCCCGCCGACCAGCGAATGCGGCTACAACCAGAAGGGCGTGTTCACCGCCAGCGGCGGCATCACCACCACCATGTCCGGTGACCAGTGGGCCCAGCTGACGGTCGTCGCCGACGGCGCGTCCTACGACTACAACCCCGTGCCCGGCGCGACCATCAAGGGCCTGGGGGACGGCGCGTACTGGGACGCCGGCAGCAACACCGTGGTGGTCAAGGTGGGCCAGAACGTTCTGCAGGTGGTGGACAACGTGCCCGCCAACGTCGGCTCCACCGCCTCCGTGGGCGCCGCCTACCGGCAGGCCGCGCAGGCGCTGGCGGCCAAAGTCCTGGCTCGCATGTAGGCGAGCCGCGCTACGGTGGTCAGCCGGGCCAGGAACGAAGGGAGCGGCCGGTGACGTCGACGGCGCTGCTGGTCATGGACGTGCAGCAGGGCATCGTGGAGCGGTTCGCCGGTGAGGAGGGCTACCTCCCCCGGCTGGCCACCGCGATCACGGCCGCCCGCGGCGCGGGCGTGCCGGTCATCTACGTGACCGTCACCTTCCGCCCCGGATATCCCGAGGTCAGCGAGCGCAACAAGAGCTTCGCCGCGATCGCGGGGACCGGCCGGTTTACCGACGGCGATCCCGCCATGGCCATCCCGCCCGCCGTCGCCCCCGCGGGTGGCGAGCCCGTCGTGACCAAACGGCGGGTGTCCGCCTTCACCGGCAGCGATCTGGAGGTGCTGCTGCGCAGCGGCGGCACCGATCACCTGGTGCTGGCTGGGATCGCCACCAGCGGCGTGGTGCTGTCCACCCTGCGCCAGGCGGCCGATCTCGATTTCCGGCTCACCGTGCTGGCGGACGGCTGCCTGGATGCCGACCCCGAGGTGCACGAGGTGCTGCTGCACAAGGTTTTCCCCCGCCAGGCAGAGGTCACCACCATCGCCGCCTGGGCCGCCAGCCTGGCCGGCCCGGCCTGATCTCCGTCAGGCGGCCCGGGTGGCGATCCCTGGGTAATCCAGCACCAGGCCAGCTTCGTCGTAGACCAGCACGCAGCTGAAGTTGAAGGCCGGAGCGGCATAGTCGTAGCGCTGGCGGGTGGGGTCGCCGGCCCGGCGCAGGTAGGTCTGCTCCAGCCGCTCCACAGCCAGGCCGGTCACCCGGACGTAGGCGGCCGGAGCCGCCGCCAGCGCGGCCACGGGCAGGCCCAGCCGCCGCACCGGCAGGGCGTTGGTCATGGCCGACGACTCCAGATCCACGTCGAGACAGCCGTCCAGGTGAGGCGCGGGTTCCCCGTCCACCAGCCAGTGGCCCGCACCGTCGGCCGTCAGCCGGGTGGACCGATACCCGCTAGCCGACCGGGCCAGCAGCCGTGCGCTCTGGGTCAGCCAAGCGGTGTCCACCTCGATGGCGTACTGGACGGCCCAGGTCACGCCGTCCTCGACCGCGGCCGTCCAGCCTTCGATGGCGCACCCATCCGGATGGTCACGGAAATACACCACCTCAAAGCCGCTGCGGGCACCCTGATGGCGCCACGCCGCGGTGGTGGGCATCGGCGTGAAGGACATGCAGCCGACATTCCCACTCCCTGGCCCGGATGTCAGCACGCTGGCCAGCCGCGGTGGCAGACTGACGTCACATGTTGGGATCCAGCGATGTCATCGCTTTCGCCGCGGCCACCGACCTGGCCCGGTCCCGGCTGTTCTACGAGCAGACGCTGGGCCTGCCGGTGACGGAGGAGAACAACTTCGCCTGCGTGTTCGACGCGCACGGGACCATGCTCAGGGTGACCGCCGTGCCGGCCGTCTCGGCTGCCGTCTACACCGTCCTCGGCTGGCGGGTCACCGACATCGAGGCTGAGGTCCGCGACCTCGCCGCCCGCGGCGTCACGTTCATCCGCTACGACAGCATGGACCAGGACAGCAATGGCATCTGGACCACCCCCGGCGGCGACAAGGTGGCATGGTTCGCCGATCCGGATGGCAACATCCTGTCGCTCACCCAGTTCCACTGACCGGCGGCGCTGGCGGCGGTGACAGACTGCGGTCATGCCCGAAGAGCTGGATGCGCTGGTCGCGCTCATGCCCTTTGCTGCCCAGCTGGGCATGACCCTGACCGAGGCGAGCCGGGAACGCGTCGTCGGCGAGCTGGCATGGACGCCGCGGCTGTGCACCGCAGGCGGGGTCATGCACGGCGGCGTCCTCATGTCGCTGGCCGACAGCGCCGGTGCGCTGGTGGCATTCCTCGGGCTTCCCGACGGCGCGACGACGGCGACGATCACCTCCGCCAGCCAGATGTTCCGCCCGGTCAGCGCGGGTGTGGTGCGCGCGGTGGCGGTGCCCCTGCACCACGGCCGGACCACCGTCACCGTGCAGACCAGCCTGTACGACTCCGGTCAGCGGCTGGTGGCCCAGACGACCCAGGTCCAGGTAATCAGGACACGCACCGATGATCAGACCGCGGCCCGCGGCCAGAAGGGGAGCACATGACGGCCTACGTGATCGCCGAGATCGATGTGCACGACCAGGAGGCCTACCGCGAGTACGGGGCGCTGGTGCCGGGCACGCTGGAGCCCTACGGCGGGCGGTTCATCGTCCGCGGCGGGCACTGCGAGACGCTCGAAGGCGGCTGGCAGCCGCCCCGGATGGTGGTGCTGGAGTTCCCCACCGCCGAGCAGGCCAGAAGCTGGTACACCTCACCCGGGTACACCGCGGCCATGGAAATGCGCCAGCGCGCCTCCACCGGGAAGCTGATCCTGGTGGAAGGGACCGGGTAGCCGGAGTCACTCGATGACGTCGCGGGTGGCCGGGCCGAACACCACCAGGTGGCCGAGCACCGGGGCCGGGTCACCGGACCAGCCGAGCGCGGCGAGCTGATCCCGGCTGCGGCGGCCCATCCGCCACCGGAACGCCTCGAACCGGGTGGTGGTCAGGGTGAGCGGTGTCCCGGTGCCCGGCCCGAGCCGGAACTCGGCATCTTCCACCACCACCCGCAGCGGCACCGGCGGCCTCATTCGGCTGAGCAGCCAGCCCGCCCCCTGCCAGATCGCATCGCTGTCCCTGGCCCCGGGCTGGCCCACCGCGCCGCGGATGTCCTGTTCGTGGCTGGCGACGTCGATCACCCCCGGCCAGACCCGGGCCGAGCCGATGAGTTCCTCGATCCGCGGCGCTACCCCCGCCCAGCGCTCCAGGATGTCCGCCACCGGGCGGCCAGCGAACCGGCGCACCTGCGCGGCCGTCTCCTCCTCCGTTGGCGGCCCGGACAGGCGTCCCGCCACCACGTCCTCGGCGACCGCGGTCAGGTGGGCCAGCACGTCCCGCACCGACCAGCTCGGGCAGGCGGGCACGTTGGCCGCCAGCGCGGTCTCAGCCATGCCTGCCAGCAGCCCGGCCACCCGCTCCCGGGTGTCGCGGTAGAGCCGGCGGAGATCGGCTTCCGGCATACCGCCACCATACGGCGCTAAGGTTTACGGGCCATCCCTCCCCACATGGCCGATCTGGCCGCGGCCTCGGCTGCGGAGGCGGGACGCCATTCCTGGACCGGCACCAGGCCCGCCGCCCGCGCCTGGTTGACAAGTTAGTGAGTGGTTACTATCTTGGTGCCATGACATCGACCGGACTACGGATGAGCGCCGCCGAGCGCCGCGAGCAGGTGCTCGACGCGGCGGTGACCGAATTCGCGGCGGGCGGGCTGGCCGGCACCTCGACCGAGGATGTCGCCCGCCGGGCCGGGATCAGCCAGCCGTACCTGTTCCGGCTGTTCCCGACCAAGAAGGCGCTGTTCCTGGCGCTGGTCCAGCGCTGCTTCCAGCGGGTGGCGGACACGTTCACCGCCGCGGCCGGCGACCGGGGGGGCGAGGACGCGCTCGACGCCATGGGCGAGGCCTACCACCAGCTCCTCCAGGACCGCACCCTGCTGCTGCTCCAGCTGCACGCGTACGCGGCGTGCGAGGATGCTGACATCCGCGCGGCGACCCGGGCCGGCTTCAAGGAGCTCTGGCTGCTGGTGGAGCGGCTGAGCGGGCTGCCGTACGAGCGGATCGTGTCGTTCTTCGCGATGGGCATGCTGATGAACGTGGCGGCCGCCATGGACCTGCCGGCCGTGGACGAGCGCTGGGCGAAGTGGTGCTCGACATGACGCGATCAGGCGCCCGCAGCCGGGCCGGCACCGCCATATTTTTTTTCACCGCAGAAGTTAGTGACTACTCACTTATAGGAGAAGACCGATGACCGACCGGCGACGCATGCTGTGGACCCTTGTGGTCACCTCGGCCGCCCTGTTCATGGCCTCACTGGACAACCTGGTGGTGACCACCGCGCTGCCGTCTATCCGCGAGCACCTGCACGCCGGGCTGGCCGGGCTGCAGTGGACGGTCAACGCCTACACCCTGACCTTCGCGGTGCTGCTGCTCACCGGCGCCAGCCTCGGTGAGCGCTACGGCCGCCGCCGCCTGTTCGTAGCCGGCCTGGCCCTGTTCACCGCCGGCTCGGCGGCCGCCGCGCTGGCGCCCGGCATCGGCTGGCTGATCGCGGCCCGCGCCGTCCAGGGCGTCGGCGCCGCCGTGCTGGTGCCGCTCACGCTCACCCTGCTCTCGGCGGCCGTGCCGCCGGCCCGGCGCGGGCTCGCGCTCGGCGCGTGGGGTGCGGTCGGGGGGCTGGCCATCGCGATCGGGCCACTGGTGGGCGGAGCGGTCGTGGAAGGCGCCTCCTGGCAGTGGATCTTCTGGCTGAACGTGCCGATCGGCCTGCTGCTGCTGCCGTTCGCGCGCACCCGGCTGACCGAGAGCTATGGCCCGGCGACCCGGCTGGACCCGCCGGGCCTGGCCCTGGCCAGCGCTGGCCTGCTCGGGCTGGTGTTCGGCGTGGTCCGCGGCAACGACCACGGCTGGACCAGCCTGACGGTGCTCCCGCCCATGATCATCGGCGGGCTGCTGCTGGCGGCGTTCGTGGCCTGGGAGCTCCGGGCACCGGAGCCGATGCTGCCGCTGCGGCTGTTCCGCAGCCGCGGGTTCACCATGACCAACATCGCCTCGCTGCTGATGTTCTTCGGGATGTTCGGCTCGATCTTCCTGCTGGCCCAGTTCCTGCAGACCGTCCAGCACTACTCGCCGCTCCAGGCGGGGCTGCGCACCCTGCCCTGGACCGCCATGCCGGTGATCGTCGCCCCCATCGCCGGCGCGCTGTCGGACCGGATCGGGGGCCGGCCGCTGCTGGCCACCGGGCTGGCGCTGCAGGCGATCGGGCTGGGCTGGCTGGCCATGGTGGCCAGTCCCACCGTGGCGTACTCGGCGCTCATCCCGGCGTTCATCGTCTCCGGGGTCGGGATGTCGCTGTTCTTCGCCCCGGTCGCCAACGTGGTGCTCGGCTCGGTCCGCCGGGAAGAGGAAGGCATCGCCTCCGGCGCCAGCAACGCCATCCGGGAACTCGGCGGTGTGTTCGGCATCGCGGTGCTCGGCGCGGTGTTCTCCGCCCGCGGCGGGTACACCAGCGGCACGGCCTTCGTGTCCGGCCTGTCCGCCGCGGTCTGGGTCGGCGCCGCCGCCGTCGCGGTCGCGGTCGCCGCCGCGCTGCTGCTCCCCCGGCTGCGCACGGCGCCGTCGGTGGCAGCAGCCCCGGCCGAGCCCGTGCCCGAGCTCGATCTGGTCGGCTGACTCAGCTGCCGGTCCCGGGCGCGCCCATCTGCCAGAGCGCGGGTTCGTCCCACGCCCCGGTGATGGCCGCGTCCGGGTTCTGGCCGCGCAGGCGGGCAAAACGTTCCGCCGCGAGCTGCAGCCGCACGGTCATCGGGATCTGGGCCAGCAGCGGCGGCAGCCCGTCCTGCCCGGCCAGCACGGTCACCGGCACCCGCTCCGCCTCGGCGGCCGCGCCGAGCGCCGCGGTCAGCCCGTCCGGGTCGGCCGCCGGGGCCAGCAGCACCAGGGCGTCCGCCGCGGTGTAGGGGACGGCGCCGCCGTGCAGCAGCCGGTCGGTGTCGAACCCCTCGGCCAGCATCCGGGCCGCCTCCCGGATCTTCAGGGCCCCCTCGCGGGCGGTGATCCCCCACGGCCCGCAGCCCACGATGGCCAGGCTGCGGGCGGGGATGGGCAGCTCGCCCGGGTCGGCGCACACCTGCCGGACGGCCTCGGCCGCCCGCGCCATGTCAGCGGCGGCGAAGCCGGCCGCGCCCAGCTCGCCCGCCAGCCGGGCCAGCACCGCCAGCGCGGAGGTGTAGCTGATGGTGTAGGTGTGCGACTCGTCCGGCGGGACCGTCTGGATGGCCTCCGGCCAGCCGCGGCCGGTGCCGGTGATCGACACCAGCGGCACCCCGGCGGCCAGCGCGTCCGCCCGGGCCCGGGCGGCGTACGCGGTCTCCCCGGTGTGGCTGATGACCAGCAGCGCGTCCCCCGGCCGCGGGCCTGAGCTCCAGCGGGCCCAGGTGGCGGCTGGATACCAGCGGGCGTCCAGGCCCGCCTCGGCCAGCATCATCGCCCCCAGCTCGGCGGCGTGCTGGCTGGTGCCGGTGCCGACGAGCACCACCCGGTCCGCCCCGGCCAGCACCGCGGCCGGCCCGGCCAGATCCAGCCCGGCCATCCGGTCCAGCGCGCCGGCCTGCTGGCCGATCATGCGCAGCAGCGCGGTGGGCATGGGTTCCCCTCAGCACTCGATGACGTTCACCGCGAGGCCGCCGCGGGCGGTCTCATTGTATTTGTCCTTCATGTCCGCGCCGGTCTCCCGCATCGTCTTGATCGCCTTGTCCAGCGAGACGTAATGCTGGCCGTCGCCGCGGACCGCCATCCGGGCGGCGGTGATGGCCTTGACCGAGGCGATGGCGTTCCGCTCGATGCACGGGATCTGGACCAGCCCGCCGACCGGGTCGCAGGTCAGGCCCAGGTTATGCTCCACCGCGATCTCGGCCGCGTTCTCCACCTGGGCCGGGGTCCCGTCCAGCACCTCGGCCAGCCCGGCGGCGGCCATCGAGCAGGCCGACCCGACCTCGCCCTGGCACCCCACCTCGGCCCCGGAAATGGACGCGTTCTCCTTGAACAGCACCCCGATGGCGGCCGCGGTGAGCAGGAAGGCGACCACCCCGTCGTCATCCGCGCCGGGCACGAACGTGGTGTAGTAGTGCAGCACCGCCGGGATGATCCCGGCCGCGCCGTTGGTCGGCGCGGTCACCACCCGGCCGCCGGCCGCGTTCTCCTCGTTGACCGCGAGCGCGTACAGGGTCACCCACTCCATCGCGTACAGCGGGTCGCTGGTGTCGCCGGTCTGCTCCAGCTTCTCCCGCAGCGCACGGGCCCGGCGGCGCACCTTCAGCCCGCCCGGCAGCACCCCCTCGGCCGCGCAGCCGCGCCGCACGCACCCCTGCATCACCTGCCAGATGCCCAGCAGCCCGGCCCTGACCTCGGCCTCGGGCCGGCGGGCCAGCTCGTTGGCCAGCATCACCCCGCTGACCGGCAGCCCGGTCCGGCCGGTGATGGCGAGCAGTTCCTCGCCGGACAGGAACGGGTAGGGCACCGGGGTGGCGTCCGGCACGATCGCGGGCGCCCCGGCCTCGTCCTCGCCGAGCACGAACCCGCCGCCCACCGAGTAGTAGGTGCGCGCCGTGAGTTCCGCGCCATCGGCGCCGAGCGCGGCGAACCGCATCGCGTTGGAGTGGAACGGCAGCCGCTTGCGCCGGTGCAGCACGATGTCCTCGGCCGGGTCGAAGCCGATCTCCTGCCCCGACGGCAGCCGCAGCCGGTGGCTGGCCGCCACCCGCGCCGCCAGCTCGGTGGCCGGGTCCACCGTCTCCGGCACCTCCCCGGACAGTCCCAGCACCAGCGCCTTCACGCTGCCGTGCCCATGCCCGGTCGCCCCGAGCGAGCCGAACAGCTCCACCCGCAGCCCGGTGACCTGGCCGGCCAGGCCGCCGTCGGCCAGCGCGGCCACCAACATCCCGGCCGCCCGCATCGGCCCCACGGTGTGCGAACTCGACGGGCCGATGCCGACCTTGAAGAGGTCGAACGCACTGATCGTCATTGATCAGCTCCCCTCGGGCGGATCCGCAGCCCGGCCGGGTCATACGGGGGGCGGAGGTGGACCGCCGCCGGGTGCACATCGCCGCCGATGCTGACCTGGTACGAGCCGGACCGCAGGTAGTCGGCGGTGACCACCTCCCCGTCCGGGTGCCGGACATACGCCAGCCCGGCCGACGCGTTCAGGGCCGCCCCCCACGCGCCGGACATCACCTGGCCGGCCGGCCTGCCGTCCCGCAGCACCAGTTCGCCGCCCCACATCATCGGCTCCGGCTCGGCCAGCACCAGCGAAACGAGCTTGCGCCGCGGCCCCTCTGCCTTTGCCTTCTCCACTGCCTCCCGGCCCAGGAAGCTGATGCCGCTGCCGAGCTTGCACGCGAACAGCAGACCCGCCTCCACCGGGTTGTAGTCCGGGGTCAGCTCACGGCCGAACGCCCGGTATCCCTTCTCCAGCCGCATCGACTCGATGGCGTAGTACCCCGCGTTGACCACGCCGAGCGGCGCACCGGCCGACATCAGGTCCTGGTACACGCCGACCGCGAACTCGGCGGGTACGTACAGTTCCCAGCCGAGCTCACCGACGTAGGTGATCCTGGTCGCCCGGACGGTGTAGTACCCCAGGTCGATCTCGCGGCTGGTGCCGAAGGGAAAGCCGGCCTCGGACAGGTCGGCGGTGGACAGCGAGGCCAGCAGCTCACGCGACCCCGGCCCCATCACGCCGAACACGGCGTACGCCGATGTCACGTCGACCAGGGCAGCGTGGGCACCGGGAGGCATCCGTTTGGCAATGTGGTCTTTATCGCGCTCAGTGGTGGCGGCGCTGCTGACGAGCAGGAACTCAGCCGGGGACAGGCGGGTGACGGTCACGTCGGACTCGTAGGTGCCGCGCTCGTTCAGCATCCCGGTGTAGACGGTGCGGCCGGGCGGGACCGCGACGTCGGCGGTGCAGATCCACTGCAGCGCGGCCTCGCTGTCCGGGCCGGTGAGCAGGTACTTGGAGAACGAGGTCTGGTCGAAGACGGCCACCCCGGTGCGGGTAGCGCGCTGCTCGGCGGCCACCCAGGGCAGCCAGTTCGGCGCGTCCCAGGAGTACTTGATCACCGGGTCCACGCCGGGCGGGGCGAAGAAGTTGGGCCGTTCCCAGCCCATCCGGCTGCCGAAGCAGGCGTTCGCCCCGGCCATCAGGTGGTGTACCGGCGAGCGGCGGAACGGCCGGGCGGTGGCCAGCTCCCGGTTCGGCCACGGCAGCGCGTAGTGCAGGCCCAGGATTTCCCCGACCCGGTCGTGCAGCCAGCGGTTGTTGCCGTTGAAGCGGGCGAACCGCCGGATGTCGTTGGCGGTCAGGTCCAGGCCCGGGTCGCCGGAGACGATCCATTCCGCCAGCGCCCGGCCCGCGCCCCCGGCCGAGGCGATACCGACCGAGTTGAACCCGGCGGCGACGAAGAAGTTCCGGCATTCCGGGGCCTCGCCGATGATGAACTGGTTGTCCGGGGTGAAGCTCTCCGGCCCGTTGTAGAACTTCTTGATCCCGGTGTCGTGCAGCGCCGGGATGCGCAGCAGCGCGCTCTCCATCAGCACCGAGAAGTGGTCCCAGTCCTCGGCCAGCAGCTGGAACTCGAACGGGTCCGGCAGCGCGTCCGGGGGCAGCCAGGGCTTGGCGTTGGGCTCGAAGCCGCCGACCACCAGCCCGCCTACCTCTTCCTTGAAGTAGGTGTAGCCGTCCGGGTCGCGCAGCACTGGCAGGTCCCGGTGGACCCCGTCGATCTGCTCGGTCACCACGTAGAAGTGCTCGCAGGAGTACAGCGGCACGGTCACCCCGCACCAGGCGCCGACCTGCTTGGCCCACTGCCCAGCGCAGTTGACCACGATCTCGGCCGCGATGTCGCCGGCGTCGGTGGTCACCCCGGTGACCGCGCCGCCGGCGGTCAGGATGCCGGTCACCCGGGTCCGCTCGCGGATGGTGGCGCCGCCCTGGCGGGCGCCTCTGGCCAGCGCGTACGTCAGGTCGGTCGGGTTGGCCTTGCCGTCATCCGGCAGCCAGATCGCACCCACCAGGTCGCCGGTCCGCATCACCGGGTACATCTCGCCGGCCCGGGCGGGCGAGATGATCTCGCAGTCCAGGCCGAACGCCTCAGCCACAGCGGCGGTCCGGCGCAGCTGGGTCATCCGGTCCGTTGTCCGGGCCACGATCACCCCGCCGCAGCGGCGGAACCCGGTGTCCTGGCCGGTCTCGGCGGCCAGCCGGGCGTACAGCTCGGTCGAGTACTGCACCAGCCGGGTGCCGCTCTCGGACGCGCGGAGCTGGCCGACCAGGCCGGCCGCGTGCCAGGTGGTGCCGCAGGACAGCTGGCCCTGCTCCAGCAGCAGCACGTCGGTCCAGCCCAGCCGGGTCAGGTGGTAGGCGACGCTGGTGCCGATCACGCCCCCGCCGATGATGACGACCCGGGCCTGTCCTGCCATCGGCCCCCCTCAGTCGTCAAGCTGGACGTCGTCCAGCAGCCGGCCGAAATCGCGGCTGGTCAGCCCGGCCACCGCGCCCTCGTAGCGGGCCATGGCCCAGGACCAGAAGTCGAACTCGATCGGGCTGGTCGCGGCCTGGATCGCGCCCCACAGCGTCCATCCGTACTTGCCGATGATGCCGAGCAGCATGGCGCGGGCAATCTTGTTGCGCAGCCGGCGGCCGTAGTAGGCGGCCACCAGGTCGGCCAGGGCGTCGCTGGACAGCCCGCACTCCCCCCAGATGTTGCCCAGCTCGAAGCAGGGATCGTTGTTGCCCGAGTACTCGTAGTCGATCAGCCAGATCAGGTCGCCGTCGTCGATGAAGTTGGCGGCCAGCAGGTCGTTGTTGCAGGGCACGGTCGGCCCGGCCCGCACGGCCAGTGCCCGGCGGGCCGATTCGACCTGCGGCGCCAGCGCGTCGTAGCCGGCCGGGACCCGGAAGCCCAGTTCCGCGGTGACGGCCGCGTACCGGCCCTGGATGACGAACATGTCGAAGTCGCCGGCGAACCGCGGGCCGGTGTGCAGGCGGCGGCAGGCCGCGGCGATCCGCGGGATGTTGGCCGGCGACTGTACGTCGGCGTTGCCGAACGTGCGGCCATCGATGAACTTCAGCACCAGCAGGTTGTCCTCCGGCCGGTAGGCCACCACTGGGGCGCCCACCCCGGCCTGCGCCGCGGCCACCGAGTTGTGGTACTCGTAGTCGCGGTTGATGGCCAGGAAGTCGCCGCCGCCGGACCACACCCGCGCCACGTAGGCGCCGTCCGGGGTGGTCACCTTGTAGTTGTGGTTGGTCAGCCCGCCGGGCAGCTCGGAGATGGTGCGCGGGGCCCCGGCCAGGCCGGGCACGCGGTCCAGCCGGGCGGCCAGATCCGTGGTCAGCTCGGTTGCCATCGGCCGGATCCCTCCCCTCGGTCGCAGCGTAGACGCCGGGCCTGGAAAGGGTCTAGACAAAACCCGCGACAAACCCCACTGGTCCAGGTCTGCCCCGGAAGCAGGCAAAGCCGTGCCAATCCAGGGCAAAGGGTCTAGACAGTTAGCCGAAAGTGACCATACGCTACGCCTCAATCTGCGCCGTCATCAGCGGCACCGTGAGGTGCGGCCGTACCGGGGAGGACCAGGCCCATGAGCGCTGACCCACAGGCCACCACCGACCAGCAGGACTCCGCCGACCTGGCCAGTTTCGGCTACAAGCAGGAACTCAAGCGCGGGCTCGGCACCTTCAGCTCGTTCGCCGTCTCGTTCAGCTACATCTCACCGTCGACCGGCATCTTCACCCTGTTCGCGCTTGGCCTGGTCACCATCGGCGGGGTGTTCATCTGGACCTGGCCGGTGGTCGCGCTCGGCCAGTTCATCATCGCGCTCAACTTCGCCGAGGTGTCCAGCCACTACCCGATCGCCGGGTCGGTCTTCCAGTGGACCAAATACCTGGCCCGCCGGGGCTACGCGTGGTTCTCCGGCTGGATCTACCTGTTCGCCGGCATCCTGACCGTCACCTCGGTGGTCGCCACCATCCCGCTGGCGCTGATCCCGGCCATTGACGGGCTGCCGACTCTGGTGGGCCAGACGGCCTGGAACATCAGCCTGACCCTGCACACCGAACTGGTCGTCGCGCTGATCACGCTGGTCGTCATCACGGTGCTGAACATCTACGGCGTCAGGCTGGTCGCCATCATCAACAACACCGGGGTGATCTTCGAGATCCTCGGCATGTTCGTGTTCGCGCTGATCCTGGCCATCTTCCACAACCACCAGGGCGTGCACGTCATCACCAACAGCGCCGGGCTGCCGGTCACCCCGCCCACGTTCCTGGCCGCCATGTTCATGGCGCTGTTCGTGATCTACGGTTTCGACACCGCGTCCACGCTGTCCGAGGAGACCCACCGGCCACGGAGCGCCGCCCCCAAGGCCGTGCTCTACTCCGTGGTCGGCGCGTTCATCATCGGCGGCGTGTTCCTGCTCGGCACGCTGATGGCCATCCCCAACCTGGGCAAGGCGGTGAAGGCCGGGTTCGGGCCGGCCCAGATCATCCAGGCCAACTTCTCGCCCGCGTTCGCCACCGTCTACCTGCTGGTGGTCTCGGCCGCGATCTTCGTCTGCTGCCTGTCGATCATGGCCGCCACGATCCGGCTGTGCTTCGGCATGGCCCGGGACAACCAGCTGCCGTTCTCCAGGCCGCTGGCCAGGGTCTCGCCCACCCTGCACACCCCGATCTGGACCTGCATCGTGCTCGCGGTGCTGTCGGCGGTGCCGTTCCTCCAGTTCTCCGGGGCCGGGACCATCGCCATCGCCGCGACCGCGATGATCTACTTCGCCTACTTCCTCGGCAACCTGGCGATCATGCGGGCCAGGATGCGCGGCTGGCCGAAGACGGCGGCCCCGTTCCGGCTGGGCCGGTGGGGGCTGCTCGTCAACGGCCTCGGGCTGCTGTACGGCCTGGCCATGCTGATCAACTTCGCCTGGCCGCGGGCGGCCAGCAACCCAACTCCCAACCAGTCGGTGATAGGCGGGGTCCAGCTGCTCAACTTCCACATCGGGTTCCTGAACAAGATCCCGATCCTGTGGACGGTGTTCGTGGTGCTCTCCGTCATCGGGCTGATCTACTACCAGGTGACCGGCCGGACCAAGGAGTTCGCCGCGATAGTCGCCCCGGCCGAGGACGACGTGCCGCTGGTGGGCGGGCCCGCGCAGGACGGGTGACCGGCTGACCGATGCCGCCCCCAGCACGGTCACGACGGGTGGCGCCGGCCATGCCCGGCCCGGCGCCACCGGACATCCAGCGGGGACCGGGCGTCACCGTGTACGGCCAGATCGAGGACTGGCTGGCCGAGGCGATCGCGGTCGGCCGGCTCGCCCCCGGCGACCGGATACCGACCGAGCATGACCTGGCCGCCTGGTTCGGCGTGAGCCGGATGACCCTGCGCCAGGCGCTGGCCAGGCTGGCCCGGCGCGGCCTGGTCACCCGGGCGGTCGGGCGGCGGGGCGGCACCTTCGTCGCCGAGCGCAAGCTGGAGCAGGACCACACCACCCTGGCCGGCTTCTCCGAGCAGTTGCGCAGGCAGGGGATCCAGCCGGGCGCGCGGGTGCTGTCCGCGGCCCAGCGGCCCGCGGGGCCGGTGGCGGCGGCGGCGCTGGGCCTGGCCGAGGGCGACCCGGTGCACGAGGTGCGGCGGGTCCGGCTGGGCGACGGCCGGCCGATCGTCCTTGAGCACTCGGTGTTCCCGGCCGCCATGTTCCCCGGCCTGCTCCAGTGCCGGCTCGACGGCTCCCTCTACGAACTGCTGGAAACCCGGTACGGCCAGCGCCCGCACCGGGCGCGGGAGAGCCTGGAGCCGGTCACCGCCGGGGTCAGGGAAGCGGAGGCGCTGGAGGTGTCCGAGGGCGCGCCGCTGATGCTGGTCGTGCGGACCGCCTATGCCCGGGGCGGGCAGCCGGTCGAATTCGCCCGGGACCTGTTCCGCGGCGACCGGACCCGGATCGTCATGTGGACCTCGGAGCTGGCCGACGTCTTCTGAGGCGACCGGCCGAAGGCTGGGCCTAACCGATGTCGGTGACGAGGACGCCTTCCCGCCAGTCCGGCAGCCGGGCGGTCACGCTGCCGTCCGGGGCGACCAGCCCGGCCAGGCCGGGGAAGTCCTCGTCGATGGTCGAGCCGGCCTGGCCCGCGAGTGCGACCCACAGGCCCAGCCGCCGGGCGTGACGGCGGGCATCGCCCAGGCTGGACTCCTCCCACCAGGCGAACCCGCGCCGCCACGACGCCTCGTCGGTGCGCCGCCCGTGCAGGCCGGGGGCGGCCGGGAAAAGCATCACCCCGGCGCCGGCCGCGACGGCCTCGTTGAACGGCGCGTCGAAACCGGCCTCGGCGCAGATGGCCACCCCGAAGCACGCCCCGGCCAGCCCGAACGCCCCGGTCGTGGTGGCCGCGGTGAATGCTTCCTCGCCCTCCCCCAGATACCGCTTGCGCTGGTAGCCCAGCAGTCCGCCGTGGGAGGCGACGACCTGGGTGATGTGTGGCTCACCCGCCCGCGACCGCTCGGCCATGCCGAAACAGGCGGCCACGCCGGTCTCCCCGGTCGCCGCGGCCAGCTGGCGCACCGCCGGATGATCGAACGAGATCAGCCGCTCCGGATGGGTGGCCGGGTCGGCCGAGCCGGTCAGCGACATCTCCGGGAACAGGGCCAGGTCACAGCCCGACGACCGGGCCTCCGCCAGCAGCCGCAGGTGCGCGGCCAGGTTCCCGGCGATGTCGCCCTTCTCGCAGCGGAGGGCGGCCAGCAGCGCCCGCATGCCCGCCGGGCTAACCCGCGTGCTGCTGCAGGAAGGCCAGGGTCCGCTGGTTGAACTCTTCGACGTTCTCGTAGATCGGGGCGTGCGCGCAGTCCTCGAACACCACCACTTCCGAGCCGGCGATCGCGGTGTGCAGCGGATCCTCGAACCGGGTGGAGGTGACCGCGTCATGACGGCCGAAGGTGATCTGGGTGGGGGCCTGGATGGCGGCGAGCACGGCGCTGGCGTCGTGGTCGAGCACGGCCTGTGACTGGCGGAGGAACGCGTCCACCGGCGGCATCGGCCGGCTGCGGACGAAGTCGGACAGCGAGTCGATGTACTCGGGCCGGGCGGCGTACAGCTCCGGGGTGTAGCACCACGGGAAGATGCCCTGGATCACCATGTCGGTCACGCTGCCCAGGCCCTGCGCCATCACCCGCCAGGTCCCGACCACCGCGGTCAGGAACGGATCGGTCCGGTGCCAGGCGCTGTGCAGCGACAGCGACTTCACCCGGGCTGGATACTTGGCGGCCAGCCACATGCCGGTCGCCGCGCCCAGCGACAGCCCGCCGACGTGCGCCCGGTCGATCCCGGCGGCCTGCATGAACGCCGCGACGTCGTCGGCGAGAAGCTCGGTCGTGTAGGTGCCCTCCGGCTTGCCGGACAGGCCGGCCCCGCGCAGATCGACGGTGAAGCAGCGGAAGTGGTTGGCGTACTCGGCCACCTGGAACGCATAACAAGCCTGGTCGGCCGCCAGATAGGGAATGAGCACGAGCGGCTCGCCCTCACCCTGCACCTCGTAATAGACGTCGATGCCATTGGCCTGCACGGTCGGCATTGCCTGACCCCCTTCTCCGGGATGATGCTATGCCCGGAGCAGGATGGGGGCCATGGCTGACGCCCTTCCCGCATTCCTCGATGCCGCCGCCACCGCCGCCGGGCTGCTGGCGCGGCCGGAACTGGCCGGGCACTGGGATGCCGATAGCGTCCTGGCGGAGTTCGGTGTGGCCGCCCTGGCCGGTCATCTGCTGCGCGGCATGACGACGGTCGAGGGCTACCTGGCCAGGCCTGAGCCAGACGAGACCGGCATCAGCGCCGGCAGTTATTTCGCCACGATCATCCGTTCGGCGGATATCCACGCCCCGGCGAACGAGGCGGTCAGGCTCCGCGGTGCGGAAACGGCCGCCGGCGGCCCGGTGGCGCTGGCCCGGGACGCCCGGGTGGCGCTGTCGCGGCTGCCGGCGCTGCTGGCCGGTGTGCCATCCGGGCGGCGGCTGCGGGTGGCGGGCGGCCTGGTGCTGACGCTGGACGAGTACCTGCGCACCCGGGTGGTGGAGCTGGTGGTGCACTCCGACGATCTGGCCATCAGCATCGGCGTGGACCTGACCCCGCCCGAGCCGGCCACCTGCCAGGTGGCGATCGCCACCCTGATGGACGTCGCCCGGATCCGGCACGGCGACCTGGCGGTGCTGCGGGCGCTGGCCCGGCGGGAACGCGACGAGGTGGCCGCACTGCGCGTGCTGTAGCACCCGATCGTCTCCTGGCGGGCGGCCCACGGCGATGCGGGCACGGAACACAGCGCCCTTCGGTGGCGTTTCCGCCATAGGTGATTATGAGAGAACAGGTAATGGCGACGTGCATCAGCTGCGGGACCACATTGCATCCCGAGCGCGCGGCGAAATATAACTACTGCACGGCCCGTGAGTGCCAGGAGAAAAACGCAACGGGCCTGACCATGGTCGCGATCGGAATGAACAAGGCGGCCGAGGAATTCATCATCCTGGACGAGCGCACGCGCGAGGAGCTGGCCAGCGGCAAATACCGCGACCTGCGGCGGGGCTCGTTTGGCACCTCGGTCCCGGGTCCGGCCGGCGAAGCGTCCCCGCCGCCGGCATCACCGCCAGGCCCCCCGGTCCGGCGGCCGGCTCCCGAAGGGCCGGCCCGGCCCGCCCGGCGGCCCTGGAGCCGGCGGCAGGAAAGGCTCGCGCTCCTTTACAACCAGCAGGGACTGCGGCCCGGCGAAATAGCCAGCAAGCTGGGGGTCAGTACCTATCTGGCGACACAGATCATCCTCGCGGCCAGGAACCGGGCCGCGCGCTGACCGCGGGCCCACCGGGCGGTAGGGTGGCCAGGCAATGACCAGCGAGCCCGAACTCATCCTGCAACTGGCCCGTGACAGCGCCGTCGACCGCGCGCTGCGCGCCGATCCGCCGCCCAGCGTCGCCAGCGGGCGGGTGCTGCTCGAGCACGTCCCGCCGGAGCCTGACGGGCGGCTGGGGCCGCCCGCCGCCGGCGAGATCGTCATGTCCGTGCTGTCACCGGAAGCACTGACCCGCGAGCCGGATCAGGTCCGTGACGTTATCAGCAACGCCCCTGACCGCCACCAGCCGTTGGTGATCATCGTGCAGGCCGCTGAGGAACTCCGCGAGGACGAGCTGGCCGCGGTCCTGGACGCGGCGGCCGGCGTGGACCGCCCTGTCATCATGCGCGTCATAGCCGACGCCTGAGCGCGAGGAGGACGGGTTGGACCACGAACAGGCGCGCAAGCGGCTGCTGGCCGAACGGGCCGAGGTAATGGGCCTGCTCGCGGACACCGAGCAGTCGGGCTGGGAGGACCGGGAAGCCGAGCAGGAAACCGGTGACATCGCCGATCCCGCGCCGTCGCTGGCCGCCCAGGGCCAGGACGACGCCGTCGCGGAGAGCCTGCGGGACCGGCTGGCCGCCCTCGACCGGGCGCTGGGGCGGCTGGACGACGCAAGCTACGGCCGCTCCGTGCTGAGCGGACTGCCCATCCCGGACGAGCGTCTCGACGCGGATCCGGCGGCCGAACTGACCATCGAGGAGGCCCGGGCCGCCACCTGAGCTGCCGCCACCTGAGCTACTGTGCACCGGTGGCGACCCTCGACGAGGTGGCGGTGATGGCCCTGGCCCTGCCCGGGGTCACGGAGGCGGAACGGCACGGCAACCGGACCTGGTTCGTAGCGGGCAAGGCGTTCGCCTGGGACCGGCCGTTCAGCAAGGCGGACATCCGGCGGTTCGGCAGCGAAACCCCGCCGGACGGGCCCATCCTGGCCGTCCGGGTCGAGGATCTGGGCGAGAAGGAAGCCGTGCTGGCCGTGCATCCGGAGGGCTTCTTCACCATCCCGCACTTCGACGGGTACGCGGCCGTGCTCATCGCTCTGCCGGAGGTCTCCGCGGACGCGCTGCGGGAGGCGATCACCGACGGCTGGCTGGCCTGTGCGCCGCCCGGCCTGGCCCGCCAGTACCTGGCCTAGCCGCCGACCGTCACCTCGTGCCAGATCCCGCCGTTCAGGTTCACGCCGTTGCCGCTGGCCTTGCCCGGGCCGGAGTCGCCGATGTAGGCGTACAGCGGATGGCCGTTGTAGGTGGCCTGGGCTGAGCCGTCCGAGCGCTTGATCGTGCCCAGCCGGCCCGGCACCCCGGCCGCCGTCACCGGGCCCTTCACCGGCGGCCAGTAGGCGGCGCAGGAGCCGTTGCAGTTGGACGTGGTGGGGGTGTCGGGGGCGAACCAGTACAGGGTGAACCCCTTGGCGTTGACCAGCACGGTCGCGCCGCCGATCTGGGCGGTCTGCAGGCTGCCGCCCGCGGACACCACGCTGCTCGACCCGCCGGACGCCGCTACCGAACCGCCCAGCACCGCCAGCGCCACCACCGAGACCCCGGCGGCCAGCCAGCCCGCGTGCGGCACGCGCGCCGCCAGCCTGGCCGGGGCGGTTCCCGGCGGCGGGGTCAGGGCCAGGAAGCCCAGTGCCGCCACGGTCGCCACCTCGATCACCCCGGCCACGATCCCGGCGGTGGTGCGGACCTCCTTGAACCCGAACAGGCCGAACCACAGCGACAGCAGGTAGCCGCCCAGGGTGGCGAGGGCGAAGCCGGCCCCGGCGGCGGCCGCCAGCCAGCTCGCCGTGGGCCAGCGGCTGCCGATGGCCAGCACCGCCAGGCCAAGGACGAAGGCGGCGATCACCTGGAGCAGGAACAGCGGGCCGATCGTCGGGATGGTCCGGTAGCCGGTCAGGTACAGGTCAAGGTGGATCGCACCGGTGGCGATCAGCAGGCCGCCGCCGGCGGCCCGGAGGACGAGCCGCGGCCAGCCCGCCACTGGCCGCGGCTCCTCCGGCATGACACTCCTCCTGGTCAGACGGGATCGGCGTCAGTACCCGTAGCCCCCGCCGCCGGTCGTGGCGGTGGGAGACGCTGCGGGCGCCGCGCCGGACGCCGTCACCTGGTGCCACAGCCCGCCCGAGATGTTCAGCCCGTTGCCCTTGTTCTGGCCGGGAGCGGTGTCGCCCTTGTAGGTGTACAGCGGGTGCCCGTTATAGGTCGCCTGGGTCGAGCCATCGGACCGGGTGATGGTGCCGAGCTTGCCGGTCATGCCCGAGCCCGCGGTGGCCGGTCCCTTGACCGGCGGCCAGAAGCTGGCGCAGGAGCCGTTGCAGTTCGACTTGGTGGAGGTGTCGGGACCAAACCAGTACAGGGTGAACCCCTGGGCGTTGGTCAGCACCGTCGCGCCACCAATCGTGGCGGTCTTCAGCGCCGTGCCGGACGCGGCCGCTGAAGACGGGGCCGGCGGGGCACTGCTCGAGGCCGCCGGCGGAGTGCTGGAGCTTGACGAGCTACCGCACGCCGCGACGATCAACGCCACGGCAGCGAAGCCCGCGGGCGCCCACCATTTGCCACGCATTGCATCTCTCCGTTCATCGGATAGTCCAGATACATAGATCACGTAGCGATCGGCCCTTTCGTTCATCAGCCGTGACACTGCCCTGGCCGGACGGTGGCCGGTCGCCGCTGCCGCCCCACTAGCTGGTCTCCGGGGGCGACAGCCCGAGCTGGCGGCGGATCAGCCTGACCTGCTGCTCGACCGGCGCGTTGGCCGCGGCCAGCAGTGGCCTGAGCGCGTCGAGCTGGCGCAATGAGACCGAGCCGGCGATACGCACGGTCAGGCTGGCCCGGGCCTGGTTGACGCGGTACAGGGTACGCGCGACCGTCTCGGTCACGCGCGGGAACCTGATGGCGAGCAGCCGCCGGTCGAACAGCCGCTCGGTGGCGGCGGCGTCGCGCAGGTCGGCGAGCGAGGCGCGCAGGTTATGACGGTCGCGGCCGGCCAGGCCGCCGAAGTCGATCTCCAGCCGCCGGTTGCCCGCCTTCGCGATGACCAGGTACTGGGCGGCGAGCGCCCGGCGCGGCGCGGCGGCCGGCCGCCCGCCGGGGCTGGCCCGCGCCGGAGCGGATGAGCTGGCGTGCGGCTGAGCGGATGAGCCGCCGCACCCGGCCGCGAGCAGCGCCCAGGCCAGCAGCATCCCGGCTAGCCACGTCAGGGCGGGCCAGGCCGGTCGTCCGGGCATGGCGGCATGTTAGGCCCGGCTGGCCGGGCACTCAACATCTGAGCCGGGTCGCGGCCCGCCGGGCGCCCACCTGGGTCCCCCGCCGTCTTCCCGGAGGCGCCGGTAGCTGTCGCTATCGGCTCCCCTCCAGCCTCGGGTTGGTTCAGTGCGGGGCGCCCGGCGGGCCGCGAGATCAGGGGCTAGTACTGGTCGGGCGAGGCCACCGCCTCGCAGATGATCATCTCCGGCGGCCCCGGTGCGGCACCGACGGACCCGATGAAGGCCTGCAGCTCGGGGTTGCTGAAGAACTGCTGGAAATGCTCCACGCTCTCCCACTCGTCCACGATGAGCACGAAGCCGTCGCCGATGCCGAACCGGTGATGGATCCCGCCTGAGGCCCGGGCCTGGCCGGCCACCTTCTCGAACTCGCTCGCCCGGTCGGTGAGCGCCTGCCGGAACGTGGCGATATCGCCCTGGAACTTGCCGATGACAATCACGCTCATGCCTGTTTCCCCTCCGATGACCAGTGGTGAGTGATGCTGCCGCCCGGGGTACGGCGCCGGGGACGCGGGCGGATCACCCCATGGTCAGTCGAGCGCGAGCACCGATGCCGCGGCCAGCAGCCCGGCCACCCGTCCGGGGTCGCCGGTGGTGTGCAGATCGAGATCGGCCGGGACGGCCCGGTTGGCGACCAGCCGGCAGAACCCGGCCGCATCGGCGACGATGGTGATGGCCGCCGGGGCGGCGTCCCCGCCGATGGCCACGTCCCAGCTGCCACCGCCCGGGCCGGTCAGCACCAGCCGCAAGTCGGTGGGCCCGGGCAGGCCCGTCCGCTGCGCCGCCAGTGGCAGCGACGTAGCGGCCAGCTGGGTCATCAGGCTGAGGGCCGCCGGGTCGGGGACGGACGGCGGAAGGCCCGCCACCTGGCGGATGTCGTTCTCGTGCGTCCACAGCTCGAAGGTCCTGACCACCAGCAGCGCGGGCAGCGGCAGCCACAGGCCGTAGACGGCGACCGTGACGGGCGGGGCGTGCGGGGCCAGCGCGAGGGTACGGTCGGCGGCCGCACGCCAGCCGGCCCGGGTCGCGGCCGGGCTGCGCCCGGCCTCCCGCTCGGCGGCCGGCTGGGTGGACGCGACGTGATCAGCCTCCGCCACGTCCGGATCGCCGGACAGGGCCCGCTGCACGTCCTCCTCGACCCCGGTCAGGTGCCCGACCAGGCCCTGCACGTCCAGGTCACGCAGGACCGGCCGGTGCCAGTCGGGCTCGGCCAGCGCGCACAGCAGGGCGTAGAAGGCGTCCGCCGCGCGGCCGAAGGCCTCGGCCGGGGTGATCGGCGGCACCACCGGGACCGCAGTCCCGGCGGGCCTGGCTCGCAGGGCCGCGGCCAGCATCCGGTCCCGCAGACCGGCCGGCGGCGTCACGGCTTCCCCGGCACTCATGACGAATCCAGCATCTGCCGGTCGAGTACCGATTCGAGCTTGGCCAGCGCCAGCCGCAGCCGGGATTTGGCGGTCCCTTCCGGGATGCCGGCCGCGAGCGCGACCTCGCGGTAGCTCAGCCCGCCGAAGTAGGCCAGTTCGATGGCCTGCCGCTGGCCCTCGGGCAGCAGCCGGACCGCGGCCCTCACCATGCTCGCGGCCTCGGCGGCGGCCAGCCCGTCACCGGGCCGCGGCAGCCGCTGCTCCGGGGTGAGCCGGTAATGCCGCTCCTGCCGGGCGATCCGCCGCAGCTCGCCGCGGACCAGGTCAACCGACCGGTGCCGGGCCAGTACCGCGAGATAGGTACGCAATGTCCCGGCGGCCGGGTCGTACCGGCCGGGATGGCTCCACAACTCGACGAAGACGTCCTGGGCGACGTCCTGGGCGGCGGCGGGGTCCCCCACCACCCGCAGCGCGGCACCGTAGACCACGGCCCCGAGCCGGTCGAAGATCTCACCGAGGGCGCGCTCATCGCCGGCCACCAGGCGGGCGGCCAGCAACGCGTCCGTTGCCTCCACCCGCAGGACGCTAGCGTCAGCGCCGGGACCCCGGCAATGTGACGGCCGCGTCAGGCCGCGGCCGGCCGGCCTGGTCAGGGTGGCAGGCACCGTCCCTCCTCCGCCGGGCTGCTGCGAGCTGCTTCCATCTGGGCTACGTCGCCGCCGGCCAGCCCGGATCAGGGCTGCACCGTTTGGCCGGGTTCGCAGCAGCCGCAGCCTGGGCCGCGGCTATCGTGGAGGCCCCAGACCCGGCCCTTGGCAGCCGGATTGAGGCGGTGGCCCGACCATGCACGACACCAGCCCACGCCGCGCCCGCCGCGGGCGGCGGCGGGTGATCATTACCCTGATCACCGTGGTGGCCGTGGTCCTGGCCGGGGCCGGCGCCGCCGTCGGCTACCTGGCGCTGCGCACCAAGGGCAGCCCCCAGCAGGCGGCGGCCAGCTATCTGCGCGGCTGGCAGCAGGGCAGCTACCGGGCCATGGACGCGGTCACCGTGAACGCGCCGCCCGGCGGGCTGGCCGGCCCGCTGCGGCAGGCGGCGGCGCAGCTCGGCCTGCGCCGCATCCAGCTGAAGCTGGGCCGGGTGACCAGCAACGGCGGTACCGCGCAGGCCCGCTATACCGCCACCGACCAGCTGGCCAGCGGCCACGCCTGGAGGTACCAGGGCCAGCTGCAGCTGGTGACGCGGAACCGGCAGTGGTGGGTGAAGTGGAGCCCGGCCGCGATCTACCCCGGGCTGCGGGCAGGCGAGCGGTTCGCGCTCCAGGCGGTCTGGCCGCCGCGGGCCCAGATCCTCGCGGCCGACGGGACCGTGCTCAGCTCACCGCAGGCGATCGCCAGGTCCGGCTCCCTGGCGCTGGTGACCGGCATCGTGGTCGCCGCTACGGCCGCCCAGGCGAAGGCGCTCGGCGCGCCCTACAAGGCCGGGGACGATATCGGCCTGGGCGGCGTCGAGCAGGCCTATCAGAGCCAGCTGGCCGGGCGCGCGGCCATCAGCATCCGGATCGAGGGCCCAGGCCACCACCTGGACGCGGTCGCGGCGCGCTTCCCGGCCCAGCCCGGCACGCCGGTCCGCACCAGCATCGACATGCGCTACCAGCTCGCCGCGTCGGCCGCCGTCAGGTCGGCGGCGACGAACAAGCCGGTGGACTTCGTGGCGCTGCAGCCGTCCACCGGCCGGGTGCTCGCGGTGGTGGAGCGGCCGGGCGGGTTCGACCGGGCCCTGGAGGGCGAGTTCCCGCCTGGCTCGACGTTCAAGGTGGTGACCGCGTCCGCGCTCAGCCGGACCGGGATGCGGCCCAGCAGCACCGTGCAGTGCCCGCCGACGGCCATCATCGACGGCCGGACGTTCCACAATTTCGACAACGAGCAGCTGGGCACGACCGACCTGCTGCACGCGTTCGCGATCTCCTGCAACACCACCTTCGCGCTGCTCGCCACCCAGCGGCTGACCGGCCCGGCGCTGGCCTCGATGGCCCGCACGTTCGGCTTCAACGCCACGCCGTCCCTGGGCATCCCGGCGACACTGGGTCACTTCGCCACCCCGCACCAGAGCGTGGACATGGCGGCTGACGCCTTCGGCCAGGGCGCCGACCTGGTCAACCCGCTCAGCCAGGCGTCAGTCGTGGCCGCCATCGAGAGCGGCACCTGGCGGCCGCCGCAGCTGGTGATCAGCCCGGCGCCGCCGCAGACCGCCCAGCCACGCAAGCTGAGCCCGGCGCTGCTGGCCACCCTGCGGCCGATGATGCGGGCGGTGGTCACCATCGGCACCGCCGCGGGGGTGGGCTTCCCGCCCGGCGTCTACGGCAAGACCGGCACGGCCGAGTACGGCAGCGGCCGCAACCCGCCGACCCACGCCTGGTTTATCGGCTACCGCGGCGACCTGGCGTTCGCGGTGATCGTCGAGGGCGGCGGCGTCGGTGCCGACACGTCCGGCCCGATCGCCAACGCCTTCGTCCGTCACGTCTGACCCGTCCGGCAGGTCACCGCCCACGCGGTCGCGCCGATCCGGAACGGTCCCGTGCCCAGCAGCGCCTGGCAGTGGCCGCGCAGCAGTTCACGCCGGTCCGCGGCCAGCGATACCACGTAGGCCCCGGCCGGGCCGACCCCGAGCAGGAACGGCTCCCACCAGTCATCGAAGCTGGGGTGGGTGACCGTGACGGTCAGCCTGGCCGGCTGGGCCGCCGTCATCCCGGCCCGGGCGAACAAGGCGGCGAGATGGCCTTCGCGCGCCCCGGCCAGGCCGGACTCGTCCGGTGCCGCCGGATCCAGCTCGCGCACGGCGTGCCAGAACGCGGCCAGCGGGCCGGTGCCCCCGGCATGGTCCCAGACACAGGCGGCGACCACGCCGCCCGGCCGGGTGACCCGGCTCATCTCAGCCAGCCCGGCCACCGGGTCGGCCATGAAATGCACCACCAGCTGGGCGAGGGTGGCGTCGAAGGCCCGGTCGCCGAACGGGAGGCTCTCCGCCGCCGCCCGCCGGACGTCCACCCCGGGCAGGCGCTCCGTCACCGCCGCGGTGAAGGAACGGGACGGGTCCACCGCGGTGACGGCGTCCGCGCCCAGCCGGCTGGCGAGTTCGGCGGTGAGGGCACCCGGGCCGCAGCCCACATCCAGCGCCCGCTGCCCGGGACGCACCCCGGCGAGGTCGGCGAGGCAGGACGCCAGCGGTTCGGAGTACCGGCCCATGAACCGGTTGTAGGCGTCCCGGCTGACGTTGAAGGCCATCAGGCGATCCGGCGCGCACCCGGGCCAGGCAGCGGGGTGACGTCGCGGGCCGAGCCGAGCACATGACCGGCCCCGCACGTCAGCTCCAGCCGGACCGGCTGGCCGCAGCCGCGGTGGGTCAGCAGCATCGGCGGGCCGCCCGGCTGCGCCGCGTGCTGGTCGCCCCACTGCATCAGCGCCACCAGCACCGGGTACAGGTCGAGCCCCTTGCCGGTGAGCCGGTACTCGTGCCGGCCGCGCTGGCCCTGCTCCTGGTACGGCACCTTGCGGAGCTGGCCGTCCCGGACCAGGCGGCCGAGCCGGTCGCTGAGCACCTGCCGCGGGGCATGGGTGCGGCGCTGCATGTCGTCGAACCGGCGGACCCCGTTGAACGCCTCCCGCAGCACCAGGAACGTCCACTTCTCACCGATCATGGCCACGGTGGCGCCGATCGCGCAGTTGGCGGTGTCGTAGTCGAGCATCTGCGGGTGCATGACAACATGCTAGGTCTAGTTGACAGACTCAGCAACGCTGGCCCATGCTGGGTCTGTGAACCGAATCCAGATACGGCCCGTGGACGGCGCGGACCGGCCGGCGCTCCGCGACTTCCTGGCCGGCCTGTCCACCCGGACCAGGTACCTGAGATTCTTCGCCGGGACCGTGCCGGCCAGCCCGGCCATGCTCGGCGTCCTGGGCGGCGACCGCCGGGGGGTGGACGTCATCGTGGCGACCCGGGACGGCGCGATCATCGGGCACGCCATGGCGGTCGACACACCTGGCCCCGATGGCGACCTGGTCTCCGACCTCGGGGTGGTGGTGGCCGACGCCTGGCAGGGCCAGGGCGTGGGCACCCGGCTGATGCGGACCCTGGCGGGCCGGGCCCGCGCGCGGGGGGCCACCAGCGTGACGATGGACGTGCTGGCCGAGAACCGGCCGATGCTTACCATGATCACTGACAACTGGCCCTCGGCCCGGCAGCACCGCAGCGGCCCCTACCTCACCATCCGCGCGCCACTCGTGCCCGCCCATCACAACTAGGAGGACCGGACCGTGCGCTCCTACCAGTGGCAGGATCCGGCGATCTCGGCCGCCGCCGCCCGCGAACTCGACGGGATGGCGTTCCTCAAGGAGATCGTCGCGGGCACGATCCCGCCGCCGCCCATCGCGGTCACCCTCGGCTTCAGCCTGGTCTCGGTGGAGCCGGGCCGGGCGGTGTTCAGCCTCACGCCGGCCGACTATCACTACAACCCGATCGGGTCCGTGCACGGCGGCGTCCACGCCACCCTGTGCGACTCGGCCTGCGGCTGTGCCGTGCACAGCATGCTCCCGGCCGGCGCGCACTACACCTCGCTCGACCTGGCCGTCCGGTTCATCCGGCCGGTCACTACCGGCACCGGCCCGCTGCTGTGCGAGGGCACGGTCCAGCACCTGGGCTCGCGCACCGCGCTCGCCGAGGCCCGGCTGACCGGGGAGGACGGCAAGCTCTACGCCCACGCCACCAGCAACTGCCTGATATCCCGCCCGGATAGGTGAGAGGCTCGCCAGGTGAGCGAAGAGAGCCGGGACGGGGTGACGCTCACCAACCTGGACCAGCCGCTGTTCGACGGGGCCGGGGCGAGCAAGCGGGATCTGGTCGACTACCTGGACGCGGTGAGCGGGCTGCTCATCGGCGAACTGCGGGACCGCCCGCTCTCGGTGATCCGGGTCCTGCGGGGGCAGGCCCCGTTCATGCAGAAGAACCTGCCGAAGTACACCCCGGACTGGGTCCGCTCGGTGCCGATGTGGGCCGAGGCCTCACACCGGGAGGTCAGGTACGCGCTGTGCGACGACCGGCGGACGCTGCTGTGGTTTGGCAACCAGCGGGCGGTGGAGTACCACCCCACCCTGGTCCGCGCCGGCGACTGGGCCCACCCCAGTTACCTGATACTCGACATCGACCCGCCCGAGGGCGGCGCGTTCGGGCTGGCGGTGCGGGCCGCCGGGCTGGTCCGGCAGGCGCTGGCCGACGCCGGCCTGGACGGCGCGGTGAAGACCAGCGGGGCCAAGGGCGTGCACGTGTTCGTGCCGCTGGCCCCGTCCGGGATCGAGGACGTGGCCGCCGCCACCCGGGCCATCGCCGTCCGCGCCGAACGGCTCGACCCGGCCCTGGCCACCACCGCGTTCATCAAGGAGGACCGGGGCGGCAAGGTGTTCCTGGATTCGACCCGGGCGGGCGGTGCGACCGTGGTCGCCGCCTACAGCCCGCGGGCGCGGCCCGGTACGCCGGTGTCGTTCCCGGTCCGCTGGGATGACCTGGACCGGGTGACCCCGGCCGACTTCACCGTGCACACCGCTCCCGGCCTGGTGGCCGGGGGTGAGCCATGGGCCGGGCAGATGCCGGCGGCGCAGACGTTGAGTAAAGAACTGGTCGAGGAGGGGCACACGGTCCCGATCGCCAGGGTGCAGGCGATGCACGAGGGGAAGCGGCGCGCCCGCGCCCGCCGGGACAGCACGGAGTGACCGAGGTAGCCAGCGGGGAATGCCGGGCGGGCCGGGCGCTGTTGCGGGAGGCATGCCCGCCGTCGTGATCGCCACCGCGTTCGGTGGCCCGGACGTGCTGTCCGTGGTCGACGAGCCGGCCCCCGAACCGGGACCGGGCCAGGCACGGATCGCGGTCCGCGCGGCCGGGGTCAACCCGGTCGACCACAAGGCGTACAGCGCGCGGCCCGGCGCCGATCCCGCGCGGCTGCCGATCAGGGTCGGCCTGGAGGCGGCCGGGGTGGTCACCGCCACCGGCCCGGGCGGCCCGGCCGCGGTGGGCGATGAGGTGATCGCCTTCCGGGCGCCCGGCGCCTACGCCGAGGAACTGGTGGTGCCGGCCACCTCGCTGGTGGCCAAGCCGGCCAGCCTGGGCTGGCCGGAGGCCGCCGGGCTGATGCTGACCGGCGTGACCGCCTGGCACTGCCTGGTGGCGGCCGATGTGCGGGCCGGCGACATGGTGCTGGTTCACGGCGGGTCCGGCGGCGTCGGGACGATGGCGGTCCAGCTCGCCGTCCTGCGCGGCGCCACCGTGGTGGCCACCGCCAGCCCGGCGCGGCACGGCTTCCTGCGCGAGCTCGGCGCGGTGCCGGTGGCGTACGGCCCGGGCCTGGCGGACCGGGTCCGGGCCGCGGCCCCCGCCGGCGTGGACGTGGCGCTGGACATGGCCGGCACCGACGAGGCGGTCGACGTCTCCCTCGAACTGGTGGCCGAACGGGCCCGGATCGTCAGCATCGCCGCCTGGTCGCGCCGTCAGCAGGATGGCATCACGACCATCGGTGGCGGCCCGGGTGCGGACCCGGGCACCGAGATCCGCAACGCGGCCCGGCCCGAACTGGCCCGGCTGGCCGGGGACGGGCTGCTGACGGTGCACGTCACGCAGACGTTCCCGCTCGCGCAGGCCGCGGCCGCGCACCGCGCCATCATGTCCGGCCACACCGCCGGCAAAATCATCCTGATGGCGTAACGAGCCTGACGGCCCGGCTCCGGCGGCCCGCCCCGGGCCGTATGCGGGCGGCCAGCGCCCAGCAGAGATCTAGGTTGCGGTCAGCATGCTTTCAGCCCGCTTCCAGGTCGGTACCGAAGTATGAGGTAGCGAACGACCGCTATCGACGAGGGAGCCGACCCCGATGACTACTATCTACGAACCGCCGACCACGGCGATACCGGGGCAGACGCCCCTGACCGGCGAGGGCGGTCCGGCCGGCCCGGGCGGTCCGGCCGGGTACGGCTACGGCGGCGGGGGCGGCGGTGGCCGTCCCACCCGGCGTGTCCCCCGGCTGCTGATAGCCGCTACCGCCACCGCGGTCGGCCTGGCCACGTTCCTTGGGCTGCACGACGCCGGGCTGATGGCCACCCAGGCCCCGCTGACCACCGCCCAGATCACCGCGAAGGTCAGCCCCGGGCTGGTGGACGTGGTGTCCACGCTCGGCTTCCAGCAGGCCGAAGGGGCCGGCACCGGGCTGGTGCTGACCTCCTCGGGCGAGGTGCTGACCAACAACCACGTGGTTGACGGCGCCACCTCGATCTCCGTCAGGGACATCGGCAACGGCCGCACCTACCGGGCCAGCGTGGTCGGCTACGACCAGCACCACGACATCGCGGTGCTGCAACTGCACGGGGCGGCCGGGCTGCAGACCGTGGACCTGGGCGACTCCAGCACCGCCGCGACGGGCCAGCGGGTGGTCGCGCTGGGCAACGCCGGCGGCAAGGGCGGCGCCCCGTCCGTGGTCACCGGCCGGATCGTCGGCACCAACGCCTCGATCGGGGCCGCCGACCAGCTGGCCGGCACCGTCGAGCAGCTGCACGGGCTGATCTCCCACAACGCCGGCATCCAGCCCGGTGACTCCGGCGGCCCGCTGGTCAACCGGTCCGGTCAGGTCATCGGCATCGACACGGCCGGCGGCCAGTCGCCGTCCGGGCAGACCCAGGGCTTCGCCATCCCGATCAACCAGGCCACCTCGATCGCCCGGCAGATCGAGGCCGGCACCGCGTCGGCCACCGTGCATATCGGGGCGACCGGGCTGATGGGCGTGCAGATCATGCAGGCCAACGCGGCCGCCGCGAACGGCGTCCCGGCCGGCAGCGGAGCCACCGTGGCCGGGATCCTGCCTGGATCGCCCGCCGCCAGCGCCGGCCTGCAGGCCGGGGACGTGATCGTGTCGGTGGACGGTCACCGGGTCACCTCGCCCGAGGGGCTGCAGTCGGCACTGGAGCCGCACCACCCGGGCGACCGGATCACCGTCGGCTGGACCAGCCAGCTCGGCCAGACCCAGTCCGGCACGCTGACCCTGACCACCGGCCCGGCCGACTGAGAGCCCCCGGCGCCGGAACTCCCCCAGCATTGCGCCTCCGGCGCCGGGCTTGTTGCTGAACCCAGTTTCATGAACTAGTGTTCATGAAACTGGGTTCAGTCATTTCCGGAGCTGCCATGTCACCGAGGAAACCTGCTGTCCTGCGCGGCGGCGACGGGCCGGGCCTGCGCGAGCATCTCATCGCCACCGCCGCCCGGCTGATCGACGAGCGCGGCAGCGCGGGCCTGTCCGTCCGGGATATCGCCGCGGCGGCGCAGGTGGCGGACGGGGTGCTCTACAACTACTTCGAGGACAAGGAAGACCTGCTCGCGCACGCGCTGCTGGCGCACGTCGCCGCCGTCATGTCCGGCCTGGCCCCGATGCCCCCGGCCGGGACCGGCACGGTGGCTGGCAACCTTGAGGTGTTCATCGGCAGCGGCCTGGCCACGCTGGCGGGGGTCGTGCCCGCCTTCGTCGGCCTGCTGTCGCAGCCCAAGGTGCTCACCCGTTTCCACGCCATGGTGGGCGGCGACCCGGCGTTCGGCGCCGGGCCGGAGCCGCAGGCCGGGTCCGGCGGCGGTGAGGGACTGCCCGCGATCCTCGCCCGCTATCTGCGCGCGGAGCAGGAACTTGGCCGGGTCGGCGCGGCCGCCGACATCGACGCGGCCACCAAGCTGGTCGTCGGCGCGATGCACGGCGAGGTGCTGCCCGGAGCGCTGTTCAGCCCGCAGGGCCGCCCGGCCGCTCCTCCCCCGGGCCTGCCCGCCCGGCTCGCGGCCGCCGCCCTGGCCGGCCTCGCGCCATCATCCCGGTAATCCGATCATCCGCGCCGGCCGCCTGCCACCCGGTGCTCAGCCGGGCACCGCCTGGCTCAGTTCCACCAGGTGGCCGTCCGGGTCGCGGAGGAAGCAGCGGATCTCCGCGCCCCAGTCGTGCGGCGGGGTGAGGAAGACGGCGCCGCGGGCGCGGAGCGCGTCATAAGCTGCGCGGCAGTCCGCGACCCGCAGCGTCATCGCGTGGCTTACCTGGTCCGGATCCGGCGGGGCCGCGAAGGTCACGCCCGGCTTGTCGGCGGTCGGGCCGCCGCCGCTCACCAGCAGCAGCCAGGTGCCGGCGAACCGGAGCACCACGCTGGTCTCCCCGTACTCCCGGTACAGTTCCGCGCCCAGCACATCCACCCAGAAGTCACGGGACCGGGCCGGGGCGGTCACCACCAGGATGTGGGTGACCGCCACGTCGGGCCCGAGCGGGCTGGCCGGAGACTGCACGCCTGTCACCGTATCGGGTCACGGGTGAACAGCTTGCGCGACCACAGGTAGCCGAGCAGCGTGATCGCGGCGCACCAGGCGACGGCGACCACCGCGTTGTCGCCGATCGGGGTGCCGAAGAACAGCCCCCGCAGCGTCTCGGTGACCGACGTGAACGGCTGGTATTCGGCGAAGGCGCGCACACCGGCCGGCATCGACTGGGTGGGCACGAAACCGCTGCTCAGGAACGGCAGAATGGTCAGGAACAGCGGGGTGTTGCTGGCGCTCTCGACGCTCTTGGCCGCCAGGCCGAGCGCCACCGTCAGCCAGGTGAGCGCGTAGGTGATCATCGCCAGGACACCGGCGGCCGCCAGCCAGGCCAGCGGGCCGGTAGTGGGCCGGAACCCGACCAGCAGCGCCACGGCCACCACGACCACGAGGCCGAAGAAGGTCTTGATCATGCTGCCGAGCACGTGGCCGGTCAGCACCGAGACCCGGGCGATAGCCATGGTCCGGAACCGGGCCATGATGCCCTCGGTCATGTCCATGGCCACCGACACCGCTGTGCCCTGGGCGGCCGTGGCCACGGTCATCAGCAGGATGCCCGGGATCACGTAGTTGATGTAGACGTCGCGGCCACCGGTCCCGCCGCTGATCCCGGCGGCCAGCGTGCCGCCGAAGACGTACGCGAACAGCAGCAGGAAGACCACCGGCATGCCGGCCACCAGGACGGTCAGGGACGGGTACCGCCGCATGTGCTTCAGGCTGCGGCGCAGCATGGTCGCCGAATCGGTGACGGCCAGGGAAAGGGTGCTCATCACTCTGCTTCTTTCTGTGTGCTGGGGCTGCCGGTGAGGGCGAAGAAGACGTCGTCGAGGTCAGGCGTGTGGATCGACAGGTCGTCCGGCTCGATCTGCGCGCCGTCGAGCTTGTCGAGCACGGCCCGCAGCGACCGGAGGTTCCCGTCGGTGGGCACCTGCAGGGCCAGGGCCTCGTCGTCGCGGGCGGCCGTACCAAGGACGCGGGCGGCCGATGCCAGCTCGCCCGGGCTGGCGAACTGGAGCCGGATGTGGCCACCCGGGATTCGCTGCTTGAGCTCCCCGGGGGTGCCCTCGGCCACGATCCGGCCGTGGTCGAGTACCGCGATCCGGTCGGCGAGCTGATCGGCCTCGTCCAGGTACTGCGTGGTGAGGAAGATCGTGACGCCATCGGCGGCGAGATCACGGATGATCTCCCACATGGTGCGGCGGGCGCGCGGGTCAAGCCCGGTGGTCGGCTCGTCCAGGAAGATCACCCGCGGGTCGCCGGTGAGGGTCATGGCCAGGTCGAGCCGGCGCCGCATGCCGCCCGAGTAGGTCGAGGCCGCCTTGCTGGCCACGTCGGTCAGGCCGAACCGGTTGAGCAGGGCGGCGGTCCGCTGCCGCCGCTGCTGGCGGCCCAGGTGGTGCAGGTCCGCCATCAGCAGCAGGTTCTCCTCGCCGGTCAGGAGGTTGTCCACGGCCGAGAACTGGCCGGTGACCCCGATCGCGGCGCGGACCGCGTCGGGCTCCCTGGCCAGGTCGTGCCCGGCCACCCGCATCTCCCCCGCGTCCGCGGTGATCAGGGTGGACAGGATGTACACCATCGTGGTCTTGCCCGCGCCGTTGGGGCCGAGCAGCGAGAAGATCGTCCCCTCGGGGACGTTCAGGTCGATGCCGTCCAGCACCACCTTGCTGCCGAAGGACTTGCGCAGCCCGGTCACCGTGATCGCCGGCCGGGTCGCCACTGTCGTTGTCATAGCTTCTCCTTGAGCGAGGTCAGGCCCGGCGGATCAGGATGTCGCCGTAGCTGGTGGATGCGCGCACGTCGGCGGTCTCGGCGGAGGCCGCGGGGCCGGACGACGCAGCCAGGTCATTGAGGACCCGGCCGAACTTGGTGGACACGTCGAGCCGGGCGGCGGTGCCGTTACGGATACCGATCTCGATCTCGCCGAAGCTGGTCCGGAGCGAGGCCGAGCCGCGGACGATCTCACCGACCCGGACGTCGCCATAGGAGGTGCTGGCGGCGAGGCTGGCCCCCGCATGGCCGACCTCGATGTCGCCGCTGGCCGTGTGCACCCGCAGGTCGCCGCCGATCTCGCCGATCCAGCAGTCGCCGTTGGAGTTCTTGACCACCGCACTGCCGTCGATCGCGCCCAGCTGCACCTTGCCGGTGCCGGTGCTGACGTCGGCGGGCCCGGCCGCACGGTCCACGGCGATGTCGCCGAGCCCGGTCTTGACCCGGCATTCGCCGATCCGGCCCCGGCAGTGGAAGGTCGCCGCGCCGGCGTCGCCGCGCAGATGCGAGCCGGTGGGCAGCTCGATGACCAGGTCGACCGAGCCGGTCTTGCCGAACACGCTGAGCGCGCGTGGCTTCGGCGTCCTGACCAGCAGCTGGCCGGCCGCGTACTCGACCTGGGTCTGCTCCGCGGCCCGTACGTCGCTCTCACTGGCCTGGTTGGTGGGGCGCACGTCCACGACCGTGTCGGTGCGGTCGCTGGCCGCGATGCGGACGTCGCCGAGGCCGAGGTCGATCGTGACCGAAATCGGCTCGGGGGTGTCGAAGGTGGGCATGGCATTGACTCCTAACTGACCCAGCCGGTGTAGTGCTGACCGCCCCACGGCGTGCGCCGGGCCGCCCGGCCGCCGGGGTCGCCGGGGTCGCCGGACTCCAGCGCGGCCGAGGCCGCCCGGACCAGCCAGGCGTTGACCGAGAGCCCGGCCTGGCCGGCGGCTTCCTCGATGCGGCCCTTGAGATGCTCGGTGAGGCGGAAGCTGATCCGCGCGTTCGCGCCTTCCTCCGGGTCGACCGGCGGCGCGGCGGCCGGCGTACCGGGCTCGCCGAAGCCGGCCGGCGGCGGCGTCACCACGAAGGTCGGCTCGCGCCCGCGCAGCCGCAGATCCACAGATCCGGGGGCGAGGTCACGGGTGATCTCGGCCGCCGCCGCCGACAGCGCATCGAGCAGGACGAGCCACACCGCCGACTCCAGCGGCGCGGTGAGCCGCTCGGCCAGCGCGCGGGCGTCGTCCCCGCCGGCTTCCGCGGCCACCGCCAGCTCCTGGCGGAGGCTGCTGACATACTGCGTGAGGTCCATGACGTCATGATGACATCATCTTGACGTCATTGCAAGTCATTCCAACGCCAGCTTGACATCATCATGGCAGCGCCGAGACGCCAAGGCTCAGAAGGGCATGGCAAGGGAAGGTACTTAACTTGACAGCTAACTAACCATATGGTTAAGTATGGCCATGATCCCTGACCGGCTGGACGCGACGTTCACGGCGCTGGCCGATCCGACCCGGCGGGCCATCGTGGCCCGGCTGGCGGCCGGGGATGCCACCGTGAACGAGCTGGCCGCGCCGTTCAGCATGTCCCTGCCGGGCATCTCCAAGCACCTGAAGGTGCTGGAGCGCTGCGGGCTCATCTCCCGCACCCGGCACGCCCAGTTCCGGCCCTGCCACCTGCGGGCCGAGGCGCTCGACGAGGCCCTGGGCTGGATCGAGGAGAACCGGCGGATCTGGGCCGAGCGGTTCGACAAGCTCGACGCCCACCTGCGCGGCCTGCAGCAAAGCGCACCCGACAGGAGACGATCATGACTGACCAGGCGCTGGGCGAGCTCAGCTTCGCCCGGGTCTTCGACGCGCCGCGCGAACTGGTCTTCCGCTGCCTGATCGACCCGGAGCACCTGACCCACTTCTGGGGCCCGGCCGGGGTGAGCGCGCCGCTGGCCCACATCACGGTTGACCCCCGCCCGGGCGGCGTGTTCGAGACCGTCATGGTCAGCGATGCCGACGGCAGCCAGTACCCGACCCGGGCCGTCTACGTCGAGGTCACCGAGCCGGAGCGGCTGGTGTGGACCGAGACGCACAGCGGGATGACGGTAACCGCCACCCTCACCGACCTCGGCGGCTCGCGCACCGAGATCCGCATCCACCAGGCCAATGTGCCGGCTGCGTTCCTCACCCCGCAGGCGCAGGCCGGATTCCTGACCTCACTCGACCGTTTCGCCGGCTATCTGGCCGGGATCACACACCAGAGGTGACAGACATGCCGACCGCAACCATCACCGACCTCATCGCAGCCGAACGGCAGGCGCTCGCGACTCTCCTGTCCGGGCTGCCGCCGCAGCAGTGGGACGCGCCGACGCTGTGCGCCGGCTGGCGGGTGCGCGAGGTGGTCGCGCACATCACCATGCCGTTCCGCTACTCCCCCGACCAGTACCTGCGCGAACTGGCCGAGTGGCAGGGCGACTTCGACCGGATGTCCGACCACTGCGCCCGGCGTGACGCGGCCGTGCCGGTGGCCGAACTGGTGGCCGCGGTGGCGGACAACGTGCACCACCCGTGGCAGCCCCCGGGCGGCGGGTACGAGGCGGCACTGACCCACGACGTCATCCACGGGCTTGACATCACCGTGCCGCTGGGCACCGGGCGCCGGGTGCCGGAGCCGCATCTGATCGCCGTGCTGGACACGCTCACCGCGCGGGGCGGCGGCGCGGTCTTCGGCACCGACCTGGCCGGGGTGGAACTGCGGGCCGACGACCTGGACTGGTCGCTCGGGTCCGGCGAGCCGGTGTCCGGCCTGGCCCAGCACCTGCTGCTGGCCATGGCCGGCCGGAAGCTGCCGGCCGGCCTGCTGCGCGGGAACCAGGCCGGGCGGTTCAGCGCGCCGTAGCCGAGGCGCACGCACCCGCGGTGCCCACCCGGCAGGATGGAGCCATGGGCAGCGCAGGCAGCCGGCGGCGGGCCGCTATCGGGGCGGCCGGGGCTGCCGCCGCGGCCGCGTTGCTGCCGGCCCTGTCCGAGGTCCGGATCGGGCCGGCCGCCCGGCGGCTGACCGAGCGGTGGCGGCAGGTGCCGGTCGAGCCACGCGGGACGGCCCAGCTCGGGATCAGCTTCCGGCCGCTGCAAGCGGAGGCGCTCGGGCTCGACCCGGAGGACGCGCTGCGCACGCTGCTGGGCTACCCGTTCGGCCTGATCCGGCTGGCCGCCTACTGGGACCGGCTGGAGCCCGGGCCGGGCCAGTTCCAGCCGGACGAGCTTGACCGCCAGCTGGACGCGGCCGAGAAAGCCGGCAAGCAGGTCATCATCTGCGTCGGTGCGGTCAAGGCGTTCGGCTACCCCGAATACTTCGTGCCGGCGCACCGGCTCGACCGGCCACTGCCCGAGGGCACGCTGATCACGCCGGACGGGCAGGAGCGCCTGCTGGCCGCGGCCACCGAGTACCTCACGAAGGTGGTGCAGCGGTACGCCGGCCGCGAGTCGGTCATCTGCTGGCAGGTCGAGCACGAGGCGGTCGACCCGCTCGGGCTGGAGCATTCCTGGCGGCTGGCCGAGGCGTTCGTCCGGGCCGAGGTGGCCGCGGTCCGGGCCGCCGATCCCACCCGGCCGGTCATGCTGAACGGCTTCCTGCCCACCTCGGCCCCGGTCGCGCTGATGCAGTGGTGGCGCACCCGCGACCAGGGCGACTCG